>JBEKUR010000165.1:0-13338 GCA_049514855.1 Terriglobia bacterium
CTGATCTCATCGTGCTGTTTATTTCCCTCGAGCTCATGGCGCTCTGCGAATACATCCTGACAGGCTTTCTGCGTGGCAGCCGGCGGTCAAACGAAGCGGCGGTGAAGTTCTTCCTGCTGGGTGCTTTTTCCTCCGGCTTGCTCCTTTACGGAATGTCTCTGCTGTACGGCATCGGGGGTTCGACGAACTTAATGGTGATTGCACAACGGCTATCGGATCGCCCTGTGCACGACCCTCTGGCTTGGATCGCGATGATTACGCTTCTGGCGGGAATCTATTTCAAAGTGGCGGCGGTGCCTTTCCACCAGTGGGCGCCGGACGTGTACGAAGGCGCCCCAACCTCCATCACGGCCTTTATTTCTGTGGCCCCGAAAGTGGCTTCATTCGCATTCTTCATTCGTATTTTGATTTCCGGGTTGTGGCCGCTGCGAAGCGAGTGGCAGGTGTTGACGATTGGAGTTGCCATCGCCACCATGACCCTTGGGAACCTGGCGGCTATAACCCAGACCAACATCAAACGGTTCTTCGGTTACTCCGCAATCGCTCACGTGGGCTACCTGCTGCTTGGTCTCGTTACCGCCGCCGACGGAAACCGGGACGGCTTGACGGCCATTGCCATCTATCTCCTTGTCTATGCTTTCATGAACCTCGGGGCTTTCGCGGTGATCATTGTGATGCGGCGGAAGGACCTGGTCGGGGACGAGATTGATGACCTGTCCGGCCTGATGGCACGCGCGCCAGGGATGGCAATCCTCATGCTCATTTTCCTGCTTTCGCTGGCCGGTATTCCCCCAACGGCAGGGTTCATCGGGAAGTACTTCATCTTCCTTTCCTTAGTTGAAACCGGGCATTATTACTTGGCCGTCCTGGCGGTGGCCTATTCGGTTGTGGCGTTGTACTATTATTTCCGGATTGTGATTGCAATGTTTATGAGAAAGGCAACGGAGGCGGTCCCTTTGGCGACCGGTGTGGGTGTGAAAGTGGCGCTCGCCGTTACGCTGAGCATGACGTTGGTGATCGGGATCTACCCCCAGCCTTTCATCTTGATGGCGCGTGAGGCCATTCAGCCCTTCTTTATGTGAGAGGAGGGCATATGCCCAGGAGTATCGGGAAGCAGGCTAACCTCTGGGCCCAGGTGGGGTTCTATTCGAGCCTGGGTATTATTTTGCCCGCGGGTGCGGTTGTAGGTGGTGCAAGCGGTTGGTACCTGGATCGCTGGCTGCACACCTCGCCGGTTCTGGCCTTGGTGATGGGATTTCTGGGGGCAGGGGGCGGTTTTCTTGAGCTTCTGCGGATACTGAAACGAGCGGAGAAAGATGCAGACGGAGATAATTCAAGCCCCGGAACTGGCTCGGGCTGAAGCGCGCATGCCGCGTTGGATGATGCTCTGTGGTTTCCTGACGCTCCTTGTGATCCTGGTGTGCCGACAGTTTACAATCGCGATCGGTTTTGCCTTAGGCGCTGCCCTGGGAATCCTGAACTACTATTGGCTTCACAAAGCAGTGGAGGTGTTAGCGAAGGCCGGCCAATCCCGAGTTCCAAAGTTGGTGGTGGCAAAATTCCTGATAAGATATCCGCTTGCATTCGGTCTTGTGTTCTTCTTTTTCAAGACCGGATGGGTGCCTTCTATGGCTATACTGGCGGGGCTGTTTGTCCCGGTGGCCGGGGTTTTAATTGAAGGCATCATCCAGTTAGCGGACGGATTAGCTTCGCGCCACGTGTAGCGGCGACTTTACGTCGCCAAAGTAGTGGCGATGTAAAATCGCCGCTACGTGGCCAGTGGTCCGTCAGCCGACGGATGAAATCGCCGCTACGGCCATGGCGATGTAAAATCGCCGCTACAGCCATGGCGATGTGAAAGTGGCGATGTAAAATCGCCGCTACGCAACGGAAACATGGAACATCAAGTTTGGTTTACGGCAATCTTGAACAAGCTATTGGGCGGCGTGGTAACGCCTTTACTGGCGAAGATTGGACAAGCGCCTTCCGATCCCGCCTATCCGATTCCGAATTACGTGGCGATGGAAGTCTTTGTCATCTTACTGATGATAGTGGGAGTTGTTATTCTGCGGAGGAGCTTATCGGTTGAAAACCCCGGCAAGTTTCAACATCTGATGGAAGTCGTAGTGCAATTCATACAGGGTATGTGCGAAGAGATCATCGGCCACGGGAGTGGCCGTTATGTGGCGATGCTTGGGAGTCTCGGGATTTTCGTAATGCTGTGTAATTTGCTGGGACTCATCCCGACCATGCAGACGCCAACGGGTCACATTCAGGTGACGCTAGGCTGTGCCGTGGCCGCGTTCCTTTATTACAATTTTCAGGGCGTCCGGCAGCATGGGGCTGTTGGCTATCTCATGCACCTTGCCGGGCCCTTGCTGGCGGCGGCCGCAAAGGGCCAGGGTCGCTCGGCCATTCGCCATCTCATGAACCTTGCCGGGCCGCTGCTCATGGCAGTCATCATGTTTCCGGTCGAAGTCTTCGGGAATTTGGGCCGGCTCCTTTCCCTCAGCGTCCGTCTTTACGCCAACATGATGGTGGGTGATCAGTTGGAGTCGGTATTTGGCGGCCTGATTCCTATTCTGGTGCCTGCGGTGTTTATGGCGCTGCACGTTTTTGTCTCGGTCTTGCAGGCGTACATTTTCATGCTTTTGCCTGCTGTGTATATCGGCATGGCGGTTTCAGAGGAGCACTGATTTAGAAAATGGAAAATGGAAACTGGAAATTCGAAAATGGCAGTCGTGAAAGCGGAACCGCCGATGAAAGATAGAACCAGTTTCCAGTTTCTACTTTCCAGTTTCCAGTTTTGCAAGACCGCGAGTGTGAGTTCCGCTGGTTCGAGGGTCGGCGGGAAACCACCCACTGGCGGAAATTCATAGGGAACTCGCCCCAAGGTGGGGGAGAGTCCAGAGGAGGAAGAAAGTGAAACGTTATGTTGCGATGTTTGTGACACTGTTGGGAGCCCTTCTAGTTGCGGCGCCGGCATTCGCCCAGGGGACGGCGAGCGGTGGCGGCAGCGCAGAGAATACCAAGTGGGTGATTATCACCGCCGGATTTGCCATGGCGATTGCCTCCGCAGTTTGCGGTTATTCCCAGTCGAAGGCCACTGTGGCGGCTTGCGAAGGCTTGGCGCGCAATCCGGGCGCCCGGCCCGGCATTCAGTTTGCCCTGATTTTGGCGCTGGTATTGATTGAGTCGATGGCACTGTACACTTTTGCTGTCATCTTTGCCAAAGTGAAGATTGGATAGTACGGGGATTCTGCGCTGGTTCGGTGAAAAGAGGGGAGGCTTCGGCCTCCCCTTTTTGTTCTTTCCGGCAGCGTTTTGAAGCATCCGCGACGAGGAGAAACAGCGGTCATTGCCACCGACTACCGTTCCTCTTGAGAAGGTAGCGCAGACCTGTTTCTCAAGGTCTGCGGCTTTTGTCGTCGATCATGCCAAACGGCCTTGACATCTGTTCGCAATAATGCGAACATTCAGGAGAAGCAGGGATGCCGACTGTCGAGGTCATCTTCTTTCGGGAGGCCGAGAGCAGAACGCCGCCTATCATTGAATGGTTAGACTGACTTCCTGCGAAAGGTCGGCCAAGTGCCTCGTCCGCCTCAAGCGGCTGGAAGATCTGGGACACGAACTTCGGCGGCCAGAGGCGGACTATCTGAGGGATGGAATCTATGATCTACGGGCAAGCTACCAGGGAGTTCACTACCGGATGCTCTACTTCTTTCACGGAAGATCGGTCGTGGTTTTAACTCATGGTGTGGTGAAGGAACGGGAAGTGCCGGCGAAGGAGATCGACAGGGCGATCCGAGCGAAGGACGCATTTGTACGAGACCCAAGTACCCACACGTTTAAGCCAGAGAGATAGCAATGGCGAAGAAAAGGCAATTCAAATCCAAGGCGCTCCAGTTTGCTTATGAGCGTTATGTCGGCGAAGACCCCGAGTTGGCTGCCGCCTTTGAAGAGGAGCTTTCAGCGGCCGATATCGCCAGCCAGATTTATAACCTCAGGAAGCGAGCGGGACTCAGCCAGAGGCAGCTTGCGGCAAAGGTGGGGACGACGGCGTCAGTCATATGCCGGCTGGAAGACTCGGACTACGATGGTCACTCCCTCTCCATGCTCAAGCGAATTGCTGCGGCCCTGGGTAGACAGGTCAAGATCCTCTTTGTTCCGGCCGGGCGCCGGCGGGCCACTGCTTGAAGTTTTCATGTCCACAGAAGACTTTTTTCAGCAACCTGCCGTGGCAACGGCCCTTACGGAAGTGGAATCCCTGCGATGTTTGAAAAGTTCAGGAACAGGTTGGGGAAGAGGCCCAGATAGAAGATACCGACTACGCTCACCGCCAAGGCCGTCCGGAGCGCCATGGGCAAAGAGGCTGTTGAGGCCTCGGTCTTGCCTTCCCGCATGTACATAGCGACAACGATCCGAAAGTAGTAGTACACGGAGACGACGCTGTTCAACAAAGCGATGAGGGTGAGCCCAATCAAGTGCGAGTGGATGGCGGCGCGGAAAAGGAAGAACTTTCCGAAGAATCCTGCCGTGGTTGGGAAGCCGGCGAGAGAAATCAGGAACACGGTCAAGCAAGCGGCGGCGCCAGGCCGGACGTAAGCCAACCCGGTGTAATCATCAATTTGCGTCGAGCGCTCGCCATTTCCGGCCAAATGGGCGATCAATACAAATGCCCCCACATTCATCAATGCATAAGCCGTGAGGTAAAAGAGCACGGCGGATGTGCCCTCGTGGCTTCCCGCAGCCACACCGACCAAAACGTAACCGGCGTGCGCAATCGCCGAGTATGCCAGCAGCCGCTTGATGTTCGTTTGCCAGAGGGCCGCAAGATTGCCCAGGCACATGGTCAGAATCGCTGAGACCCAGATTACCCAAAAGCTTGTGGAACCTGCTGAGGACAAGCCGAGAATCCGCAGAAGAACCGCAAAGGCCGCCGCCTTGGGGCCAACCGAAAGGAACGCCGTCACCGGCGCAGGCGCTCCCTGATAAACATCCGGCGTCCAGATTTGAAAAGGGACAGTGGAAAGCTTGAATGCCAAGCCCACGAACATCAAGAGAAGCGCAACGCGCGCCAGCATGGTCCACTGCGCCGGGTGGGCAAGCCGTCCGCTCAACTCCAGCAGGTTGGTGGTGCCCGTCAATCCGTAAACAAAGGCGATCCCGTAAAGGAAGAAGGCTGTGGCAAAGGAGCCAAGCAGGAAGTACTTGAGCGACGCCTCGTTGCAGAGAGCGTCTTTTCGCTTAAAGCCGGCGAGAATGTAGGTGGAGATTGAAGAAATCTCGAGGCCGATAAACACCATGATGAGGTCGGTGGATGAGGCCATGAAGCACATGCCTGCCGTGCCCAACAGGATCAGCGCGTAGAACTCTCCGTGTTGAATACCGTCTCGCTCGAGGTAGTTGATGGAACCCAGCAACGCCAGTGCCGCAACCAGCAAGAAAAGGTAGAAGAAGTAGAAACTGAAATGGTCCGCGGCGATGGACCTGCCAAAAGCCAGCCCTGGATTATCGGAGGTCCGCAGAGTGCCGCCTGCCGCAGCCAGCACTCCCACCAAAGCAAGCCACCCGAGCAAGGACCTTCTTCGGGGAGCTACGAAAGGGGCGAGGACCATAACCAGGATTCCAAATCCACAGAGGATGATTTCCGGGAGAATCCGCATCACGTCGGTCGGCTGGAAAGTGATCATCGGCCACCCCCGGTGGAGGGAGTCTGACCGTTGCCCATATCCTCGGCTGGACATGGGGGGCCCGAAGTCAGCAAACAGCCCTCTCCCTTGGGGAGAGGGTGGCGAGCGTAGCGAGCCGGGTGAGGGGTTACTTGCTTCATGTCGGCCCCTCCGACGCCTCTTCGCTCTGCAAGTGACCCCTCACCCGGCCCGCGCCGGCTGGTGAAAGCGCCGGTCGCGGTCCACCCTCTCCCCTTGGGAGAGGGCGAAGACCGAATTCTCTCACTCCCCATTCCCAACTCCCTATTCCCGACTCCCGCAACTCGCTGTTCGACGCGCGACATGATAGCGGCCACGCTACGGTCCATGCGTCGCAAGAAAGGCTGGGGATAAATTCCCATGGCAAGGATCACAATCACCACGGTGGCTAGGATGAGCTGCTCGAGCGCGTTGCAATCCGGAAGGTTCCTATTCTTGTCATTCCTAATCTCGCCATAAAAAACCCGTTGGTACATCCAGAGCAAATAGACGGCGGCCAGCACCACACCCAGGGCGGCCAGTGCAGCGTATATCGCTCGGCTATGGTAGGAGCCAACGATAATCAGAAACTCGCCAACGAACCCATTCAGCATGGGGAGGCCAAGGGAAGAAAGGGTCACGATCAGGAAAAACGTGCTGTAGACCGGCAACGAAGTGGCGAGGCCGCCAAACTCGCTGATGAGTCGTGTGTGACGGCGCTCGTAGAGTAGGCCAACGAGAATGAAAAGGGCGCCGGTCGAGACGCCGTGGCTGAACATTTGGTAGATGGCGCCTTCCATTCCTTGGGTGTTGAGAACAAAGATCCCCAGCACGCAGAACCCAAGATGCGCCACCGAGGAATACGCCACCAGCTTCTTCAAATCAGGCTGGACCATCGCCACCAGCGCTCCATAGATGATTCCGATGATGGCAAGGATGATGACAATTGGGGCGAACTGGCGCGAGGCGTGAGGAAACAGCGGCAGGCAGAAGCGCAGCATGCCATAGGTCCCCATTTTCAGCAGCACACCGGCCAGAATCACGGAGCCCGCCGTGGGCGCCTCAACGTGCGCATCGGGCAGCCAGGTGTGAAAGGGGAACAATGGGACCTTGATCGCAAAAGCCACAAAGAAGGCCAGGAAGACCCATCGCTCAGCGGAGGGAGACAACAAAGGACGGCTCGTGAATGCCCCGACGATTCGCAGCAGGTCGAAAGTTCCCGTGACGCTGTAAAGGTAGAGAATGCCCACCAGCATCAGGGCGGAGCCCACCATGGTGTACAGAATGAACTTCACTGCCGCATAGACCCGCCGCTCGTGACCCCAAATGCCGATCAGGAAATACATCGGGATCAACATGACTTCCCAAAAGACGAAGAAAAGCACAAGGTCGAGCGACGCGAAGACGCCGATCATTCCGGTCTCGAGCGCCAGCAGGAAGATGAAGAATTCCTTCACCCGCTGGTTGATGCTGCTCCAGGACACAAGCACGCAAAGGGGCGTCAGGAATCCTGCCAGCAGGATGAGCAGCGCGCTCAGGCCATCCACACCCAGGTGATAGTTAATCTCCGGTACGGCGATCCAGGGTTGGAACTCGGTAAACTGCATGCCGGGGGTGTCACCCCGCAAGCCGGCGTAAAGCACGACGGTCACGATGAACGTCAGCAGCGAAGCCACCAGCGCTACCCAACGGATTTGTGGGGCGCGCGCGCGGCTGAGGAAAGCGATGAGGACTGCTCCCGCCAGCGGCAGAAAGACTGCGATCGTGAGAAGATGCTCAGCCAACCAGGGCATAGATTGAGCCAAATATGTACCGACTTGCGCTAGTCAGTTGTTCGTTGTCCGTAGTCCGTTGTCCGTCGTCAGGTGCGACCAGGATGTAGTAGGTGGCAGGTAGGGGAATACCTCCTCCAGCCTTCAGCCTACTGCCTACCTTCTCTCCTCTGGCCCCTACTCGTCGCTGCTTCCCTGACACCTGGCACCTGACACCTGACACCTGAAACCTGTCCTCACCGCGGCCAGAGGACGTAAACCAGCCAAAGCGTGGCTCCCAGCAGGACCCACGAGGCATAGCTTCGTATATTGCCGGATTGAATGCGGCGCAGAAGGCTTCCAACTCCGGCGACAGTCTCACCCGTTCCATTCACCATGACACCATCAATAGCTTCTTCGTCCACGCGCCGCCAGAGAATCTTCTCCGACCCTACTCGAAGTGGGCGGACGACCAACCAGTTATAAAACTCGTCCACATAGTATTTGTGAATCAGTACGTCGTAGAGCCTGCTGAAGCACTCCGCCAAACGGGCCGGCCAGCCAGTGAATCTCAGATAGAACCAATAGGCAACGAGGATGCCAACTGATGCGAAGAGCAACGCGAACACCATTAAAGAGCCACTGCTGAGCCCGTGACCAGCATGATGCGCAGAAGCCTGAAGGAAATCCTGCGAGGGTTTGAACACAGGCTCGAGGTAACGGTCAAAGCCCTCGCTTCCCCCAAAAGCCTTCGGCCAGCTCACATCGCCCACGACAATAGAGAAGAGCGCCAGCACGAGCAGCGGCACCGTCATCTTGGAGCTACTTTCGTGCACGTGGGGTTCGACTTCAGGCTCGAGGCGCGAAGCTCCGAAGAATGTCATGAAGAGAGCGCGGAACATATAAAAGGCCGTCAGACCTGCTGTGAGGGTGGCAAGCCAGTACAGCCATGGCTGGCCGAGAGGTCCTTCATATGCCCCGGCCAGGATTTCGTCCTTGCTGAAGAATCCTGATAACCCCGGAACTCCACTAATGGCCAGCGTCGCAATGAAGAAGGTCAGGAAGGTGGTCTTCATCTTGTGCCGTAGGCCGCCCATCTTGCGCATGTCCAGCTCGCCATTCAGAGCGTGCATCACGCTCCCGGCTGCGAGGAAGAGGAGAGACTTGAAAAAGGCGTGGGTTATCAGGTGGAAGATTCCCGCAGCGAACATCCCAACCCCGCAGCCGATGAACATGTATCCAAGCTGGCTGATGGTGGAATAGGCCAGCATCCTCTTGAGATCGTTTTGTGTAAGGGCAATCGTCGCCGCAAAAAAGGCCGTCACGCACCCAACCACGCCCACAACTTCCAGAGCCAGGGGCGCGTGTGAATAGACGAGGTTCGACCTCGCCACAAGGTAAACCCCAGCGGTAACCATGGTGGCGGCATGGATCAACGCGCTGACCGGCGTAGGACCTTCCATAGCGTCCGGGAGCCAGACGTAGAAGGGAATTTGCGCTGATTTCCCCGCCGCGCCGAGGAAGAACAGAATGCCGATGGCGGTCAACGTCCCCTGCATTTCACCCACATGTAGCGCAGCGATGTTGGCGAAGGTTTGCTGGAAATTCAGCGAGCCAAACGTCCAGAAGAGCAGCGCCACGCCCACGGTGAAGCCCGCATCACCGAGGCGTGTGAGGATGAACGCCTTCTTCCCAGCGTCGGAAGCTGACTGCTTGCGGAAATAAAAGCCAATGAGCAAATAGGAGCAGAGGCCTACGCCTTCCCAGCCCACGAACATGAGCGGGTAGTTGGCGGCGGTCACCAGCGTCAGCATCATGAAGAGAAAGAGGTTCAAGTAGGTGAAAAAGCGATAGTAGCCGCCCTCGCGCTCCATGTAACCCCTGGAGTAGAGGTGAATCAGGAAGGCGACCACCGTGACCGTCAGGGTCATGACCAGGGTGAGCCGATCGTAGTAAAGGGCATAATCAGCGTGAAGATTTCCGGACTCAATCCAAGTGAAGTAGCTGTGGATGAAAGGCGCAGGTTGGCTGGTGGAGCTTGAATACGTCCAAGCGCTGAGCAGCGCGAAGATCATGGAGAGCCCTGGAGCGCCGCATCCGACAACGGAAACCACTGCCTGCGAAAAACGCCGGCCGAATAGGCCGTTCAAGGTTGTCCCCACCAAGGGTGGGAGCAGCATGAGTATGAGCAGGATTGCCATTATGAGTCGTCAGTTGTCAGTCTTCAGTTATCAGTTCTTAGGCCTCAGCGCTTCCTGTTGATTTGCACTTGACTCTCGACCTTCGACTTTCGACTTGTCAGGAATCGTGGCATTACCCAATATGCTTACCTACAACTTCATTGAATCGAGATCTTCAATGTTGAGTGTGTTTCGGTTCCGATAAAGTGCGATGATGATGGCCAGGCCCACGGTCGCTTCGGCCGCCGCTACCACGATCACGAAGAAAACAAACAACTGCCCGTCCAGGTTTCCCAAATAGCGCGAAAAACCGATGAAAGCCAAGTTGACCGCGTTGAGCATCAGCTCGATGCACATGAAAACCGTGATGATGTTTTTCCGAAAAACAAAGCCTGCGGCGCCAATCACGAAAAGGGTGACGCTGAGGGCCAACACGTGTGCAAGCGGAACCATTCTCGAAACCTCAGAGCTCCTTCTTGGCCAGGACCACGGCGCCCAGAATTGCCACCAGGACCAGGATGGAGGTGACCTCGAAAGGCAGCACGTAATTCCTGAATAACAGGTGACCAATGGCGGCAGGCCCGGCGTCCAGGGATGCGGCAGGGCGTGCGCTTCCCGCCGGAAACTGCTGCCAGACTGCAAACAGGATTTCCACCAGGAAAGCAGCAACCAGAGGGGCGCCGAGCCAGTGCGCAAATCGACTGCGGTGGCTAGGCACTTCCCGGCCTGCGTTTAGGAGCATGATGACAAAGACAAATAACACCATAATCGCGCCAGCATAAACTATCACCTGGATGACGGCGATGAATTCTGCGCCCAGCAACAAATAAACCACTGCCAGTGAACACAGCAGTACGATGAGCGAAAGGGCGCTGTATACAGGCGTGCGCTGGGCGACGACGCTTATTGCCGCTATCACAGCCAGGGCAGCGAAAATGTAAAAGAGCACTACCATATCGGCTTCAAGAGGAGCTGATCCAGGCAACCACGAAGCTAGTCGCCAAAATGTTAAGCACGCCCACCGGCAACAGAAATTTCCAACCGAAGGCCATCAACTGATCGTACCGGAAGCGGGGGAGAGTGCCACGCATCCAGATATAGAAGAACAGGAAGCAAAAGAGCTTTGCGCAAAACCAAAAAAGGGGGAGGATCACGCGAAGCGCGTATGGCCCGAAGACGGGGCCATGCCATCCGCCGAAAAACAGTATGGTGGCCAGGCAGGAGACCGTGATCATGTTGGCATATTCGGACATGAAGAACATGGCGAATTTCATGCTGCTGTACTCGGTATGAAATCCACCCACTAACTCATTCTCTCCTTCCGGCAGGTCAAAGGGAACGCGGTTGGTTTCCGCGATGGCGGCCGTAAAGTATACGAGGAATCCCACCGGCTGCACGAAGATATTCCAGTGGGGAAGGAAGGTGTTGATTCCGCCCACATGCCAGAAGCCCGCCTGACCATTCACGATTCCGCGAAGGCTCAACGTGCCGGCAATCATCAGTACGCCCACCACGGCCAGACCCAGCGACAGCTCATAACTAATCATTTGGGCGGAAGAGCGAAGCCCGCCCAGGAGCGGATACTTGCTATTCGATGACCAGCCGGCTAGCGTGACGCTATAAACCCCCAGTGAAGTTACGGCGAAGACAAAGAGCAGGCCGACGTTTAAATCGGTAATCTGAAAACTGATCGTGTGACCGTAAATCGTAAAACTCTCTCCGAATGGAATCACGGCGATGGAGAGTAAGGCCAGGGTAAATCCCAAGAAGGGCGCCAGCCAGTAGATGACCTTATCGGCCTCCAGGGGCACGATATCTTCTTTGAGAAAGAACTTGATTCCGTCCGCGACAGGTTGGAGAAGCCCGTGTGGCCCAACCAAGTAAGGCCCCCAGCGGGCCTGGATGTGCGCCACGACTTTCCGTTCCAGCCAGGTCAGGTAGGCGATCGTCGTGAACAAAGCAACGATAACCACCGCGATTTTTACCAGGGTGATAAGGAGCAGCAACCCTGTGTCAGAAAATATGGCCATGGGGTTTCTTGGCTTCGTGCACTGAATTCAGCGCCCAACTGTAACGACTCACTGTCCCCGAAGTAAAGAGCGAATCACGGGAGGAAAAAATCAGGTCCGTACCCTCCAGCTCAGGTGGCATTCCCTGGGGCCGTGTCGCGACCGCCCGCCCGACCAGCAGGCTGGGAAGAGGAACAGCGTACCCGGGCACCTTGGCAATAACCTCCCGCATGACGTCATCCGCAGACTGGTAATTCCATTTCTGGTCAAACAAGCGGGCCAAAGCAAGCAGGATTTCGAGATCGCTCCGGGTTCCAGCTTTGCGCATGGTCTTCTTGAGCGCCTGCACCTGCCCACAGGTGTTGGTGACGGTACCCGACTTCTCTGCGAAACTTGTGGCGGGCAGGATCACGTCCGCCACCTGCGTGGTCTCCGTCGGGAATATTTCAGCGACCATGACGAAGGCCAGCTTGCTCAAGGCCTCTTTCGAAATCTTGTACGTCTTAACAGGATTTGACCCGAAGACGAGTAAGGCCTTGATTTGTCCTGTTCCGATACCCTCAACGATTTCCAGAAGATTGAGCCCGGGATTTAGGGGGATCTTCGCCTGCCAGGCGGATTCAAAACTCCCGCGAGCAGCGTCATCGGTAATGGGTGAATACCCCGGAAGAGTCCCGGGAAGAACGCCCATGTCTGCCGCTCCACGGGAATTAGCGTAGTCGCCAAGGGCAATGAATCGCGTCCGGCCGGGAAGCGAGAGTCCCCAACGGACCAAATCGCGAACCGCTGTGCCCTGGATCTCGTCGCCGAAAATAATGATGGTATCGCTTTCCTTCTGAAGCTTCTCCCGAAGTGCATTAAGAGTGTCAGCCCCGTCCACGGCAAGATCCGCCGAAGGTGTTTCGGCTCCTGCCAGCGCGCGGATCGCTTCTGCTTCACCTCGAGGTTTTACCGTAAGATAGAGGCTCGACTGGCGACGGAGTTTGATCTCCTGATGGTTGATGATGTAGAGCCGCGCTCCTTGCCGCTGAACTGCCTGTCGAATCTGGAATGCCGTCAGCGGATGTTGGTGGCTTGGGTCGTTTCCAACCAGCAGGATACTGGAGGCGTCCAGGATATCCTCCATCGCCGCGTGCCGGTCGGTGGCCTGCGATTCGGTCAAGGCGCGCACCAGGGAAGAGTAATCGGCCGTGCGGTGGTGGTCCAGGTTGTTGGTGCCCAGGATGGTTCGCGTGAACCGCCCGAGGAGATAGTTCTCCTCGTTAGTTGTGCGATTGGAGCCGATGACCGCGATTGATTCTGGTCCATATTCCGCCAAGATGCCCTTGAGCCGCTCGACCGTCACGCTGAGAGCTTCATCCCAAGTACTGCCTTCCTGCTGACCGTTGCGACGGACCAGAGGAGCCGTCAGCCGTTCATGGCTATTGACGAAGTCCCATCCGAAACGGCCTTTGACGCAAAGGAACTCGCCATTGAACCCGGAATGGTCGCGGTTGTTGGCTCGGATGATCTGATTGTTGCGAACGGAAAGGGTCGTCTTGCAGCCGTCGCCGCAGTGATTGCAGATCGTCCCGGTATAGGTCATCTCCCAGGGCCGGGTGCGATAGCGATAGGTCCCGCTGGTGAGCGCACCCACCGGGCATATATCAATGCACATCCCGCACTCTTCGCATTCCAGTTGCTCTCCGCGATTGGGAATAATCTCGCT
>JBEKUR010000166.1:0-13203 GCA_049514855.1 Terriglobia bacterium
CCTGTGACGAGACATTGATGATCCGTCCCCAGCGGCGTTCTTTCATCGACGGGATGCACTCACGCGCGTATCGGAAAGATGCCGTTAAGTTAATAGCCAGAGCTTGTTCCCAATCTTCATCTTTCATATCGACAACAGAAACATCGGTCATCTCGCCGGCGTTGTTCACGAGGATGTCAATCTTCCCCAGCCTCGCGACGGCTTCTTGAACCGATTGCTTAATCGCTCTTGGGTCAAGTACATTGGCTTCAATTGCCAGACCCTGCCCAGCGGTTGACTGGATCTGCTCAACCACTTCGTTAGCCTCTTTGATGCGGCGCCGGCAAAGTACGGCTACGGCGGCGCCCTTGGCAGCCAAGGCCAGGCACGTAGCGCGTCCGATGCCTCGCGATCCGCCCGTAATTAAAGCGACGCGGCCCGCAAAGCTTCTGTCCGCCGAATTGCTTCTATCCTTGTTGGGTAATTCCATTCTCTATACCTCCTGCGGTCAATGGTTCGATTGTGCTGCTCAGCCTGACATCCGCACACTCGTCTGCCATGCTGTCATTCTGAGCGCAGCGGAGCGGAGCGAAGAATCTCGCTCTGGGCTTTTGTGCCGAGAAAAAGCAGGGCGAGATGCTTCTCCCGCAGGGCGGGACCACGGCCAGTCTCCTGGCTCCTTCACCAAGCCGCGCTTGACGGGATTGTTGCATTCAATTTCTCGTCCCGCTTCTCGGGGCTCCAGATATTCATATCATAGAACCATCGCTGCCGCAGCCGAGGGATGAAAAGATTTTACGTCAGCCTCAAGCGGCATCAGCATGTCGCAGACATCACAAACCGATGTCTGCGCCACCCGCCATCGTGAATCGAACCATAGGCTGGCCGCGCAGCCCGCCCCGTGAAATACGACCGAGATATATCATCCGTGCTAAAATCATAGTTCGGATTCGGGACGCGAGGTCGAATCCCGATCTGATCGGGACGCCGCCCGGATATTTTTTTCTCCGGGAAGACTGCTTGACATGAAGCAAATCCTTTTGACCAACGACGACGGGATCCAGGCGCCGGGGCTGAAGTCTTTGGAAGAGAGCTTGGGGTCGATAGGCGAAGTCACCGTGGTAGCGCCGGACAGGGAGATGAGCGGCGCCAGCCAGTCCATCAGCGTGCACGCGCCGCTGCGCGTTCGTCAGCTTGATGAGCGGCATTACGCCGTTTCAGGCACGCCCGCTGACACTGTCATTATCGGCCTCTACCACCTCCTTCCGCAGAAACCCGATCTTGTGGTTTCCGGCATCAACCCGGGCGGCAACCTGGGGGAAAGCGTGATTTACTCGGGCACCGTGGCGGCAGCCATGGAGGCGGTCCTGCACGGTGTGCCGTCGTTCGCAATATCGCTGGCTACGCGCAAGTACCTGGATTTTTCCAGCGCCGCCACATTCGCCGCCCAACTGGCTGCAAAGGTCCTGGAGGAAGGCTTGCCCGAAGGCGTGATGCTTAACGTGAACGTCCCGCGCGGCGAAGTGTGCGGCGTACGTCTGACGCGCCAAAGCCAGAAGATTTCGCAGAACCTGGTGCTGGAAAAGAAGGACCCGCGCGGTCGCCCCTATTATTGGCTTGATGAAACAGTGGAACTTGGTGAGGTCGAGCCGGATTCCGACTATGCCGCCATCCTCGCCCACGAGGTTTCCATTACCCCCCTGCACGTTGACCGCACACATTACCCCAGCCTCAATCACCTTTCCCGCTGGCTGCCCGCCTTACAGGTGACCGTAGGCAGGTAGCGTGGGCTTTTTTTTTGACAACAGCAACCCCGGGGAAATAGAATTAGTATCTTAAGGGGATTTCGAGACATCAACTCAAAACAGGCAGCGGGCGAGGCGCCAGAGCGGGACCACGGTAGCAAATAGCGCGATCTGAGAGCAACTCGCTTCTGGAAACTCTGTTGGGGCTTCCTCAATGGCCCAGATTTTTCATCCCAGTACCAATACCATTTCGCGGGTGAGTATCTATGGGGCGGTATTTATCGCCGCCGCTCTCGGCTACCTTGGTTGGGCCATCACCCGATCACCTTACTTCACCGACGTCAACGTTGCCCGGCAACAGCCTGTACCTTTCAGCCACAAGCATCACGTGACCGATGACGGGATTGATTGCCGCTACTGTCACACTTCAGTCGAGAAATCATCCTTCGCCGGCCTTCCCTCAACCCATATCTGCATGAGCTGTCATTCGAAGCTATGGGTTAACAGCCCGATGCTGGAACCCGTGCGCATGAGTTATCAGACCGACAAGTCGCTCGAGTGGACGCGAGTCAACGCGCTTCCCGACTTTGCGTATTTTGACCACAGTATTCACATCCATAAGGGCGTTGGGTGCACCACGTGCCATGGCCCAATTGGAGAAATGCCTCTCACCTGGCGAGCCAACACGCTTTACATGCGCTGGTGTCTTGATTGCCATAAACACCCGGAGCGTTACGTCAGGCGACGCGAGGATGTTTTCAAGGCCGATTACAAACCACCCCAAGACCAGCTCGCCCTGGGGCGACAACTGGTGAAGGAATACAAGATTAAGGATGCGAGGCAACTGACCGACTGTTCCACATGCCACAGGTGAGGTGTCGCAGCGTAATAACGGTTCCATTGCGTATGGGAACACACGTGGGGCTCAAGCCAAGAAAACAGCCCTCTCCCTTGGGGAGAGGGTGGCGAGCGTAGCGAGCCAGGTGAGGGGTTACTTGGTTGTGTTTGCCCATCTGATCCCTCCTCTCCGTGCAACTGACCCCTCACCCGGCACGCGCCGGCTGGTGAAAGCGCCGGTCGCGGTCCACCCTCTCCCCCTGGGAGAGGGCGAAGACGTAATTCCCTTCCTCGCTGCAAGGAGCAGAGGGGAGATCGAAGCGAAATGGCCGATAACGACAAAACAATTTGGGCTGATGACCTAGTAGCGCCGGGCTTTAGCCCGGCACGTGCCGACCTAAAGGTCGGCGCCACGCCGGCACCTGCCGACCTAAAGGTCGGCGCTACGCCACCCGCGAATGACGCCAAGACGCGGTTTTGGCGCGGCCTGGACGAGTTGGCGGAGGCTCAGGAATTCAAGGACTTCCTTCGTCACGAATATCCGTACGGAGCCCCGCATCCGTCGGCTGACGGATTGCAGGGCGGGGCCGTCAACGAAGTCAACACCCTCGGACGCCGCGGTGTTCTCAAGTTGATGGCCGCGTCCGCTGCTTTTGCGGGCCTTACCGCGTGCACGAAGCTCCCCACCCAAAAAATCGTCCCTTACGCCCAGCAGGCGCCTGAGGAATTCATCCCGGGCAAACCGCTGTTCTACGCTACCGCCATGCCTTTCGGTGGTGTGGGCACGGGCCTGCTGGTGGAAAGCCACATGGGCCGCCCCACGAAGGTCGAGGGGAATCCCGGGCATCCCGCCAGCCTTGGGGCCGCCGATATCTTTGCGCAAGCTTCTGTGCTCGGCCTCTACGATCCGGACCGCTCGCAGGTGGCCATCCGCAATGGCCGGATTGGGAGTTGGAGCGCCTTCCTCACGGCGGTGCAGGAGCTCCGATTGCAGCTCGCCGCCAACAAGGGAGCAGGGTTCCGGCTGTTGACGGAGACTGTCACTTCGCCGGCGCTCGCCGACCAGATTCATGCTCTTCTGACCCAGTTCCCATCCGCAAAATGGCATCAGTTTGAGCCCTGCGGCCGCGACGCCGCGCGCGAGGGCTCGCGCTTGGCTTTCGGTGAGTACGTCAGCACGGTCCATAGATTTGACCAGGCAGACGTAGTCCTTTCTCTCGATTCCGACTTTCTCTCCTCAGGGCCGGGCAGTCTGCGTTACGCGCATGACTTTGCCGGCAAGCGACGGATTTCCGACCGCCAATCGACGATGAACCGGCTGTACGTTGTGGAGAGCACGCCGTCGGCTACCGGAGCCATGGCAGACCATCGGCTGCCCTTACGCGCTTCGGACGTGGAAGCTTTTGCCTGCGTGGTAGCGGAAGGACTGGGCGTTGGGGCGCTGTCGGGCGCGCCGCCAAGGTTTTCAAATCTTCCTTCCGATTGGGCCGGCGCGCTCATCCGTGATCTTCAGAATCACCGCGGGGCGAGTTTGGTGGTAGCAGGCGATCAGCAGCCGCCCGGCGTACACGCGCTGGCGCACGCCATGAATGAAGCGCTGGGGAACGTGGGCAAGACCGTTTACTACACGGCGCCCATCGAGGCAAACCCGGTCAATCAACTCCAATCCCTGCGCGAGCTGGTTTCAGACATCGAAGCCGGCCAAGTCGATGTGCTGTTGATGCTGGGCGGCAATCCGGTTTTCACTGCCCCTGCGGACATGCAGTTTCGAGAGAAGCTTCTCAAGGTTGGCCTGCGAATCCATCTCGGGCAGCACGAAGACGAGACCGCTGAACTCTGCCATTGGCACATCCCCGAGGCACATTATCTCGAGTCGTGGGGCGATGTCCGGGCCTTCGACGGGACCGTAAGTATCATCCAGCCGCTTATTGCCCCGCTTTACGAGGGCAAGTCCCCGCACGAGCTGCTTTCGGTGCTCCAAGGCGACGCAGGCCGGCAAGCCCACGCCGTTCTTCAGGACTACTGGCAACGCCAGACGCCCGGTGCGAATTTTGAAGCGACCTGGAAATCCTGGCTCAACGACGGAGTGGTTGCGGGGACGGCTCTTCCTCCCAAGCCAGTGAAGCTGGTGCCCGATTTCCAGGCACGACTCTCTCAGGACGTGGCCGCCGGCCACAGTCAGAGCCGCGGCCTTGAAATCATCTTCCGACCAGACCCCACAATTTGGGACGGGCAGTTTGCGAACAATGGCTGGCTCCAGGAATTGCCGAAGCCGCTGAGTAAGCTCACCTGGGATAACGCGGCCATGCTCAGCCTGGCCACCGCCGAGCGCCTTGGGGTGAAGAGCGGGGAGGTGGTGAAACTCCGCTTCGATGGGCGCGAGGTTCAAGCCCCTATCTGGATCACGCCGGGTCACGCGGATGAGTCTGTCACGGCGCACCTGGGCTACGGGCGAAGGCGGGCGGGTAAGGTGGGCTCGGGGATCGGGTTCAACGCGTACGCGATTCGCCCCTCGCGCGCGCCATGGTTTGGCTCCGGGCTTGAAATCGCGAAGATGGGCGACATGTACAGTCTGGCGACCACGCAGCATCACCACATCATCACCGGCCAGAACCAGAAGAAAGAAGAAGAGGAAAGCGTTGCGGCGGCCCGGCGAGACCTTGTCAGGGTTGCCGCAATCGAGGAGTTTCGGAAGAACCCGGATTTTGCCAAGGACTCGGAGGAACAGACCTCGCATGCTCCGTCGCTTTATCCCGGCTTCAAGGACGAGGGATACTCCTGGGGCATGGCGATCGATCTGAATAGCTGCACCGGCTGCAATGCCTGTGTGGTGGCATGCCAGTCTGAAAACAACATCCCGGTGGTCGGTAAGGAGCAGGTGGCGCGGGGCCGCGAGATGCACTGGATCCGGGTGGATACCTACTTCCGTGGGGCGCTGGAGAATCCGGAGACCTACCACCAAATCGTACTGTGCATGCAGTGCGAGAATGCTCCCTGCGAATCCGTCTGCCCAGTGGGCGCCACGGTCCACAGCCCCGAGGGCCTTAATGAAATGGTTTACAACCGCTGCGTGGGCACGCGGTATTGCTCCAACAACTGCCCCTACAAGGTAAGGCGCTTCAACTTCAAACTCTTTCAGGATTGGACGACGCCCAGCTTGGTCCCCATGCGGAATCCCAACGTGACGGTCCGGAGCCGGGGGGTGATGGAGAAGTGCACCTACTGCACCCAGCGCATCAACGCAAAAAAGATCGAGGCGGAAGAGCAGGACCGCGAAGTGCGCGATGGGGAGATTCTCACGGCCTGTCAGCAAACCTGCCCGACGCAGGCGATTGTTTTCGGAAACATCAAAGATCCGAACAGCCGCGTAGCCAAGCTGAGAGCGCAATCTAGAAACTACGCGCTGTTGACGGATTTGAACACGCGGCCACGAACCACTTATTTGGCCAGGCTGCGAAACCCCAACCCGGAGATCAAGGAGTAATCGTTGAGGCCCGACGCACCAGACAAGACAGCCGCCGCTCAGCCGGCTAGCCCCTTTCTTGGGCCCGGCCATACTTACGCGTCGGTCACCGACAAGATCAGCTCCATTGTTCTCGTGGAAGGCACGAGGAAGGGCTGGTTGGCGGGGTTTGCCATCGCCTTTGCACTCTTCATGCTCTTCAATATGGCGGTGGCTTACCTGCTTTACATCGGCGTTGGCATCTGGGGAATCAACATCCCCATTGCCTGGGGATTTGCCATTGTCAATTTTGTTTGGTGGATCGGAATCGGTCACGCAGGGACGCTGATTTCAGCCTTCCTGCTGTTGATGCGCCAGGCTTGGCGGCAGTCTATCAACCGCTTTGCCGAGGCGATGACGCTGTTCGCAGTTGCCTGCGCGGGGATGTTCCCGCTCCTGCATATGGGCCGCCCATGGCTGTTTTACTGGCTGATGCCCTACCCCGATACGATGGGGACCTGGCCGCAATTCCGCAGCCCGCTGGTTTGGGACGTCTTCGCGGTATCCACATACGCAACTATTTCGCTCCTCTTCTGGTTTGTGGGGTTGATTCCCGATCTGGCCACGTTGCGCGATCGCGCCAAGCAGCGCCTGGCTAAAGTCGCCTACGGCGTGTTAGCCATGGGGTGGCGCGGCTCGGCTGTTCACTGGCGCAATTATGAAATGGCTTCCTTGTTGCTCGCGGGGCTCGCCACGCCGCTGGTTGTCTCTGTCCACACGGTAGTAAGCTTTGATTTCGCCATTGCCATTGTACCCGGCTGGCACAGCACCATCTTCCCGCCCTATTTTGTTGCGGGCGCCATTTATTCGGGCTTTGCCATGGTGTTAACGCTGGCAATCCCGCTCCGGTATTTTTACAAGCTGGAAGACTTCGTCACCGAACGGCACCTGGACAACATGGGGAAAATGCTGCTGGCGACGGGCTTGATCGTGGCCTACGGCTACGTGATGGAGACGTTTTCGGCCTTTTACAGTGGGAACCAGTA
The DNA here is from genome assembly GCA_049514855.1 of Terriglobia bacterium. Taxonomy (GTDB): domain Bacteria; phylum Acidobacteriota; class Terriglobia; order UBA7540; family UBA7540; genus CAVROP01. Next base: position 7,050 of record JBEKUR010000166.1, read on the forward strand.
CGACAGGTTCATGATTATGAATCGCATGACTGGCCCTTATGCTCCTGTCTACTGGATCCTCATCACGTGCAATGTTGCCATCCCCCTGACACTTCTCTGGTCCTCACGGATCCGGAAAAACGTGCTGGCGCTTTTCGTGATTTCGCTGGTGATCCAGACCGGGATGTGGCTGGAGCGCTTTGTCATCGTCGTAACCAGTTTGCATCGCGATTTCATGCCCTCTGCCTGGGGGATGTACTACCCGACGATGTGGGACTGGGCGACTTTCATTGGAACTATCGGCCTGTTCTTCACCTTGTTCCTGCTTTTCATCCGCTACCTGCCGATGATTTCGATCTTCGAGATGCGGGAACTGGTGCACAAGACGGAGGAGGAGAAAGCTTAAGGGATTGAATCATTGATTCATCGGGTCATTGATTCATTGAACGACATGAAGCGACACACAATTTACGGCCTGTTGGCCGAATTCGAAAACTCGGAAGACCTGCTCAGTGCTGCCCAGCGCGCGCGCGATGCTGGATACCGCGGGTTGGATGCGTTCTCACCTTTTCCCGTCGAGGGATTGGCGGATGCGGTGGGTTTTCGCAGCACGCGCGTCCCGCTCCTCTGCCTGGTGGGAGGACTCATCGGATGTTTTGGGGGCTTCTTCCTTCAATACTGGCCGAACGTTATCGGCTATCCCCTGGACATCGGTGGCAAGCCTTACAATAGCTGGCCTAATTTCATCCCCATTACTTTTGAGCTGACGATTCTCTGCGCGGGTCTGGCCACCGTACTCGGAATGCTGGCGCTCAATGGATTGCCCACTCCCTATCATCCGGTCTTTAACGTCCCCCGTTTCGAGCTGGCCACGCGAAACCGGTTCTTCCTGTGCATCAAGGCGTGGGATCCGAAGTTCGATTTGCAGAAGACCAGGGAATTTTTGGCGACCCTGAAAGCCAAAGAGGTTTCAGAGATTGAGTCCTAAAAGCTTGTTAAAGAACTTGTGGAACAGCGCGTCCGGCGCGCGCAACCAAGGTGAGACTCTCCGTGTTCTCCTTACTTTTCACGCTTTAACACAGCGCGGCCGGGCCGCAATCAAAATCGGGTCTCCGTGTCCTCCGTGCCTGCCGAACTTTAACACAGAGCACACGGAGCATCTCAGTGACCTCTGTGTTAAGTCTTTTCCGGCCAGGGAGGACACGGAGAAAAACCTTCGCCCGCGAAGAAGTTCGTCACTAGTGGCACAGAGCACACGTTGGGTTTGTGTCGGTCTCTGCGGATTGTTCCTGTTCGGGTGCCGGCTGGACATGCACGTCCAACCCAAGTACAAGCCGCTCGACCCCAGCACCTTCTTTGACGACGGCAGGTCCGCGCGGCCGGAAGTTCCAGGCACCGTGGCGCACGGGCATTTACGCACCGACGAACTTCTGTTTACAGGGAAGGTGAATGGGGAGCCTGCTGATGTCTTTCCATTCCCCGTCACGCGTGAGGTGCTGGAGCGCGGCCGCGAGCGCTACAACATTTACTGCTCGCCCTGTCACGACTATACGGGCAGTGGACGGGGGATGATCGTCCAAAGAGGTTTCCCGCCTCCACCTTCTTATCACCTTGAGCGATTGGTGAAGGCCCCGGCGGGGCATTTCTTTGAGGTCATTAGCAACGGTTATGGGGCCATGTACAGTTACGCGTCGCGCGTGACTCCGGAGGATCGCTGGGCCATCGTCGCCTACATTCGGGCCCTCCAGTTGAGCCAGCATGCGACGCTGGAGGATGTGCCACCACAAGCAAGGGAGCATTTGACGGAACAGGCGAAATGAATTCGACTGAATCCATCCAAACCGGTCTGGACCGCTTCCAGAGGGGTTCGCTGGTCGTCGGCCTGGTGGCTCTGACCCTCTGTTTCGCCGGGGCATTCCACAGCCCTGTGCAGTTCTTTCGCTCCTACCTCCTGGCGTTTGTGTTCTGGGTCGGTGTGGCGCTGGGGTGCACCGCCATTTTGATGTTGCACCACATGGTGGGTGGGAGGTGGGGCTTTCTGCTGCGCCGCCTGCTCGAATCGGGAACACGAACATTCTATTTGATGGCCGTTTTGGCGCTGCCTCTACTGTTCGGCCTGCGCCTCCTTTACAGTTGGGCAGATCCGGAGAAAGTCAGGCTGGACCCTATCCTGCAATACAAGCAGCCTTACTTGAACGTTCCGTTTTTCATTCTCCGCACGGTGATTTACTTTATCGCCTGGATCGCGCTGGCCTACTTCCTCAACAAGTGGTCCCGGGAGCAGGACGAGACCGCGAACCCCCACCTGGCGAAGCGCCTCCAGAACCTCAGCGGGCCCGGTATGGTCATTTATGGGCTCACCGTCACCTTCGCGTCGATTGACTGGGTGATGTCGCTCGAACCCCGGTGGTTCTCGACGATCTATGGAATGATCTTCATGGTCACGCAAGCGTTGGCGGCGATGTCCATCGTGACCATTGCCGTTATCCTGCTTTCAACTCAGAAACCTCTCTCTGGCCTCGTTTCCAGGCGGGTCTTGAATGACTATGGCAACCTGCTCCTGACCTTCACCATGCTCTGGGCTTATCTCTCTTTCTCACAGTACCTCATCATCTGGTCGGGGAACCTGCAGGAAGAGATTCCCTGGTACGTGAGCCGCGCCTCGGGTGGATGGGCCTGGGTGGCGATGGCACTCATCGTTTTCCACTTTGCCGTACCCTTTCTTCTGCTCTTATCCCGCTTTGTAACACGCAGGACGCTATGGCTGGGAATCGTTGCTGCCATCCAGATCGTCATGAGCGTGGTTGATATCTTCTGGCTCACCGTGCCTGCCTACGAGCGGTCAGGTCCCCAGTTTCACTGGATGGACTGGGCGGCGATTCTCGGCATCGGCGGCGTTTGGATTTGGCGATTCACCGCAAGTCTGAAAGGCAGGCCGCTGCTGCCACTTCACGATCCCGGAATGGAAGGAGTAGGTCATCATGCGTAGCACGGGCGTGGCTCGTGAATGGAGTTCCCACATTTGTGCTGAGGTATTTCTGTGCATCGGCCATCTGCTACGCCAATGCCTGACGCCCAAAGAGCCAAACTCCAGGCCCTCTCCCCCTTGGGGGAGAGGGTGGCCCGCGCCGGCGCTTTCTTCAGCCGGCGCGGGACGGGTGAGGGGGTCGAGAGGCGGGTTCCGGCCCGTTTCCGGATCACAATTCGCGTTGAACGGAGGGCATAGGTCATCATGAATGGGAGCAACGACCCTGGCGACCAGCCCAGGCGCGGCCACGAAACAAGCGATGCCAATATCCGCAACCTGATCATTGCTGGTGTCTTGTTGTGTTGTCTGGTCATCGCAGGTCTTCTCGTCAGTAAAGGTGTGTTCCATTACTTTGTTGGGCATCAGGGATTAGGTCCTCCGGCGTCACCATTCGAGAATGTTCGGATGCTGCCGCCCGAGCCGCGCTTGCAAGTTTCTGCGCCGAAGGACCTCAAGCAGTACAAGGCTGCGCAGGAAGAAATCCTGAATAACTACGGGTGGGTCGATCAGAAAGCTGGTATTGTGAGGATTCCAATTGACCGGGCGATGGATATCCTGGTTCAGAAGGGTTTACAGGTTCGCGGTGCGACTCCGGCGAAGCGAGGCGTCCTGAAAACTTCCGAGCATCGATAGCCGAGACCGGCTATCCGTGATGTCAGAAACGGAGTACGTCGCAAACGGGTGTTGCCCTCTCCCCGGGGGAGAGGGTGGCCCGCGACCGGCGCTTTCACCAGCCGGCGCGGGCCGGGTGAGGGGTCAGTTGCACGCCGAGGACGGATCAGAGAGGCTCGGTGCGAGTTGCTCACTCCCGACCGGCAGAGGTGAGGGAATGAACCGGATGGCATCCGCCAACATCTTATTAATAGAGTGCAACAGAGTCCTGTGGTGGAGAGGCGAAGGAATGAATTTGATGGCGACCGCTAATCACTGGAGAGGGTTCCGGCTGTACGTTCAACGCGGGGGGCATGGCTTTGCTTGGCGGCGGTGGATGCGTTTATTTCTAGGGTTTCTCGCCGTTTGTGGAGCACCCGCCGCCCGCGCGGACAATTCGAAGGATTTTCCGCCCCTCCTTCAAGGAATCGGGATCGACCAAAGGCTGAATGAACAGGTCCCTCTCGATTTGCAGTTTCGGGACGAGGCAGGCAAGACGGTGACGCTGGGCGATTACTTCGGCAAGAAGCCGGTCATCCTCTCCCTGGTTTATTTCGGTTGTCCCATGCTTTGCACCATGGCTGAGAATGGCTTGCTGCACAGCTTGCAGGAAGTCAAGTTCAGCGTGGGAGACCAGTTTGAGGTTTTAACGGTGAGCTTCGACCCGCACGACAACCCTGAACTTGCCGCAGCCAAGAAGGGGGTTTACGTCGGCCTTTACGGGCGAAAGGGTGCCGACCGGGGCTGGCACTTTCTTACCGGAGATGAAGCCTCGATCCAGCAACTCACCAGGGCAGTGGGGTTCCGGTACAGATACGACGCGCAGGCCAAGCAGTACGTTCATGCCACGGGGATCATGGTGCTTACCCCCAAAGGCAAAATCGCCCGGTACTTCTACGGGATTTACTATCCTTCGCGCGACCTGCGCCTGGGCTTGGTCGAGGCCTCCGCGAACAAGATTGGCTCGCCGGTTGATGAAGTGCTGTTGTTTTGCTGCCGGTACGATCCCGCTACGGGCAAGTACGGCATGATTATTTCGCGCCTTTTGCAGATGGCAGGGCTGATTACAGTCCTTTGCATTGGAGGGCTGATACTGGCGCTCTCCAGGAGCCGGAAGCCGGCCAGGGTGTGATGATTTTTGCTGTCCGATTCTGTTCGACGCATCGCACACACTTGCAGTGGGTCGACTTTTGACCGTTGACTCTCGACTTGTTTGACTGAAGGTGACTGAGGAGAATGTGGCAAGGATTCCCAATACGGCCTGAGCAAGCCTCCACTATCGCGCGTGGAGTCGATCATCTCTACTATTTCCTGACTGCGGTCGATTTGTTTTTCACCGCCGTGATCTTCCTGACCGTATTCTATTTCGCCCTCCGATACCGGCGCCGGTCCGAAAAAGAAAAGGCTACACAGGTCGAAGGGAGCCTCCCGCTCGAAGTGCTGTGGACCTTCATCCCGCTGGTCTTCGTTGTGGTGATCTTCCTCTGGGGGACGAATCTCTACATCCGAAACTCCCGCCCGCCCGAAGCGTCCATGGAGATTTTTGTCATCGGGAAGCAATGGATGTGGAAGCTCCAGCATCCCGAAGGCCCGATGGAAATCAATGAGCTGCACGTGCCGGTGGGCCGCCCCATCAAGTTGACCATGACCTCCGAGGACGTCATTCACAATTTCTATGTCCCCGCCTTCCGCGTTCAGAAAGACGTGGTGCCGGGAATGTACACCAGCATCTGGTTTGAGGCGATCGAGACGGGCCGATACCATTTCTTCTGCAATCAATACTGCGGCACGAATCATTCCCTCATGGGCGGGTACGTGACCGTCATGAAGCCGGGTGACTACGAGCAGTGGCTCAGTGGCGGCATCCGAGGGGAATCGATGGTTTCCGCAGGCGCCAAGCTTTACGAACAACTGGCTTGTATCACCTGCCATGGAACCGGCAAGGGCCCGCCGTTTGTGGACCTATTTGGGAAGCCGGTCAAACTCAGCGACGGGACGACCGTGATCGCCGACGAGGCTTACATCCGGGAGTCGGTCCTTTATCCCTCGGGGAAAATCGTGGCCGGATATCAGCCCACCATGCCGACCTACAAAGGCCAGGTTTCTGAGGAGCAATTATTGCAACTTATTGCTTACATCAAGTCTCTGAGCTCTGTGGAAGGGAAGGCAACCAAGTAATGGGAACGGCAACTCCCCTCCCGCCTGGGGAGGGGCAGGGGTGGGGGAAGGGAAGGTAACGAAGTAATGGGAACGGCAGCTCCCCTCCCCGCCCGGGGCCGAGCGTGGCCCACATCTCTCGCTGGACACAGCCGTCCCACCTCTGTCTTCTGCCCCTTTCCCGAGGAGAAAGGGACGGAATTGGGTCTTTGCCCTCTCCCAAGGAGTCTGTGTGGCAACTGAGGGGTGAGAGGGCCAAGAAGTTGGTTGGATCGGTTGGCATCATGATATTTCTACGAATCTCTCGCGTCGCAGCTCTGCGAAGGGAGCTGCGATTCA
>JBEKUR010000167.1:0-13196 GCA_049514855.1 Terriglobia bacterium
TTTATGACCTTCAACCAAGTGCTGAAAAGGCTCAAGTCGAAATCTAACCCGGCGGCGGTTCGCGGCATGGCGAGGTTCGGTATCACTGCTGCCAAGGCCTACGGCTGGCCCGCTCCGGCATTGAAGCAGTTTGCCAGAGAGATCGGCAAAGACCATGATTTGGCTCTGCGGTTGTGGTCCACGGGGATTCTCGAAGCACGGGCTCTCGCCGGTTTGATTGACGAGAAGGAAAAAGTGACGGAACCGCAGATGGAAGATTGGGCGAAGGATTTCGATTCCTGGGCAGTGTGCGATGGGACTTGCCTGAACCTTTTCCGGTACACGCCTTTTGCTTACAAGAAATGTTGGGAGTGGAGCGAGTGGCAAGAGGAGTTCGTGAAAAGGGCGGCGTTCGCGCTCATGGCGTGCTTGGCCGTGAGTGATAAGGCGGCAAACGACCGAGTATTCCTTCGTTTCCTGCCGCTCATCAAGGGGCAAGCCGTTGACGAGCGGAATTACGTGAAAAAGGCCCTAAACTGGGCGCTCCGCCAAATCGGTAAACGCAACCGAAACCTCAACCAAGCGGCTGTCAAGGCTGCGCAGGAGATGCACGGATTGAATTCACCCAGCGCCCGCTGGATTGCCTCGGATGCGCTGCGGGAGCTCGAGAGCCCTGCGGTGCAGCGAAGGGTGAAAACCTGAATAAGATCGTCTGGAAACCATGGCTTCTCGTATCCTGACACCCGCCAACCAAATCACCATCCTTCGACTGGCTTTTATTCCCTTCTTCGCCATACTGGTCGTGGCTCAAGAATACCGCGGCGCCCTCGCGGTACTCACCGCCGCTGCACTCTCGGATGTGGTCGACGGGGCGGTGGCGCGCCTGCTGAAGCAGGAGACTCCGCTGGGCGTGGCGCTCGACCCAATCGCCGATAAACTCCTGATGACCACAGCTTGCCTGACGCTGTCCTTCCGGGACGCGCTGCCCTGGTGGCTGACAATTATGGTGATCGGCCGCGACGTCGGTATCATCATTACGGCGCTGCTGATTAGCCTGGTTGCCGGATATCGACCTTTTCGACCGACTATTTTGGGAAAGGCTTCCACGGCCGCTCAGGTGGCCACCGTGTTTGCGGCGGTGAGCTTCCAGGCACATGTACCCTTCGTGTCGGGGGGCTTGGTTCAAATCTGCGTCTACCTTGCGGCCGCCCTTACCGTTGCTTCCGGCATTTATTATGGGATTGTGGTCCGCAAACGCTATGGGCAGCATGCTCCAGACCAGGCAGTGTAAGCAGTCGAAGAGGCGAGGAGTCGAAAAGTCGAACAGCCGAACAGTTCACTCTTCAACCTGTCAACTTCTCGACTCTTCGACTTTTCAACTCTTCGACTCCGGCGTGAGGCCGGCGCGAATTGACGTGACACCGAGGGCGGTGTAGACTGCCTTGCTTGCTGCTCTGGGTCGGTTTCCAGCCTTCTCAGGGGAGTTTCTTGTTCTTCGCACGATCCAAGATCTGAAAATGGGGGTATGAACCGTGGCAACCACAATATTTGAATACTATCACGAGAATCGTGAGCGGTTTCTGCAAGGCTTAATGAGCCTGTTGAGGATTCCAAGCATTAGCACTCTTTCTGAACACACGCCGGATATCCGGCGCGCCGTCGAGTTTCTGGCGAACGAGCTTCGGGAAATGGGGATGAAAAACGTCGAAATCATCGAAGGCAAGGAGAGCCAGCATCCGCTTCTTTATGCGGAATGGTTGGAGGCGCCCGGCAAGCCGACATTGCTGCTTTACGGGCACTACGACGTACAACCACCCGATCCCCTTGAGGAATGGGTGTCGCCGCCGTTCGATCCTGCCATCCGCAATGACAACCTCTACGCCCGCGGCGCCGTCGATGACAAAGGGCAGACCTATCTTTTGGTCAAAGCGGTGGAAGGATTCCTGAAGACCGAAGGCAAGCTGCCGATCAACATCAAGTTCCTGCTCGAGGGCGAAGAGGAAGTGGGGGGCGAGCACATCGAGGAATACGTGGCGGCCCATCCGGAGCGGCTGAAAGCTGACGCGGCGCTGATCTGCGACACGGAAATGTTCGCGCCGGAACTGCCCACGATCACCACCGGCCTGCGCGGCCTTGTTTACACCGAACTGGAAGCGCGCGGCGCCGCCCACGACCTGCATTCCGGGTCGTATGGCGGAGCTGCTCCCAACCCGTTCCAGGCCCTGGCGGAGCTGGTCAACAACCTCAAGGGGCCGGATGGAAAGATCCGAATTCCGGGCTTTTATAAGCGTGTGAAAAAACCGAGCGCTAAGGAATTGGCTGCATGGGCGCGGTTACCCTTCAAAGAGAAGGCGTTCCTGCGCAAGGAGGTCGGCGCCAGCGCCTTGGTCGGAGAGAAAGGCTACTCGGTGCTGGAACGTGTTTGGGCCAGGCCGACGCTGGAAGTCCACGGCTTCCGAGGTGGCTTCACGGGTGAAGGCGCCAAGACGGTTATTCCGGCTTATGGTGTGGCCAAAATCAGTATGCGGCTGGTTCCGGACATGGACCCCAAAGAAGTGATCCGGCAATACACCACCTACGTGAAAAAGATCACGCCCAAGGGCATCAAGACCTCGGTGCGGGTGATCAGTTCGGCTCCCCCTTCCGTGGTGAGCACGGAGAGCCGTTGGATCGCTGCCGCTGCCCAGGCCATGGAACAGGTCTTCAAGAACAAGACGGTCTACATCCGCTCGGGCGGCTCCATCCCCATCGTGGGTGTCTTGCAGAAGAATCTCAAAATACCCAGCGTGATGATGGGCTTCGGTTTGCCGGACGACAACCTGCACGCTCCCAATGAGAAGTTCCACCTGCCCAATTTCTATCGCGGGATTGACGCGGTGGGGAAGTATTTGGAGCTACTCGGGCGAGGCTAGCGGGGAGTCTGAGAGAGGTTATGGAGTCGTGTCTTGAGGAATGCAAAGGCTCACTGGAGGACCTCTTCGACGCGCGGAGTTTTGCAGCAGGAAGGAATCTCTAGCCCGCCCCTTCTAGCCAGGCGCGACCATCCATTGCAAGGACCTCCTAGCCTGCAACCCAACCTGCACCCACAGCATTCCACCGCCCGTTCCTTAGTCAAATTCGCCGGCACCTGGGTCGGCGACGATTTGGAGGAGCGGCTTGGCGAGGTCTATGCCTGGCGGGGGCGGGCTGCGTTTTGATCACCCACCTCCTCGACACGACCATTGTAGCTTTCTCGAGGTTTTGTCCCTCGGCCCGCGGCGCTGCCCGATTCGGTGAAATGCAGATTATGTGGTGGGGTCGTGCATCAATTCCCGCAGCCGGTCAATGTTCGGGGTTTTCCGTGCCCAATGCCTCACATGAAACACGCGGACGGTGCCTGTTGAGGGCGTCGTCTGTTGAACCGAATAGTACACCTTGTACTGGCGGTTGCGCTTTCCGTACAGCAAAAGACGCACTTCCCGTCCAAGCTCTTCGGACTCGTCCGCAACCCGGCAGCGGTGGGGCAAATCTTCCAGTGTTTGTATGGCGGCAATCATGCCATTGAACCATTCTTCTGCCTGCTCGAAGCTGGCCTGTTGCTTGATGTAACGCGCGATTTCGTCCAGGTCGTTGAAAGCCCGCGGTGAAATGTCAACGCGAAAAGCCATGTCTTCTCCGGAGCCGCCGCTCCGCCTGTTTAAGGGGGATTCCTTCGCCGCGATCGAACTGTTCCATGCCTTGACGGATCGCGGCTACGGTCTCGGCACGCTCCAGTCGGTCGAGCAGGGTCTGATAGCTGTCGGCATCCTGGACGATGAGTTCAGCCCGGCCATTGACAGTTAGAACAAGCGGCGTCTTCTTCTCTTTCAGCCGCCCGACGTAATCCTTGAGATTGCGTTGAAACTCGGTCACGGAACGAACTTCGCGAAGGTCAATCATAGCGCGCCTCGATACCTTAGCATATTTTAAGCATATAATCACATGTCTTGCGCCAACCTGTCAAGGCCCTGGCTCAAAAGCGGAAATCCACTCCAAGGTAAATTGCATCGTGTTATAGTGCCCACCTACTGATTCTTGATCGGAGCGTACCCATGCCCGAATTCAAACCCTTCGTTCCCTACGATTCCAAAGAGCCTGAGTTCACAATCAAAGCCGTTGTGGCTGGTATCATCATGGCCGCCATTTTCGGCGCGGCCAACGCCTACTTGGGCATGAAGGCCGGCCAGACGGTGGCCGCCACGATTCCGGCGGCGGTGATTGCCATCGCGTTGTTTCGTTTGCCCTTCTTTCGCGGTGGCGTGCTGGAGCAGAACCTGACGCGCACCGCCGCCTCGGTGGGTGAAGCGCTGGTGGCGGGGGCAATTTTCACCATCCCTGCCTTCATGATGGTCAACGTGGGCGGGCAGCGGCTCTGGACTGACTTGCGAAGTCACTTTTGGACCGGTACGTTCATTCTCTTTGCGGGCGGATTACTGGGAGTGTTCTTCATCATCATTCTGCGGCGCCCCCTCTGCGTTGATTCACCTGACCTGCCTTTTCCTGAAAGCACGGCCAGCGCCGAGATCGTGAAAGCCGGCCAGCAGGGCGCCACCGATGCTCCGAAATACATATTCGGCGCCATGGGATTGGGCGCCTTCCTGCAGTTGCTCAAGGACGACAAAGGCTTTCAGGTTTTTCGGGATTCGGTCAGTGGTTTCTGGAAGTTCCCCAAATCGGTGGTCAACTATTTCGGATATCAGAAAGAACTCCTGGGCCGCGTGGATTACACGGGAGGCATTGCGTACTCCACACCTTCCGTTTCCCCGGCGCTGATCGGTATTGGATACATCATCGGACCTCGGCTTGCGGCGATCAATTTCTCAGGGGGCGTCATCGCCTGGCTGGTGCTGATTCCGCTGGTCCTGTTCATCGATCCTGACCTGCCACACCGCATTGGGGCGACAACCGGAGGCACGGCGCCCTGGGACCTCGCGAGCTATACCGTCTGGTACAACGTGGTCCGTCCTATCGCCGTCGGGGCGATGCTGGTGGGGGCGGTTTACACGCTCTATAGCATGCGGGAGTCGATTCTTACCTCCATCCGTGGGGCTTTTCATGCTTCCGCAGAGAGCGGCGAGCACGCGGCAGCACGCACGCGGCTGGATATCGACATCCCCATCAAGTGGATCCTCATCGCCATTGCCGGCCTCGTCATCCCGATTACGATCATCTACAAATACTTCGCGCAGAGCTGGACCGCAGCGGTCACGGCGGCGATTGTGATGACCCTGACCGGCTTCTTCCTTGCCGCGGTAGGCGGCTACCTGGTGGGGTTGGTGGGCTCCTCGAATCAGCCCGTCAGCGGTCTGACGCTTGCCGCCCTGGTTATCGCCGCGTTGATGATGGTGGCCATCGGTGTAAAGGGCCTGGGCGGAGTGGCCGCCGTACTGGGTGTGGCCTCGGTGGTGTGCTGCGCGTGCTGTGTTTCCGGCAGCCTGATTCAGGATCTCAAGGCTGGATATCTGCTCGGCGGGACGCCGTGGAAGATGGAAATCGTCGAGGTGCTGAGCGTCACCGCCGTTTCCTTTTTCCTGTTGCTGCCCATCATCGCGCTGCACGAAGCGAACCTCGCCACCGGCGGCATCGGCGGCAAGTTGCTGCCCGCCCCACAAGCCGGCCTCATGGCCCAGCTCGCGCAGGGTATCGTGGGAGGGCAAATGGCTTGGGGGTTGCTCCTGATGGGATGCTTCTTCGGCCTGGCGCTGGTGATGATTGGCGCACCTTCTCCTATGCTCATCGCCGTGGGCATGTACCTGCCCCTCGAAACCACCGGGGCGATATTTGTGGGTGGCGCCTTGAAGTGGGCGGCTGACCAATGGGCGGCGCGCAAGAAACTCCCCACGGAAGAAAAGGCGAAATTCGATGAGCGAGGAACGCTCCTGGCTTCCGGATTCATCGCCGGCGAGGCCATCACGGGTATTCTGCTCGCCGCGCTGTTCCTCACCGGCGTCTCCTCCATCACCAAGGTCATCACCGGCCTCGATGAGTTGCCGTTCCTGGCCAACTGGGGCGGTTGGATTTCCCTCCTGGCGTTCGCAATCATCGCCTACATCTTGGTTCGGGTGCCCTTGCGGAAGCTCAACAAAGCCAATTGAAGACCACTCACTGCTGACAGCGCAAAAGCCGCGGGGCCCGCAGTTACTCGGGAGAATGAGGTTTCGTAATTTCCTTGTAGTAAATTGTGAGGTAAAATCTCCTGGGCTGTGGCTCTACAGAAAAACAGGCAGAGGCGCGCAAGCCCGGCGGCGATCTATGCCACCCGCAGAAACACGGGGCGGGCGCACAGACAGGCAGAGCGTGAAGAAGCAAGGAGAGGAGGATTTATGACCAAGAACGAGTTTTACAAAGTTGTGATGGAAAACTACCGGCCGACGGAAAAGCTGATCGGCATGGTTCCAGGGGACAAACTGAACTGGAGGCCCGGGCCGACCTTCATGAGCGCGGCCCAATTGGTTTGCCACCTAAGCGATGGCTTGGGCGCCGGGTTGGAGTGGCTGCTCGGCGGCAAGTGGCCGTCCATGGAAGAAATGGGAGAGAGCATGAAGTTGGAGAACCTCCCTTCCTGTAGTCCCCAGGAGGCGCTGGACAAACTCGAAAAGGACAAGAGAATTCTGCGCCAGATTCTGGACGGCATGAGCGAGGAGGACTTCACCAACAAAGTCGTCTCCGTGCCGTGGGGCGTGACGGCAAAGATGGAGGGCATGGCCATCTACTTCCTCGTGCACTTCACGAATCACAAGATGCAACTGTTCACCTACCTGAAGCTGCTCGGCCTGCCCGTGAATACGGAGACGCTTTACGGAATGTAGGAAGATCAGTTACGTCGGAAAATGGTTAGTCACTTGGGAAGAGTCACCACGGCGACGGCCAGCCCTCGCAACGTAATCTGGTCGGCATTCAGGTGAGCCGTTGCCGGCGGCTGGAAGCCTGTTGTCTGATCGACAACCACGACCTCTGCCCCGTTGCTCCCCGCAATCGACAAATCAAAATTCCGGTCTCGCTCGTTGACCAGCAACAGCTTGCGCTGGCCGTCGCGCGTCACAAAGCCCTGGGCGTAGACGTGGGGAATTGCAGAAGTCGTGTCCACCAGCTTGTCTCCGGGGCCGAAGTTGTCATGGAGCAGCTTCAACACCCAGTAACGGGCGTTGGGTTGGCCTGTGTTCCAATCCACCATGGATACGCCGGGAAACTGGGAGGGGTAACCCACCATTTGAGATTCACCGGCCACGTCAATCCCGAAGCGTGCCAGCTCCCCATACAGGTAGCCATAAACTGCCCCGCAGAGGTTCCAGTAGGAATCGGGGATCGCTTTGCGAGGCATCGCATTATCGTCAGCCGGAATGCATCCCAGTTCGTCGAGGTCGGTTTGTGTCTTCGGGGACAGGCGCTGCCGAATTGACTCTAAATACCGGACGGAATTGAGAAAGCCGGCAGCCTGATCGAAAACAGTGTACTGCTGCACCTCCGGACTCTGGTCAGCCGTCGGATTAGCGTAGAAGTGGTAGGAAATCATATCCACCGGGATCCCAGGCTTGTGGTTCTTTGGGTTAAGGAAGTATTCGAAGTAGCCCGGTACATTCTCTACAAGGAATATGTTGGGAGAGGTCCCTGCCAGAGCCACGCCTACAAACTTCATTTGCGGTTCCACGTGGCGAATTGAACTCACTATAGCGTCGTAGACCCGGGTATATGTTTCAGGCGACATCTGGTGCTCAAAATCGACCTCGTTCAACACCTCCCAGTACTCGATGTTGTAATGATGGCCGGACTCGTGGCGCTTGCCATATTCGTCCGTGAATCCCCCCTGCGTGTACCAACTCACCAGCCGTGCATAGTAGTCCCCCACTTCTTTTAAGCTCGCATCCCGGAACTCTGTTCCTTTCTCGTACTCCCAATTCACTTGGTCCGGATCGGCGGGATAAGGCACCGGCTTCTCCGTCTTGAACATCCACTGGGGAATGGTGCTGAAGTTGATAATCACGGAGTGTCCGGCCGTGGCATTCATGAAATCTTCCATCATGGGGTCGATAAGGGAAAAGTCCCAGGAAGTCTTCCCGTCTTGGGGAGGCTCGAGTTCGGCAACCCCCAGCTTGGGGTAAGGCAACCAGGGCACGTAGCGCACGTAGTCTGCACCAAGCTCGTGCAAAGCTTGAAAGACCCGATCGTGAATCTGTGAACCCCGGCGCAAGGGAGGGTTGACCACAACTTGAAGTGTGGGCGTCGTCTTGGAAACGGTCACCACCTTGTCCCAGTTGACGCTGACCTTGGCCTTTTCTGCTGGCCCGGGCTTTGACACGGTTTCTTTTCGTGAACAGGCAGTTAGGAAAATAATCAGACAAATAGAAAACAAAGCGAGTGGTCGAATGGCTCTATCAATTCTCATGGTACTTCCTCCAAATTGGGATCGATGTAGGGGCACCCCTTGTGGGTGCCCTCCTTCTTTCTCGGGCGCCCACGAGGGGCGCCCCCTACGTCCGTGATTGCCGGGCACCCACAAGGGGTGCCCCTACGTCCGTGACTGCCGGGTACCCACGAGGGGTGCCCCTACGATTCTTCCCACGATACGACGCGGCCCTCTTCATCCACAACGGGGACCGCACGGTCTGGATTGTATCGGTCGATAGCCCACATTAGCGGGTTTCGGCGGATGTAATCCCGAATCCTCTCTAGCTCCTCCTCGTTGCGGACGATGTGTTCGTAAAAGTTCCTTTGCCAGAAAGTTTCGCTGAACCTCGGCCAGCCTTCCTCGCGCACCCCGCAGATATACTCATCCGTCGTGATCGACTTGAACGCCCCAATCATTTCTCCCAACGTAGGGGCACCCCTTGTGGGTGCCCGCGTTTCCTTAGGGGCGATCGTTGTGCGTGCCCGCGTTTCCCTGGGGGCGCCCTTTGTGGTCGCACGTTGATTTGGCCTGCTCGCATTCGGGGCGCCCCTGCGATTCTGAGGATGCCGTGAAAATGATTGGGCATCACAATATGCTCATCCATTTCGGCTGTCGGGAATTGCCGCGGGATCCATTTCCAGGCCTGCTCCACTAGACGCCCCGCGTCGTTCTGATTCATTTGGCCGAGTGCAATCTCGCCCAGCAGGCATTTGTGCCCCTGAATACAGACAGTGACGTAATATGCACCGTGCCGGGAATAATCGTATCCCCGCAGTCTAATGGAGCGGCGATGGTGGATGTCGGGGTTGTAAGTCATTTGTAGGGGCGGCCCTTGTGCCCGCTAAAAGTTTTCCAGGACTTCTGTGACGAGGGTGCGGGCGACATCACGGGAGAGGCGGTCGAGCGCAGCTTGGTCTTCTTGGAAGAGTCCGGAGGTAGTCTGGCTCACCTGATACTCTTCCCTGAAGACGAAGCTCGGATTTGCATAAACCACCTTCTTGCTGTGCAAGTCCTCGAGCTTTACGTCGGCCGTGACCTGAATCTGGAGCGACGAGGCGCGCCCGGTAGTCAGGTCAAAGGTGATAACGCCTGAACGTACGTCCTTGACGGTTCCCTTCAAGACGGCATCGGCTCCTGTTGGATTGGGCGTAATCCGGAATTTCGTTCGCTCGATGAACTCGCGGGTGACGGCGGCAGCGAGCTTCTCTTCGATGCGGAAGGTGGAAGATTGATTGACGAAGATGGGGACGGCGATGGTTTTGATGTCAGGGGGTAAGCGGTTTCCGCGTCCGGCAATCTGATACCCGCAGGAAAGAAGGAAAGGCAAAACACCAAGTGCAAGAGGCAAAAGGCAATGACGCCCGAACTGTTCATAACCAGCGCTCATACACATTCTGTCAGGATGCTGAAAAACCCGCACAGCCTGTCATTCCGAGCGAAGCGAGGAATCTCGCATGTCCCCCCTCGCCCCCCCTTCCAGAGCAAGATTCCTCGCTTCGCTCGGAATGACAAGGTCCGCAGCGGTTTTTCCGCACCCTGCTATAAGGCGATTCGGTGGCGAAGACTCTCCGCGACCTCGACCGCGTTCAGGGCCGCAAGACGAAGATTATCAGCGACGGCCCAAATCCAGAGGCCGGTCGGGTGGTCCGGATCAGCCGTTACACTATCCACCAGGATTTTGTCCGAACCAGCGACCTCGACTTGGGTGGGCGAGCCCTGTGAGCGACGCCGCATTTGGACTCGCTCTCCCTGCAAAGCCTCTCCGGCCTTTTCTGCTGCCACGGGCTGACCCGTCTCGATGAAAAGGGAAACCGCCAGCGAATAAAACACGGGAACCTGAAAGAGGCGCAAAGCGGGCAGCGGAACCCTCCCCTGCAAGTATTCCTTGAGCTGCTTCCGCAGACGATTTTCGAGAGCCAGCAGTTCACTTCCACCCGTCCCGCCCGGACGCGACAACAAGTTAAAGGCCAACTGCGCGCCAAAAACCTTGCGCGGAATCTTCTGGAAGCTGAGCAGGTTTACGGTCTGCTTCTGAAGCTCTTCAATCCCGTGCGACCCGATCTCGGAGACCGAAGTGAAGATATTGGCAACGGCGCTCTTCAAAGGGAAGCGTGCTGCCAGGCGCAGCAGTAAACTGCTGATTACAATCGTGGCGGGACGAGCCGAAACATAAACTCGGCTTTCGCCGCCTTCCTCTTTTTTCCCTGGCGGAAAACAGCGGTCGAGGAATGGCACGCTCACCACTTTCCGGGGGAGGGGGATCTGCGGTTCCGCCGCCTCTTCGCCGGGCGCTGTGAGGCTGAGGTCAATGATGAAACAAGCGCGCCGCCCTTGGTCCGAAGCTTGGGCGGGATCCAGGAAGGAAGGCATTTGACGAGACCGCGCCGCAATAAAGGCAAAATCAAGCTCGGAGGCGGTAACATTCTCGTCAAGAACCGAGGTTTTCGATCCCTCACGCAAATCCAGGATGGGCAATTCGAGTTCATTTTCTTCGTCGGAGAACGTAACCAGGCGGGAGAAAGGAAAGTGGTGTTCCTCCAGCACATTCAGGAGCTCTTTGCCAAGAAGGGAAGATGCGCCCACGACCGCGATCCGGTATCCCTGTTGGGAGGTTTTCATGCCGCGTGAACCTCCTCCGGCGCGGGAGGATGAGAGCGGAACTTCGAGGTGATCCGAAGAATGATGCCGGAAAGGGCGTAAGTAAGGCCGATGGCCAGGAGGACGGGTTCAGAATATACCCAAATGGCCCAGATGATGAGCCCCAGGAATATGATGGCGATGTAGGAACGACGCCTTCTCAAATCCAACGTTTTGAAGGTGTAATAACGCATCCTACTCACCATCAAGAAGGCCAGAATGGCTACCACAACCATCCAGCCCAAGCTGTATCCCCATTGGAATAATGGCGCTTTCTCCCAGTGCACGATGGCGGCAATTGTTCCCGCCGCAGCCGGGATAGGCATGCCCACAAAATATCGCCGGTCAGCGGTGGGTTTGACACTCTCGATGTTGAATCGCCCCAGGCGCGCAGCCCCGCATATCACATAAGCAAAGGTCACAATCCAACCTAGTTGACCTATGTGCTCGAGCAAAGGCGTTCCGGACGTCCCGCTTATGGCGCGAATGCCCCAGGCATAGGCCAGGATGGCGGGGGCAACACCGAAAGTTATGACATCGGCCAGAGAATCGAACTCCCGGCCAAAAGCGGATGTGGCATTGGTCAGCCGCGCAATTCGACCGTCCAGCCCGTCGAATAGAATCGCCCACCCGATGGCCTTTGCGGCGTCATCGAACGCCACCGCGCTCAGTCCCTCAACCCCGCCTCCCGTCATTGCTAGAGAGCCTCGCAGCGCTGCCAGGATGGCGTAATAGCCGCAGACCAATGTGCCTACCGTGAACAGGCTGGGCAGAATATAGACGCCCCGCCTCATTCCACCCTTCTTATTGAATTTGAGATTTGGTGTGGCTGGTTCCAAGGATGCTGCTCCCTGCCCGGACGTGATCTCCGACCTTGATTCTCAATGCCACATCCGGTTCCATGAGAACATCAACACGCGATCCGAACTTGATCAGGCCAACGCGCTCGCCGCGCGCCAGAGAGTCGCCGGCACGTTTCCAGAATACTATTCGGCGCGCGAGTATTCCAGCAATTTGCTTGACCACGATCTGACCTTGCTCACCCTCCAGGGTGAAAACGTTTTGCTCGTTTTCAACCGAGGCGGCTTCCTGTAAGGCCACTCGAAACGCTCCCTTTCGATAGAAGACCTCTCTGAGGACGCCTGCAATGGGGGCCCGATTGACGTGCACGTCCAGAGGCGACATGAAAATGCTGACGCGGCACACCGGGCGGCCTTCGTAGCTCTCCGGGACGACTTGCACGATGCGACCGTCGGCGGGAGAAACGATGGCTTGAGCTTGGGTAGGAATCGGGCGCTCAGGATCACGAAAGAAGTTGAGTAGCAGGAAGGCAAGGACCAGAAAGAAGATGGCGCAGACCAGAAGGAAAGGGCTTCGCTCCCGGAGCCAGAATCCGAGAAGACCGCCGGAGATGAGCAGCGGCGGAAGACCGTACCAATATCCCTCCTTCAGCATGTATCTTTGCGTGTCAGCCCGGGACCTTTTCGCTTCCTCATCGAGCCACCTCCGCGCATACTTCAAAGGGTGTTGGCTTTGCCAGCCCGGGGCAGAATCTCCCCCGCGAACTCGCGGGCTGGCCGGGGGCGGCTAGTGCACTGTCTGGGCTTGCCGTACCAGCAATTCCATCTGGTCCTTCACCCGCAGTTTCAGCTTCTTCAGCCGTACTTCTTCGACTTTTTCCTCTTCCGTAAGGAAGATCTTTGCCGCGAGTTGGTCAAGCTGGGAAGCGTAGCGGATGTGCTCTTCACGAAGGCGTCGATATTCTGGGTTGTTGGCCATCAATTCCTCCCGGATGGCCTCGGCAGGAGTGCTCACGGGCGTGCCACCTCCCCATTTGATTTGATACCGTAGTCAGGCTAGCACACCAAACATGTCCATTCAAGCCGAAAAGCGCTTTAACAAACGTGCCGTGTAATAACTTCCTGTGTAAGGGGCGGACTTTGCTGGCTTCGTAGCGCCGCCGTCACGGCGGCATTGTTGAGTGCCGGCAAGATGCCGGCGCTACAGCAAGCAAGTTTCCCATAATTCGTGTCGCCTGTTCGGTAGCTCAAACCTCGACAGGCGGGGAGAGCTTCAGAGATAGGACCAACCCATCTTCTCGTGGATCGTTGTAGTAATCCCTTCGCCGGGAGCACAGGCCGAACCCTGCGGAATAATAGAGCCGTTGTGCCGGCAT
>JBEKUR010000168.1:0-13148 GCA_049514855.1 Terriglobia bacterium
ACTTCTGATTCCCTCCGTGTTGCGCGAATCGGCGGCGATGCAGGGCGAGGTGGCGGTACTCGGCTACCTGACGTATCTCGAAGTCTGGAACAACCAGCGCTACCTCGAGCACCTGGAGCGCGAGCCGTTCACAGAAGAAGACGAGAAGGCGCTGAGTGATTTAGGGATCTAGCAATCTGGGATTTTGAATCTGTGATTTGAGATTCCGGATTAGTAGTCAGCGGCAGCGGTTTGGGATTGTGAGACGTGACCCATGATGCGTTCGTTCAAAACGAAACACGGAACCCGAATCCCGAACCCTGGCTTGCGCATGTCCCGGTTCTGTGGCGAGAGGCCATCGAGATTCTCAATGTGCGGCCTGACGGATTCTACATTGACGCGACCCTGGGGGCAGGGGGGCATGCCGAGGGAATTCTTCGGCGGCTGGAAAGCGGGAAGTTGTTAGGAATAGACCGGGACCCGGCGGCGCTGGCTGCCGCCCAGGAACGGCTGAAGAGTTTTGGGGAGAAACTGATCGCCATGCGTGGGAACTTTGCCCAGATTGACGCGCTGCACGCGGCGAGCGGGCTTCCGCCTGCCGACGGCCTGCTGGCCGACCTGGGCATGAGTTCCCTGCAGGTTGAGGATGCTTCCCGAGGGTTTAGTTTCAAAGCGCCAGGACCGCTCGACATGCGCATGGACCCGACCACGGGCGCCAGGGCGGCAGACCTTGTGAACCAGATGAGCGAGCGGGAGTTGGCGGATTTGATTTTCAAGTTGGGGGAAGAGCGCCACTCGCGCAGGATTGCGCGAGCTATTGTGAAGGGCCGTCCGTATCGATTAACCACCGAACTGGCGCAGGTGGTGACGCGAGTGATCCCCTCCCGGGCGGCCCTCCACCACATTCATCCCGCCACGCGCACTTTCCAGGCGTTGCGGCTGGCGGTGAACCGGGAACTCGAAAGCCTGGAGTCGCTGCTCGCGCAGGCACTGGGAGTGCTGAAGCCGGGCGGCCGAGTGGTGGTTCTGAGTTTTCATTCGCTCGAAGACCGCATGGTGAAGCGAGCCTTTCAAGCGTGGCAACACCAGGGGCGGGCGCAAATCCTGACACGCAAGGTCGTGCGGCCGAGTGAAGAGGAGTTGCGGGCCAATCCGCGCTCGCACAGTGCCAAGCTGCGCGCGGCGGAAAGGACCCCAGGGTAGATGTTGGGGGCCAGGAAAAACCCAGCACCAGCGACAGGGAAAGCAGCGAACGGCCCTCGAAATCGATAGCCAGCAGAAAGGAGGGAAGGGGGAGGGGTACGGAATGGGGCTTGAGTTGCCCCAGTCCCTAACACCAAGCCCCCAGTCCCAGGAACATGGCGACGGCGGCAGTTACGTTACCGAAACCGAGGCGGCGCCCGGCAAACCCACTGGCGGGGGGCCGGGCGAGTTTTCCGGAAATCTATTTTATCAAACACATTGATAATTCCCGTCTGGTGCGGGAGGTAGGTCTGGAGAAGTGGCGTGAATGTTTCAGTCTGCTCGGATTGGGCATTCTGGTTTTTCTTTCTGTCTTGCTTTTCTCGTGGCAGCATTTGCAGTGCGTGCGGGCCGGTTACGAGATTGAAGAGCTCAAGGCGCAGTGCGCCGCACAGCAGGAATGGAACCATCAACTGCGGCTGGAGCAGGCCGCGCTGGCCGACCCACAAAGGATCGACACGCTAGCGCGGAAGGATCTCGGGATGGTCTCGCCCCGTCCGCAACAAGTGATCCAGTGGGGCGGGGCGGAGGCGCCGTCACCGACACTACCGGAGCGCGCGGAGTTTGCGCGCAACTTCGCCGCCGTCGGCGAAGGTAACGCTGGCGAGCCATAGTCTCATGCCACCTCGCATTAGCCAGGCGCGGCCGGAGAAAACCGACAGGTCCCGCGCAACGAACCGGGCTCTGTTGCTAGGTGGCATTCTTTTTCTCTGGATGGCCGGTCTGGTCGTTCAGCTCTACCACCTCCAGATCATCGATTACGGGGATTTGCTGGCCCGGGCACGGCGCCAGCAGCAGCACATGATCGAAGTCGCGCCCAAGCGCGGCGAAATCTTCGACCGCCAGATGAACCCGCTGGCCATGAGCTTGGCGGTGGATTCCGTCTTTGCAGTACCCAGCGAGATTCCTGACCCCAAAATGGTGAGTGACTTGCTAGCCCCGGTGCTGGGCCTGGATGCGAACGACCTGCTGGGCCGGATCACCAACTCCCATGCGTTTTGCTGGGTGAAAAGGAAGACCAGCCCCGAAGAAGCAAACCGCGTCCGCGACCTCAACCTGAAGGGAATTTACTTCCAGCGGGAGAGCAAGCGATTCTTCCCCAAAGGGGATTTGGCCGCCCACATTTTGGGTTACGTGGGTTTGGACGACAAGGGGCTCGCGGGCCTCGAATACGGCATGGATAGCATCATCCGGGGCCGCCCAGGACGCGTGCTTCTGGCCACGGACGCGCGTCGCCGGTCGTTTCAATCGACCGAGTGGGCGGGGAAGCCGGGTAAGAACGTTGTTCTGACCCTGGATGAGAAGATCCAGTACATTACGGAAAAGGCCTTGGCGGAAGCGGTGGAGAAATGGAAGGCGGCCGGGGGTGTGGCTATCGTTCAGAATCCCAACACGGGCGAAATCCTGGCCATGGCCAGCCAACCCACTTACGACCCCAATGACTTTGCAAAGAGCCCGCCGGACGCACTGCAGGACCGCGGCCTGTCCTGGGTTTATGAGCCCGGCTCAACCTTTAAACTGGTGACCGTCTCCGCCGTCCTGGAAGAGAAACTGGCGAACCCGGACGAAGTCGTCAACTGCCAGCAGGGAAGCATCGTGCTTGCCGGGCATGTCATTCACGACCACAAGTCATTCGCCGACCTGACGGTGAGGGATGTGGTGGTGAAGTCCAGCGACGTCGGGGCCATTAAGCTGGGGCTGCGCTTGGGTGAGCAGCGGCTTTACAAATATATCCGCAGCTTCGGTTTTGGCGAAAAAACTGAAGTCGAACTGCCTGGAGAGGAGCGGGGGCTACTCAAGCCCCCCAGCCGCTGGTCAGGAATTTCGATTGGCGAAATCTCTATGGGGCAGGAAATTGGCGTGACCCCAATCCAACTCGTCACGACCTACTCCGCAGTCGCCAACGGGGGTGTGTTGTTTGAGCCGCGCCTAGTTCACGACCTCTTTCTCGGCCAGGCACACGACGCCATGCCTCCTGTTCCCGGTCACCGGGTTATCAGCGCGCGGACGGCAAGTCTCATGAAGGAGATTCTTTCGGCCGTGGTGGAGAGAGGAACCGGCCAGCCTGCGCAACTTGCAGGTTACTCATCCGCCGGGAAGACCGGCACAGCGCAGAAAATCGATGCTTCCGGCGCTTATTCAAAATCGCACTATGTAGCCTCTTTTGTCGGGTTCGCTCCCGTAGGAAAACCGGCGGTAACCATTCTGGTGGCTATCGATTCACCGGTGGGAGCAATTTACGGGACCGAAGTGGCAGCCCCGGTGTTCAAGTCCATCGCAGAGCCGACTTTGGGTTATTTGAACGTTCCGCAAGACACCCCTTCCCGATGGCCTCAGCTTGCCTCCTCAATCCCTGCAGGGATTCCGGGCCAGAAACTCGGAGACCTTGTGGGACACCTTCCTAAGGGCTCTGAGCATCTCCAGGCTGCCGCTTCCCCCGTTCAACCCGCTTCATTCTCAAGCATTGAGCAGACACAAGTTTCAACGGACCGTGAGCCGGAGGCAGCTACGACGCCCGGTACCGTTGTGATGGATAATGGTCCTCGGGTGACCATCCCGGACTTCTCAGGTTTAGCGGCGCGGAGCGTTGCCCAAGAGTGTCAGAAGCTTGGTCTGGAACTTAGCCTTTTGGGCAGCGGATTGGCCGTCGAGCAGAATCTTCCTGCGCATGCGCAAGTGCCACTGGGAACGCGACTGGTGGTAAGGCTGTCAAGGTGAGCAGCGCCCGTGGGATATTCCGCGAGCTGGGAAACGAGCATGGGGAGCAGAAAACGCGAGCCAGGGAAGGCGGGGCATGGATTGTTCTGGATCTGGGAAGCCGCGGTGCGCGGATAGATCCACATTCTCGCAGTGATATAATGCGAGTGAGAAATGAAACTGAACGAGTTGCTCCGAGGACTGGACGGCCTCGAAACGGGACCAGATGTCGGGGCCGAGGTAATGGCTTTAGCTTACGATTCGCGTCGAGTTCAGCGCGGAACCCTTTTCTTCGCTATTCATGGTGAGAAAGCGGACGGGCATGCGTTTATCCCTCAAGCCCTCGAGCGGGGCGCAGTGGCCGTCGTCAGTGAGCGCATACCGCCCAGCGATCTGGCATCGCGCTGGGTGCGAGTGCCCCAGATTCGCCGGGCGCTCTCGACGGCTGGACGCGTTTTCTTCGGCCAACCTGATTTACGCCTGGAGCTAATAGGAATCACCGGGACGAACGGAAAGACTACGACAGCCTTTCTGGTGGACAGTATTTTGCGCGCCGCAGGAGTCCGCGCCGGCCTCTTCGGAACTATCGAGTACCGATTTGGTGACCGCGCCCTGCCGGCGCTCAACACGACTCCGGAGTCGCTTGATTTGTGGTCTTACTTCGCGCAGACCGTCGATGCGGGTGGCACGGGTGTGGTGATGGAAGTCTCCTCGCATGCCCTGGCGCAAGAACGGGTCTGGGGCTTCCCTTATTCGGTCGCTGTTTTCACCAATTTGACCCGCGACCATTTGGATTACCACAAAGACTTCGAGCACTACTATGAAGCAAAGCGTCGTCTCTTTGAGGGGCTTGGAACACCTCCGCCGCAGTGGGCGGTCATTAATTTGGATGACCCTTGGGGCAGGAAACTTCTGGACGTGCCCTGCCCCCATCGGTTGACCTACGGCATGAACTCTAACGCTCAGGTCAAGCCGAAGCATCTCGACCACCGACACAATGGCCTGGAGGGCACGATAGTAACCCCGGCAGGCAAGGTGCAGCTTGCCTCACCGCTTGTGGGTCGGGCCAACCTGGCGAACATCCTGGCAGCGACCGCAGCCTCCATCGCCTATGGCATCCCGCTCGAAAAAATCGAAAAGGGGCTTAAAGATCTGAAAGCGGTCCCGGGCCGCTTCGAGCGAATCGACGAAGGCCAGCCCTTCCTGGTGGTAGTGGATTACGCGCACACCGACGACGCTTTGCGCAATGTCCTGAGCACGGCGCGCGAACTTACGCGCAACAGGCTGATTGTGGTTTTCGGCTGCGGTGGCGAACGCGACCGCACGAAGCGGCCTTTGATGGGCGAAGCTGCCGGTTCCTTGAGCGATCTTGCCGTACTTACTTCGGATAATCCGCGCGGTGAAGACCCGCTGCTGATCATGAGCGACGCGCTGGTGGGCTTGCAGAAGGCCGGGAAACCCTATTGGGCGGAAGTGGACCGCGAAACCGCAATCCGCAAGGCAGTTGAGGAAGCGCGCGAAGGGGATGTGGTAGTTTTAGCTGGAAAAGGGCATGAGACTTACCAGATACTGAAGGACCGGACGATTCCTCTCGACGATCGTGAAGTTGCCCGGAAGATATTACGTGAAATGGGCTATCGCCCAGGCGCCTGAAATGGAGTATGTCATTCCGATCCCGCAGTTGCGGGAGAGGAATCACGCCCTGGTCTGTGGAGGAGGGAATCAGAACGAGATTCCTCTCCCGCAACTGCGGGATCGGAATGACATAGAGCCTGCGGGGGAAGAGTTATTTTCCTCAACGGGCGGAAATGGCCTTGGGCCTCAAGAACTCATGGAACTACGATTGGGCGGCATAGCGACACTGCTTAATACCCGATGCGGCACACGGGAACGGGTGGTTGCTGGATACTCGATTGATTCCCGGTCAATCAGGCCAGGGCAACTCTTCTTCGCGATGCGCGGGCCTCGATTCGACGGACATCAATTCATTGCTCAGGCAATCGAGCGTGGGGCTGCTGGCGCTGTGGTGGAGCAGGCTTTTTTTGACCAAGCGCCGCCAGGGCTCACGCCAATGCTCCTTCCACTACAGAGTCCGCTGGAGGCGCTCCAGCTTCTGGGACGGTGCGTACGCCGCAAGTGGGGACGTCCGCTGGTAGCTGTAACAGGCAGCATGGGAAAGAGTACCACCAAGGAGATGATCGCCGCTTTGCTGGGCCCTCGGTTTTCCGTGCACAAGTCTGCCGGAAACCTGAATAACCGCTACGGCCTGCCCTTAACTCTGTTGGGACTCGAGCCGGAGCACGAAATTGCGGTGGTGGAGCTCGCCATGTCCGCCGCCGGTGAGATTGCGCATTTGGCTCTGATCGCTGAGCCGGAGACCGGCGTGGTGACGAACGTTGCCCCGGTTCACTTGGAGTTCTTTGATTCCGTGGAGTCCATCGCCAAGGCGAAGCGGGAGCTCGTCGACAACCTCTCTTGGCGCGGTGGACCGCCCACCGCAGTCTTGAACTATGACGATCCCCGCGTCCAAAGATTGGCGGAGGGATTTGAGGGGAAGGTTGTTACATTTGGGTTTGGGCCAGGTGCAGATTTTCGAGCACTGCGGGTGAAGCGCGGAGAAGGGATCGGAAGCGAATTCCAAGTCATTGGACCGAACCTGGATGCCGATTTTCTTCTTCCCCTTCCCGGCCTCCACAACGTCCAGAACGCGCTTGCCGCTATCGCTGTTGCATCCAGTTTCGATGTTCCCCCCGTGGAAATGCGGAGAGGTCTTGTGGAATTCCAGAATATGCCTCAAAGGGGGGAGAGCCTTACACTGCCGGGGCCTGTGACGATCATCAACGATTGCTATAACTCCAACCCGCAGGCCATGGCGTGCATGCTCGAAACGCTTCGGACATGGCCTGGTGCTCGCCGGCGGATTGTGGTGGCCGGCGAAATGCTCGAATTGGGGCCGCAGTCCCCGCAGTTGCACAAAGAGACTGGCCGCAAGTGTGCCGAGAACAATCTTTCCTGGCTTATCGCGGTTCAAGGCGATGCGGGATTTTTCGTCGAAGGCGCGGTGGCCGCGGGTTTGCCGCCCCAACAGACCCGCTTCTTCCCCGAGGCGCGGTGGGCGGGTGAATTTTGCCGTTCGCTGCTCGAACCCGGAGACGTGGTTCTGGTGAAAGGGTCGCGCGGGGTTCACTTGGAGACCGTAACCGAGATGCTTCGGTGCGAACTTGTGGCAAAGGCTGTGTCCGCATCAAAGCCGAATTCGGAGTCCGTACCCTGAGTGGAAATACATGTTCTATTTTCTTTACATCAAGTTCCATAACCAGTTTCACATCCTCAATCTCTTCCGCTACATCACTTTCCGAACTGCTTACGCGAGCCTGACAGCCCTGTTGCTCTCCTTGGCCGTTGGTCCCTGGCTTGTACGGATGCTCAAGGAGTTCCAGATCGGCCAGTACGTCCGGGAAGACGGGCCGAAGTCCCACCTGTCGAAGGCGGGCACTCCGACCATGGGCGGCGTGCTCATCAATCTCTGCATTTTCGTTCCGACCCTGCTCTGGTCCGACCTCGGAAATGTTTTTGTTTGGCTCGTTCTAGGGGTCACGGCGGCTTTTGCAGGGATTGGATTTTGGGACGACCACCAGAAGGTTCGGCAGCGGAGGAATCTGGGCCTGACCGGGCGGACCAAGTTCTTGCTTCAGATTCTGGTCAGCTTCGTCTTTGGTGTTGTGCTAATTTTCTTTTCGGCGCGTGGTTTTTACTCAACCACCTTGACGTTCCCCTTCTTCAAGCGCTTCCGGCCCGATCTTTTGATCACCGTTTTTCTTTCCCGAGTATGGACTTACCCTTTCGCCTTTTTGCCTTTCCTGCTCTTTGTAGTCCTGCTTCTCGTGGGCTGCTCGAACGCGGTCAACCTTACCGACGGACTGGATGGGCTGGCCATCGGTTGTGTCGTCATTGCCGCCTCAGCGTTGACGGTCCTGACCTATGTCACCGGCCATGCAGTTCTCTCCGAGTATCTGGACTTGGAGCACCTGCCGCGCGTGGGTGAACTGACAATCTTTTGCGGATCGATGGTGGGGTCCAGTCTCGGATTCCTCTGGTACAACGCTTATCCGGCAGAGATATTCATGGGCGACGTCGGTTCGCTGGCACTCGGCGGCGCGATCGCAGCGGTTGCGGTGATCATCAAACAGGAGCTCCTATTGCCGTTTATTGGCGGCATTTTCGTGATCGAGGCGCTCTCCGTGATTATCCAGGTGGTGTCGTTCCAGCTCAGAGGCAAGCGGGTGTTCAGAATGGCCCCGATTCATCACCACTTTGAATTGGAGGGGTGGAAGGAGTCCAAGATCATTGCGCGCTTCTGGATCGCGGCGCTGGTTTTTGCACTCTTCGCGCTTACGACGTTAAAGCTGAGATAACGCTGTTAGTTGTCCGTCGTCCCGCCGCGGCGGGACCACGGACAACAGCAATCTTTCGCAAGAATGGCCGGTCGCGGCCCAGGGGGATCGCATGATTGATGTAGGCAGGAAGCGCGTGCTCGTTGTCGGCCTAGGGAGGAGCGGGCACGCGGTAGCACTCTGCCTACAACGGCATGGCGCGGTCGTGACGGTGACCGATACCAAACCTCCTGCTGCATTCGCACCCCTCCTGCCGGGACTTCTGGCACAAAAGATTGGTGTGGAGCTTGGGTCGCAGCGTGCCGAAGTCTTTCTCGCTCACGATCTCGTGGTTGTCAGCCCCGGGGTGCCGTGGGACTTGCCTCAACTGCAGGCAGCTCGCGCGCGCGGCATTCCCGTTGTCCCTGAGGTTGAAGTTGCGAGCTGGTACTTGAGCGATCCAATTGTGGGTGTTACCGGTTCTAACGGCAAGACCACCACTACGACTCTTCTGGGCAAAATGCTCGAGGCGTCCGGCTTCCCGACTTTTGTGGGCGGGAATATTGGTGTTCCTCTGAGCTGCGCAGTGGATCGGGTTACAACGGGTTCGATCATAGTCACCGAGTTGAGTAGTTTTCAGTTGGAAGCCATTCGCGATTTTCGTCCCCACGTGGCTGTCTTGCTGAACATTTCACCGAATCACCTGGACCGCCACCCTTCCTTCGAGGCCTATGCCCAGGCAAAAAGGCAGATCTTCCGCAACCAGCGGGCGGATGATTATGCCATCCTGAATGCTGATGACCCTTGGGTGCGTGGCCTCAGTCCCGCCTTGGCGAGCCGCAAGGTGTTCTTCAGCCGGTTACAGCAACTTCCCTGCGGCCTCTTTGTTTCAAATGGGAATGTCGTGTACCGCATGGGGCACCTGGAGCGGGTGATTCTAGAGACACGGGAGGTGCGCCTTCGGGGTGGTTTCAATCTGGAAGACGTTTTGGGGGCTGCGGCTGCGGCCTGCGTGCTTGGGGCGGACTTCGACGCCGTGCGCAGCGCGGTGCGGGAATTTAAAGGCGTCGAGCACCGGCTCGAGTATGTTCGAAGCCTAGGTGGGGTGGAGTTTTATAACAATTCCAAAGCCACCAGCGTGGATGCCACGGTAAAGTCGTTGGAGGCCTTCGAGCATGGTGTTCATCTCATTCTGGGAGGAAAGGACAAGGGTGCTCCATACGCGCCTCTGCGGCCCCTATTGAAGGACAGGGTCCGCGAGGTTCTCCTCATCGGTGCGGCGGCGGGTCGCATCGCGCAGGAGCTCTCGGGCGCAGTGGAATTGATTCGCGCGGGCAACCTCGAAAACGCCGTGCTGGAAGCGTTCCAGTGTGCCCGTCCTGGTGATGTGGTGCTCCTCGCTCCGGCTTGTTCGAGCTTTGATCAGTTCCAGGATTATGAGCATCGTGGCCGCGTGTTTAAGGAGGTGGTAGAGCGGCTGGCGCAAGATGTTGAATCAGGATCGGTGGAATGGAAATGGAAGCCCGAAGGTCAAGTGGAGACCGGGGCGCCTGGGAGTCTGGCCTTGGCCGCCACACCTCCGCAAGCGTCGCAGGTTTGGTCGCAGCAAGCCTCACTGGAACCCCTTCCAGAGAAGGCTGCCGAGTCGGGGAATTTCATTAAGGAAACTGCGAGCGTTGGGTTAGATGTCTCCGGACAGTTTCAGGCTGAATCACTCGCGGGTTCATCCGAAGAGAGGCCCGAGGCGAGTCCCGAACTTCCGGCAGAGACATTAGCACCCGAAGTTGAAGAGGTGCTCAATCAAGTTGCCGAGGCTGTCGATGGGGAGTCGAAGCGCGGCGTAACCACCGGTTCCGCAACAGAAGACCGGCCCCATGAGCTGACCCTCGTTTACGAAATCAGTGCCGAAGAACTTCCCCCGGCAGAAACTGAGCCGGCACAGGATTACTCTGCCGAACCCGAAACGAGTCAACCCCAAGCGCCCCGTACACCTGAAAGGACGGACGACGTTCAGTTGCCGTACGAGGCGAGAGCAGAAGAGAAAGGTGTTGCCGCCAGGGGATCAGCGGGCCGCAATCTCGCAGAGGGGGGCTCGAAAGACGTGTCCAGCCCTTCAGAACGCAGCCCCGCGATAACGGATAGGAGGAAGCCGAAGTCGGCGGCCCCTGATTCGGCGTCTCAGCCCCGACTACCCGGAACGGATTAACAGAGCATGGCAAGGCGACTTCAATCCGACAAAATTCTGTTCGGCACCGTCGTGGCATTGACGCTTTTCGGAGCCCTCATGATCTTCAGCGCCTCGGGGGTGATGGCCGCCGAGAGGTTTGGCAGTAGCAGTTACTTTCTAGTTCGCCAGTTGGCATGGGCTGGAGCGGGGCTTGTTGCCCTGGTCGTGATGATGTATTTGGACTACCGCCGTCTCGCCAGCCCTGTGGTGGTTTTTCCGGCGTTGGCCGTGCAGTTGACATTGCTGGTGGCTGTTTTGTTTGCTGACCGCAGCCACCACACTCGCCGCTGGCTGCATTTGGGATCTGCCAGCTTGCAGCCTTCCGAATTTTCCAAGATCATCCTGGTCGTATTCCTTGCCTATTTCCTTGAGCAGCGGCGGGGCGAAGTAAACGATGTGAAGCATACCCTGCTTCCTGTTGGCCTGACCGCCGGGGCGACTGCGGCGCTGGTGATGGCGGAACCGGACTTCGGAACCGCCCTGGCCATTGCCATGATCGTTGCGGCAATGCTATTCGTAGCGGGGCTTCGCCTGAGGTATTTTGCCACCCCGGCTCTGGCGGCAGTTCCTGTGGTCTACTGGCTAGTCTTCCATGCTACCTACCGCTACAACCGTGTGCTGGCTTTCCTGAACCCTTATGCCGACCCTCTTGGAAAAGGGTTTCAGATCATTCAGTCCTTTATTGCAGTCGGCACGGGGGGAATTGCTGGAGTGGGGTTGATGGAGGGGAAACAGAAGCTCTTCTATCTTCCAGAGCCCCAGACCGACTTCATTTTTGCAGTGGTGGGTGAGGAGTTGGGCTTCATCGGGGCGATCGCGCTTGTAGTGGCTTTTGGAATCATCCTCTGGCGAGGGTGGCGGGCAAGTGCCGGTTGCACGTGCGAGTTTGGCCGGTTGCTGGCCATTGGCCTGACGGTCATGGTGGTCGGACAAGCTCTTGTGAACATGAGCGTGGTGCTCGGCCTGCTCCCAACCAAGGGTATACCGTTGCCGCTCATAAGTTACGGTGGGTCGTCACTTTTCGTCACGCTGGCTGCGGTGGGCATCCTTCTCAACATTTCACAAGAGGAAGGGTAGGTTGGGGGGTCATGGCCCTGGTCGTCAAGGCCGTCGAGACTCAAGGCGGGAGATGCGGCGTGGAATCGTCGGGCCACGAGCCTGGCGTCCCCCTGAGTTTTGAGCAGTTCCAGTCTCGTTTGCGATTTCTGATGGTCGGAGGGGGAACGGGAGGTCACATCTTTCCGGCACTGGCTGTGGCGGAGGAACTGCGTGCTCGCGGAGCGCGCCTTGAGCACTCCGGAACGAAATACCTTATCGAGTTTCTCGGCACGAAGAGGCCCCTGGAAGCCCGTTTGATTCCGGGAGCCGGTTTTCCACTGCGTACCATCAACGCAGCGGGGCTTAAGGGTATGAGTGGGTTTCGCAGCGTGCGAAACTTGATGCTGCTTCCCCGAACGGCGGTGGCAACGGCTATAGTGTTGCGCGATTTTCAGCCCCAGGTGGTGGTTGGTGTCGGCGGGTATTTGGCGGGCCCTGTGATGGTGGAAGCTGCCCTCCAGGATATTCCGACTCTGCTGATTGAGCCCAATGCATTGCCAGGTTTTACAAACCGCGCCCTGGCCCCGGTTGTCCGTTTGGCGGCAGTTGGCTTCGAGCAGGCAGCGCGCTTCTACGGCGAGAAGGCTCGCGTCACGGGCCTTCCGCTTCGGGCGGCGTTCCACAGGATCCCGACGAAAAGACACGCGGCGCCCTTCACGGTCCTGATCGTGGGTGGTAGTCAGGGGTCGAAAGCCATCAACGAGCTAATGACCCGATGTGCTCCGCTCTTGAGGCGCGAATCGGGAGGGCTCAAGGTGGTCCACCAAACGGGGGAAAGGGACTATAATGCAGTGCGTGAGGCTTTTCTGGAACAGGGCGTAACGGCTCAGGTCCAGGCTTTCATTGAGGACATGCCAGGGGCGTTGGCGCAGGCCGATCTGGTGGTTTCGCGAGCCGGCGCAACCGCGGTTGCTGAATACGCCGCAGCGGGGCGGGCTGCGCTCCTGATACCATTTCCGGCTGCCACGGACCAGCACCAACTGGCAAATGCCCGGGCTTTGGAACACGCCGGCGCAGCCCGCGTGATTCTTCAGGCGGAGCTGACGCCGGAGCGACTTATGGGAGAAATCCATGAGCTGCTCAGTGACCCCCTGAGGCTGATTCGGATGGAGCGGGCCGCGAAGAGTCTGGCGCGTCCAGAGGCGGCGGCGCATATCGCTGACTTGGTCGAGGAAATGGTTGTTCACCCATGCTAGGCAAGATTCGGAGAATACACTTCGTAGGCATCGGCGGCATCGGCATGAGCGGCATCGCCGAGGTTTTACTCAACCTGGGGTTTACGGTTTCAGGGTCTGACCTCAAGGCGACACCCGTCACGGAGCGGCTGGCAAAGCTGGGAGCGCGAGTTTTCGGAGGCCACGCTGCGAGCAATCTCCGGGATGCCCAAGTGGTGGTAATTTCTTCGGCGATTCCACCTGATAACCTCGAGGTGCAGGAGGCCCAACGTCTGCAAATCCCCGTTATTCCCCGGGCCGAAATGCTCGCCGAGTTGATGCGCTTGAAATTCTGCGTGGCGGTGGCCGGGGCGCACG
>JBEKUR010000169.1:0-13114 GCA_049514855.1 Terriglobia bacterium
GGCGCGCCGAGCCGCGGCTTTCGCTCTCCCGCTCCAGGCCTGCGTAGCCGAGATACGTATCATAGTCCAGCTCCCGCGTGCCCCGCACGTAATCAGCAAAGAAGGCCTCCAGCCCGGAAAACCTGGGAGCTATCTGTGCTATCAGGCGCCGCAGGTCCGCATCCGTATAGTAGCGGCCGGGGCGGGCGAAGTCTTCGTTCAAGCGGCGCATCACGTCATCCAGACCGGCGCCATTCCCGGTGGCGTGGCGGAGGGCCAGGTCGAGCAGGAAGCCCAGCAATTCGCCCTTATTGTAGTACGAGATGCTTCGCTCCGGCCGCAGGTAGTCGTTATACTTTTCAAGCCACGCTTCCAGCCCTGACTCCTCCGCGCTTTGGAAGAAACGGGCGGGCCGGGATTGAAGCGTCTCAATCGCCGACCCCAGGCGGGCGTAAAAAGTCTTGCGGGAGATTAGTCCCGCTCGCAACAGTGCGAGTGCGCCATACGCGCTCGTCACGCCTTCACAGAACCAAAGGTCTCGAGTGTCGTTGCCGTGGACGTAATCGATGGGCTCGAGCGATTGCGGCCGGATGCGCTTCACGTTCCACAGATGGAAGAACTCATGCGCCGCGATACCCTCCAGGGTCTCCCAGTGGTCGCGAAGTTGGGGGACCCGGACCGTGATGGCGGTCCCGTTGCGGTGCTCCATGCCGCCCCCTCCCTCCTCACGCGGGAAATGCGGGATAAAGCCGCCGCCTCCCTCTTCACGCGGGAAATGCAGGATAAACGTGTAGCGAGAAAAGGGCACGTCGCGCATGAGCGCGGTTTCGGTGGCGGTGATCTTCCGCAGCGAGGCCAGCAGGCGGTCCGGAGAATAGTCCTTAACATCCGCGTGAACCACCACGCGATAGGTTGCTCCATTCTGAGAAAAGCTGTAATCCTGGAATTGCCCTGCCTCCGCCGGGCTGTCCACCAAGACGTCATAATTCGGGGCCAGGAATCCGTCTCCGTCTTCCTCGAGCAAGGTCGCTACCTTCCACCCGGCAGGAACCAACAACTTCACATGCGCGGCGCGTCCTCGCTCCTTGGGCAGGTAGAAGAGCAGCGTAGCAAAGTTCAGAAAGGCGTGCTGGCTATCCAGCGCGCTTGAAAAGGGCGGCGATCCTGCCACATAAACAGCGTATCGAAGCGCCAGCTTCTGGCAGGGCTTGGCCTCCGACCTCCAGGTGTTAAGGTCAACGCGCGTCAGTTGCTCCTGCGCGCCATCACAGTCCGCAGCAAGTTCCTGGATATTCCTGGCAAAGTCTCGAATCTGGTAAAGGTTGTTCCATGCCGGGAACTGGAGTTCCGTAGAAGGTGAAGCCCCTGCGACCGTCAACACGACTTTCGCCAGGTGTGAGGCAGGCTCACGCAAGTCGAGCAGGTACTGAATGGGCTCGGAGGCGGCAAAAGAAGACTCCGCGAGCAGTGGAAGCAAACAGCAGCAAGCGAGAATCAGGCCTGCACAACCATACCTCAATGGCCGCATGCCAATCCTTTTAGATCCCAGGTCCATACGCCGGCTCATTTCTCTGTAGGGGCGACCGGCGGTCGCCCCTGGGGTACGCCTTGTAGAAAGGGTGGATTGGTGGCCATTTTTTGGCTTCGATCGGGGTTTCCCGCACTCAAAAAGCGTTTCGTTTTTGGCCTCAAAGAATACTAACTCCTTTATTTGCAACAGGGCCTTCGGTTCGTTCCGTCTAAATAACATCTTTCTTGCATTTCCTCCCCATTTTCCGTCCTCAGCGGGCCGCTCACCAACCCCCTTCGCGAACTCGCCCGCGGCGCTCTCCATAGGTCAACTCGAATAGGCTATCACTTTTCCGTCCACATGTCAAGGGCAAAGAGAACAGGATTCAGGAGTCAGCATTCAGGGCGTGACGCGAAGAAAAGGAAATGCTTCTCCCGCAAGGCGGGATCAGGATGACATGTTATTCTCAGCATGCATAGCCGAAAACGGCTACCCGTGATGTAAGGGCTTACGCTACGTTGTTCGCGAGAGCGCCCGCTCACTGTCATGCTGAGTCCGCCGCGGCGGACGAAGCATCTCGCTCTGCTGCTTGTCGGCGGAAGAGTCCAGAGCGAGATTCTTCGCTCCGCTCCGCTGCGCTCAGAATGACAGCATGGCAGACGAGTGCACGGATGTCACGGTGAGCAGCGCGACCGATGCATCAGGCTACGGCGGCGCGCCCGATGGCCGGTGGGGTTTCCGACAGCGCCCCGTTGATGCCCACCCACAAATATGGGATCATCAGACCATGAAAACCACGTTGGAGATTCCCGATGCCATCTTCCGCCGCGCCAAAGCGAAGGCTGCCGAACAGAGAATCCCCCTGCGCCAGTTTGTGAGTGAGGCGGTGGCGGAGAAACTGGGGGCGAGATCTCCGGCCCGGCAAAAGGCGAGGATGAAGTTGGCAGGAAGCCTGCGACACTTGCGCAAGGAGACGGCTCGAATCAACACCCTGATTAAGCGAGAGTTCGAAACAATCGAGTTAAAGAGGCTGGCACACCGATTCCTTCCAACGACGCCTGGATTGCGGCGTTGTGTCGACAACATAACCTTCCCATCTTGAGCCGAGACCGGCATTTCGACTTGATCGAAGGGGTGCAGCGGCTCGATTGGTGAGCTGGCGTGTCCCGAGGGCGTTCCATTGGGCGGTGGCGAGCGAGCCAGTGGTTTGAGTGAAAACCCGATACAGCTCTTCACCCTGAAAGGCGAGCCGATCGACTCGAACGATGGCATCCGGGACCTCGATGGGGTGCGCAGCTACTTCCGGTTTTCATTATGAGGAGGGCGAAGCGCTTGGGCGGCGGAAGGCCCAGCGATAGACCAGGGCCCCGCCCGCCATGGTCAGCAGACCCAGGAAGGATTCTTTTGGCCGGAGTGCCATGGTGTAGCAGAGCATCCACGCACTGGCGCAGATAAAAACTGCCGGGGCCAAGGGATATCCCCAACTTACGGCCCCAAGCCGCTTCCAAGCGGGCCGGTTGCGCAGGCGCACCATGCCTGCCACCGCCAGGGCGGCAAACAGGACTAACGCGAAGCCAATGTAATAGAGCAGGCTTTCAAATGATCCCGTCAGGACCATAAGGGCCGTTGCCACCGACTGCCAGAGAATGGCCTGGACCGGTGTCCCCCAACGCGGATGCACGCGCGCCGCGCCGCGAAAGAAGCAGCCATCCTGCGCCATGGCGTAATAGACGCGCGGCCCCACAATCACCATGGCGCTCACTGTGGAGAGTAACCCGAGAGACATCACGCCACTGAAGAAGTCTCCACCTTTTCCTCCAAAGAGCGCTTCCGCCGCCGCTCCGCCGATGCGTTCGATACCCTTCATGGCTTCTAAAGGCATGGCATAGATGAAAGCGGCGTTCAACGCCAGATAGAAGACCGCCACAATCAGGGTCCCCGCCACCAGCGAAGCGGGCAACGTACGCTCCGGCGCCTTCATCTCCTCGGCCACATAAGTCGCGGCGTTCCAACCGCTATAGGCGAACATCACGAAGATGAGGGAAACCGCGCATTGTCCGCCCAGGCTGTGGTGGGAGGTTCGGACTGCCTCTGCCGAGAAATGAGAGACGCTTCCCTTCCCCATCAGGAAGGCCAGGACCAGAAAGGCTCCCAGGATCCCGACTTTCAAGCCGGTAAGAACGTTTTGGATTTTGCCTGCGAAACGCACCCCAAGGATATTGGCAACCGCAAACACCGCAACCACCCCTACCGCCAGCAGGTGCCCGTTGCCCGTGTGGATCCACCTCGAGGAGGTGGACAGCATTCCTGCCGGCGATCTGGGCGAGAGTGCGGGAAAAAAGTGCGCCAAATACTCGGAAAAAAGCAACGCCGAGGCCGCGATGGGCGCTGCAAATCCTGCGAAGAAGGAAATCCAGCCACTCAGAAATCCCCAGGCCGGCCCCCAAGCCTCACGCAAGTAAACGTATTCTCCTCCGGAGCGGGGCAAATTGATTGCCAGCTCCGCATAACATAGGCATCCGGCCAAGGCGACCAGCGCGCCCGCCAACCAGATGCCAAGCACCAGGGAAGGCTTGCCAAGATCCCCTGCCAGGAAGCCGGTGGTGCCAAAGATTCCCGCCCCAATCATGTTCGCGACCACAATGGCTGTACCGTTGGTGAGGGTCAATTCGCGGCGAAGAGAAGGGCAGTCAGCAGTCGACAGTTGACAGTTAGCAGTCCGCAGCGCCACGGGGGGTTGTTTCATAATTGGGGTAAATATGTCCCGGAAACAAGAATGACCGACGCATGGGGCCTACGGGTTCCCTGCTATTATGACGTCCTTGGGATGTATCACATGGATTCCCGGATATCGGCTGAAGTCCGGCCCGTTGAAGGTAAGAAGATTGCTGATTCCGTAAACGTTCATGACAGCCACAATGCGCGCGTCGTGAACCTGCACCCCGGAAACCGAGTGCGCGACGACCAGCCGTCGCCACTCAGGATAGATTGCCGGGACATCGGGCAGAAGAGTCAAAATGCCTTCAAGTCGTGAGGCTTCGCGGTCTGCCTCGGCCGGTGAGAGGCCCAATCCATTGCGCTCCAGCGGCCGCGTACACACATTCCAAAACTTAATCATATTCTGCGGTGCTACGTAAACGCGCTCACCCGAACGAAGAAGAGCCCTCACGGCAGTGGTTGCCTCCGCCTGCAGGGCATGGGCCCGATCAATGCGGCGAATCAGGATGTTCGTGTCCGCCAAGTGTTCCATGAAGTCTATTCGTGATCCTCTTGATACAAGCTATCCCGGCTGATCGCGTCGTCAGAAAGAGGTGTGCTACGGCGATAAGGAAAGCTGTCTGCCCAATCATCGAAGGCCTTGGCCCTCTGTTCCGGCGTCATAGCAGATTCGAGGGGCAGCCCTGGCACGTGCTGTTCCAAAATACGCTGCACGTACTGAATGACCGGAACCCCCTTCTTCCGCGCTTGAGCTGCTAACTCGGCCTCAATCTCCGGCCTGAGCTCAATCTGTATACTCATAGTCCTCCTCCCGTAGCCCTAGCCGGGATTTCCTTTGGAACCCCGCATAGCTGTGAGTGTACACCCCGCCGCGTCGTTTTGGAAGGTTGCGTTGGGGGACCGCGGCCTTCCCGATGTCAAGTCTCTCGACAATATTCCTTGCAACCCATAGAATTGTCTTATGCGACGAGTTGCGCGCGTCAATGACGCTATCAAGGCTTGTAGCAGGTTTGCGGTCTTCGCGGTTCTTCCTGCGATTCTGCTTTTCTGCCAGCCGGCCACATCCCAAACCACGCCTCTTTCCCCCGCCCAGAGCGATTCCGGCAAGTATCTGGAGCACCTTGTTCCCTTTGTCCCCACGCCCCTCGATGTGGCGCAAAAGATGTTGGAAGTTGCCAAGGTCCAACCCGACGATGTGGTTTACGACCTGGGATCGGGCGACGGGCGCATCGTGATCCTGGCTGCACAGAAATTCGGGGCTCACGCCGTGGGTGTGGAACTCAATTCCGACCTTTACGCGGAATCCTCGGAACGCATCCGAAAATTGGGCTTGCAAGGCCGCGCCCAGATACTCCACGAGAACATGTTTGAGGTTAATGTCCGTCACGCCACCGTGGTGACGCTTTACCTTTTGACCGCCGTGAATGAGCGCCTGCGCCCGATGCTCACGACCCAGCTCCGTTCAGGGGCGCGGATCGTCTCGCACGATTTCCAGATCCCCGGCTGGCAGCCCGCACAGACTGTGGACATGCTTTCAAAGAACGGCGTTCCCAGTAAAATCTTTCTTTATGTTCGGCCGTGAAGGAGGATCGGGTCATCGGGAGATCGGGCGAACAAAAACACCACCCTGCAAAGTCTTTTATACGCGGTCCCGACAATCAGTCACCCGATGACCCATCGGTTCACCCGATTCCCCATCACCAAATCACCCAATCTCCCGATGACCCGATCTCCCGATCACCCGATCCCCTGCACGGCTTCATACATGGCCACAATGTTCTCCGGGGGAACATTGGCCAGGATATT
The DNA here is from genome assembly GCA_049514855.1 of Terriglobia bacterium. Taxonomy (GTDB): domain Bacteria; phylum Acidobacteriota; class Terriglobia; order UBA7540; family UBA7540; genus CAVROP01. The sequence goes on from JBEKUR010000169.1 coordinate 6,014, forward strand.
GTGAACCTGTTGGAAGACGAAGCCGCCGCCGGGGCTGAGGATTTGTACTTGTTCTTTGACGTGCCGGCGCACTTCGTCCGGCGTGGCGTTGGGCAGGATGGTCTGCGTGTCGCAACCTCCGCCCCAGAATACCATGTCCTTCCCGAATTCAGCCTTTAGCTCCCTGGCGTCCATACCGGCGCAAGAAATCTGAACCGGGTTGATGGCCTCTAATCCGGCGTCAATCAAGTCAGGCAACAGTTCCCGAACTCCGCCACAACAATGGAGCATTACTTTCACGTTGGCCAGTTGTTTAGCACGGCTCCACATGAGTTTGTGGCGAGGCTTGAAGAATTCCCGGTACATCTTGGGCGAAACTTGCGGCCCGCTCTGCATTCCCAGGTCGTCGCCAAACTTGATGAGGTCGATACAGTCGCCGACCGCCCCCAGATATTTCTCCAGGTTTGCAAGGTGAATCTCGACAAGGTCGTCGAGGAACTTGTGCGCCTTCGCAGGTTCGGCTGCCAGCAGCATAAAGAAGTTGTCGTTGCGATAGAAGAACTGTCCCGTCTCCAGCAGATTGCCGCCAAAGCCGCCCACAATGGCCTTGTCGGTCCTCTGCCGCAGCCGTTTTGCTCCCTCTCTCAACTGCGCACTATTGACCCATGGGCCTGGAGGACCAGCGACGGCGTGCCACATGCACTCTTGCATGGCCCCGGGGATGGTCGTGGGTCCATTTTCATCCGTGAATGGGAAATAAGTTTGTTCGAAATAGAGCGCGCCCTCCGGCATATGGGCAATCACACGCCCGCTCTTGGAGCGAAAGACCCATCTTCCGTCTGCCTTTTGAGGCAATGCCCACGCCGGCATCTTGCAGGGGGTGCCATCCGGCAATGTCCAGTCTGCCCAGGATGCTTCGTCGAGGGCGAAAGCGCGGCCCAGATCGAGGACATCGATCCCGAATTTCTCGAGCACGTCGTCATCCACGATGGCCAGTTGCTGAATAGGGTCGTAAACGCGCAGGGTCTTCTTGGGGAGTCCAAGATAATCGCGCAATTTGGCGTAGGCGATCGCGGCGATCCCTGAGGAAGGGTGACCGGAAAGATCAACCGGCACTCGGTCGGGCTGGCGATGATTGCAGGCAGTAAGAACTCTTTCTCGTGAGGTCATGGTTTACGCTCAACGGTAATTGTAGGTGCCCTGGGCGATTCTTTCAGCGGGCCCCGTCAGGACGATTTCTCCATCCTCCGGCCAAGCCACCAGGAGCGAGCCGGCTTGCGTTTGAACGCGAACTTGCCTTTCAGTCCGACCGTCGAGGATGCTTGCCACGGTGGCGGCGCACGAGCCTGTGCCAGACGACAGGGTGTGCCCCACGCCGCGCTCCCAGAACCGCACGGCGATCTCTTTTCTCGAGATCACGTTCACGAACTCCACGTTGGTACGGTTCGGGAAAAGGGGATTCGTCTCGATCTCGCGTCCCAGGCTTTCCCAGTCAAGGCGTAATCCCTCAGTCTCGGGTAGCGTAGCGCCCCGACTTGTCGGGGCAGGTGCCGGTCCCGGCGCGCGCGGGACCGGCGCACCATGCATTGCCACCCGAGAGTGAGGGATTACATCAATGCTTTCGAAGTCCTTCACAAAAATGGAGCAATGTGGATTGCCCAGCGATGTCACCGTTGCTTGCACCACGCCGCGCTGGGTGCGAAGGGCGAAGCCTTTGATGGGCGGAGGGAAGTCTCCGGCCTTGAATGGGATCTTGGCAGGCTCCAGAACCGGAGCGCCCATGCCAACGCGAAACAGCCACTTACCCCTCTCTTCTTTTACCTTCTGGAGGGACTTCAGACCTGCTGCTGTCTCAATAAGAAATGCTTGTCTGACCGGGGAGAGTTCCGCAAGGAAGGCGCCGGCACAGCGGATGCCGTTGCCGGACATCTCTGCTTCGCTGCCATCCGCGTTGAAAAACCGGACGCGCGCATCGTGCTTCTTGTTGTGGGGCGGCATCACCACCAAGAGTCCGTCCGCTCCGATGCCCTTATGGCGATCCAAAATCGCTGCCACGAACTTGGACAAAGAGTGCGGAAGGCCTTCCGCTCCCACAACAATGAAATCGTTTCCGAGGCCGTGAAACTTCGCGAAGGGGACGTTTTTTGTCATCGGAGGTTCTCTCTCATCAACAGAAAAACCGGGGAGGAGGGGATTTGTGATTTGTGATTTGCGAATGGTGAATAGTGAATTGCATGCTTCGCCCTACTTTCTTTTGTCCTCTGCCTTCTGCTTTCTACCTTCTGCTTTCTGCCCTCAGCCTTCTGCTTTTGGCTCTTCCGCTCGTCACTTGTCACTCGTCACTTGCCACTGCCCTTCACGCGGCGGCGATAAACTGCCACGCTCGATTCGTTCGGAAACGAGTGCCTTTCGAAAAGGTCAAAATCCGCAAAAGCCTGGGGGTAGGCACGCATCAGCTCATCCACCGCGTCACCCTCGCCGCGAATAATCCATTCCACCCATTTCCCGGCATCCGGCCGGAGCCCGCGCCAATAACTGCGGTTCGTCTCGGTAATGGTATTACGGTAAGGAATCCCGACTTCCGGCATTACGCACGCCCACTTGCCCGCCGCCATCAGTATCCGCTGTCCATCATAGTAGTCACGGAGGAAGCGGATGATAGCTTGCTGGCGCGGTGATCGGCAAGGAGTATTCAGGATGCCTTCCTTGACCACTGCCAGTTCCTCGGCTCCTCCGGCAAAAAGTAAGTAACTTTGCCAGGCAAGCACGACCACAAAGAACGCCAGCAATCCGTAACGCCGACGCCGTGGCAAACCTCCAGGGAGAAGGAAGGCCGGGAAAAGCGCCAGGGCCGGGACCATTTCCACTCCATACCGCAAATTGTAATAGGTGAAAGGGAACAGAGTTGGCATGTAAAGCGGAATGGCGGCATAAGCAAGGGCGTGGATATAGAACGGCAAGGGAACCAAGAACAGAAATGCCACTGCTCCCCTCCCCCAAACTCGCCGGTTCGCTGCCCATGCAACCAACCCAAGGATTGCCAGCGCGAGTGGCCACACTCCGATGACTAGTCTGAGGTCCTCAATATAATAGCGTGCGGAGAGGAGAAGCTTGCCGTCGGTCGGATAGGGAAACGCCGTGGTAGCAACTTGATGGGCATATATAGCCTGGGCCGAAAATGGCCCGTTGTAAAACTCCAGGGGATTCGCGAAGCGCCAGGCGTTGTGAAGGAACCAGAGCACGGGACCGGCCCCGGAAATGATCGAGAAAACCAAGGCGTGCCGGATGCGGGATTCCCAGGACTGACGCCGCGCGAGCAGTACAAACAAGGCCGCGAAGGGCAGCACGTACCACTCCTCGTAACGGGTGAGCGTCCCGAGAAACCCTGCCCCCGCCGCGCCCAACAAGGCCCCAAGCCTGCCGGCTTCCCTGTAGCGGAAAAGTTCGTAGACCACCAGAGCCGCCCAGAAGATGGCCAAGGGTTCCGTCAGGGGAGTGCCCGCGAGATAGAGAAGGTTGGGGCTGAACAGAATCCCGGCGAGCGCAAGGATGCCTGCCGACCGGCCCCCACTGATTTCCGTCCCAAGTCGATACAAGAGCCAGGCAGTGCCCGCAAAAGCTGCCGATGAAACGATGCTTCCGGCCAGCCCCGTCCTCCACAGGAAATCGCTCGAGGCCAATGGGGCGGCCAAAAGGTGGAACATGGGCAACCAAACGCTACCAATCTCCTCGTAACCGGGCGTCAGTGAATCGAAGATGCGCCGCGCGCCCTCCATGTGAGCGATGGCGTCGCCGTAAACGTTCGTCAGCCCACGGGAGTAAAAGACGTAAAGAGCCCCCGCGGTGACCGCAGCGATGCAAGCGGCCACCAGGCCGTCGGACTTGAAAGACAAAGGGGGCGGACAGGCGCCGGATTCCGTTGGGTGGAGGGCTTGTTCAAGCATCAAAATGCGTAAGGTTCTTGAACTCGCGGTAGCGAGCTTCAATCTCCTTGGGGGTGAGCCGGAGTAGCCTGGCGAGTCCGAACTCTTCGACGGCGTAGCTGGCCATCACCGAACCGTAGATCACCGCGCGGCGAAGCTGGACATGCGAAAGGTCGCCAACTTTGGCCAGATGTCCCATGAAGCCGCCCGCAAAGCTGTCTCCGGCGCCGGTGGGATCTTGGACTTCATCGAGTGGGAATGCTGGCGCGGAGAAGATTCCGCCGTCGGAGAAAAGCATGACACCGTGCTCTCCACGCTTAATGACCAGGGTGGGCGGGCCCATCTTCTGGATAACTTCGGCAGCCTTTTTGAGGTTGGAAATGCCGGAAAGCATTCGCGCTTCCGTCTCGTTGAGCAGCAGGACATCGACTTCAGCCAGAGCTTTCTTCAACTCCTCCGGCTTGCCCTTGATCCAATAATTCATGGAATCCAGGGCCGCCAGGCGAGCCTTAGGAAGTTGGCGGCGGACATGGAGCTGCAACACCGGATCGATATTGCCTAGGAACACGAACTCGCTGTCAAGATACGAGCCGGGTATCTTGGGCGAGAATTCCTCGAAAACGTTGAGGTGCGTTTCGAGCGTTCGCGCCTCATTCATATCGCCGACGTATTCACCCGACCAATGGAAGGTCTTTCCGGGTACCCGCTCCAGGCCGGCAGTGTCAACGCCACGGTCTTGAAATAATCGGAGGTGCTCCCCTCCGAAGTCGTCGCCGACCACGGCCACGACCCGGACAGGAGCAAACCAACTCGCGGCGAGCGAGAAATAGGTCGCCGACCCACCCAAGATGTTCTCTGCCCTCCCGTGCGGGGTTCTGATGGAATCAAAAGCTACAGTGCCAACCACCAACAATGCCATTGATAATCCTTTTCTTCACGGCCAATTGCCCAATAGACCTAATGTATTACTTTAGGTACTTTCCGACCAGCAACGAAAGCTTTTTCTTAGCTCGCGGTGAGATTCTCCGGCGGTCCGTCAGGATGGCGTGGGCTAGCGCCGAAGGACACTTGCAGTTGCGTTGTTGAGGCATGGAGCGAATTGCTTTCACGAGAATCCTTTGAGAGTTCTCGACATTGTGCGTAAGGTACTCCAATATCATGTTCACGGTCACGGCGTCGTGCTCGGGATGCCAGCAGTCGTAGTCGGTGACCATGGCGAGTGTGGCGTAACAGATCTCGGCCTCCCGCGCGAGTTTGGCTTCAGGCAGGCTGGTCATCCCGATAAGGTCCATTCCCCATGAACGGTAAACGTTTGACTCGGCTTGGGTGGAAAACGCCGGCCCCTCCATGCATAGGTAAGTGCCCCCCGTATGACAGCGGACGCCTACATCTTTGCATGCCCCGGCCAGCACGTCCACGACAGTAGGACAAACGGGCGCGTCAAAACTGATGTGAGCAACGAGGCCGTCGCCAAAGAAGGTGGAAGCGCGCTGACGGGTGCGATCAAAGAACTGTGCAGGCAACGCCATGTCCATGGGACGGTAATCCTCCTGAAGAGACCCCACGGCGCTGACTGAGATGATGCGCTCCACCCCCAGTTTCTTGAACCCGTAGATGTTGGCGCGCGAATTCAGCTCCGTCGGCAAAAGGATGTGGCCACGCCCGTGCCGAGATAGAAAAGCCACCTTGCGTCCTTCCAAGTGGCCCAGAATGTAGGCGTCGGATGGTTTGCCAAAGGGCGTAGCGATGCGGACTTCCCGAACTCGCTCGACACCCGGCAGGTTATAAAGGCCGCTTCCTCCGATGATTCCAATTTCTGCTTGTGGCAAAGGTCCTCCCTCTATGAGTTTATGATCTCAGCCTAACTCCGACTTGTCATTCCGAGCGAAGCGAGGAATCTCGCTCTGCCGAGTCAAGGAGTCGAGAGTCAAAGGTCAAGGGCTGTTGACTTTTGGACTTTCGACCCTCGACTTCTCGACCTCTACACAGAGCGAGATTCCTCGCTTCGCTCGGAATGACAACGATTGCAAAGGCCTTTCATCGTCGTGTTAAGTTACTCCAGTGGCCGGGCTGCAATCTTGCCGTCGATTCCCACTAAACGCAACCAGGGCACATTCGGGTCATGAGGAAAAACCACGATAGCTTCCTTTTGAGCTAACTCGGGCAGCAGGCGCTTCTTGCTGGCGAGCGTCTCCATCGGATACAGGTCGAAACTCATGATCCATGGATAAGCCAGATGCGCGGCGGTGGGAACGGTATCGGAAATGAAGTATGCACACTCGTTCCTGGATTCAATGCGCGCGCACTGCAAGTTGCGCGTGTGACCCGGTACGACCTCAACCCGAATGCCTGGGGCTATTTCCGCTTCGCCATCGAGAAACTCGGTTTGCGGCTCGGCGGGCATGAAAAACTCCTCAATGTAGCTGGCTTTTTCTCGTTCCGTCGGATTCAGCGCGTGCTGCCACTCTGCGCGCTGGATGAAATAACGAGCGCGCGGAAAAGTGGGGACAATTTCCCCCTCCCGACGCCGCGTGTTCCAACCGCAGTGGTCGAAATGAAGGTGCGTGTTGATGACAATGTGGATGTCCTCCGGCTTGAGCCCCAATTCATCGAGTCCCGCGAGGAGCGTCGTGGGATGTTGGACATCATAGATGTCCTTGAACTTCGCGTCGAACTTTTCCCCAATGCCTGTTTCCACGAGAATGTTCTGCCTCCCGGTACGAATCAGCAGGCAGGTCAAGGAAAGCCGGATTCGGTTGCGTTCGTCCGCTGGGGCCTTGCGTTCCCACAGGGGCTTCGGCACGATGCCGAACATCTGTCCTCCATCGAGGGCAAAAGTTCCGTCGCTGAGCGTGTGCAGTTCAAAAGAGCCTAACTTCATTGTCCATCAACTCGCTACGAATTTGTCATGCGGCCAAGCACCGGCCCTGTGTCATTCCGAGCGAAGCGAGGAATCTCGCTCTGCTTACCGCCTTCTGTGCGCCCAACCCCGGAGCTGGATTCCTCGCTTCGCTCGGAATGACACCGCCGGTTGATTCTTTCACACCTTCAGGCTGTTGGCTTCATTTCACCTCGACCAGTTCGATGAGCACCCCAGCGGTGCTTGCGGGGTGTAGAAAAGCCACTTGCTCGTTCCCTGCCCCGCGACGAGGCTCACGGTCGATCAAGCGGACCCCGGCGTTTTCCAGCTTGCGGAGCG
>JBEKUR010000170.1:0-12902 GCA_049514855.1 Terriglobia bacterium
TGGTCTTATCCTCGATGCCTTTTCGGTCGCCCAGCCACCTGAGGTAGGCAAAATCCGCGGTCACAACATCCTGCTTTGCAACCAACCGATCGACGGGCGCCATCCAGGGATGATCAATAAGCGCCAAAGAAATGTTCCTCGGTCTAAGTAGATCGAGGAGGCGGTCGTTTATCCAGTATTTGTTCCGGAGCTCAACGGAGTAGGCAGGGCCGCGGGGAAGCTGATCCAGGAACTTTGACAGCCGGGCAAGGAAATCCTGGGCCTGGGGAAAAGCCTGTTTATTGAAGTAAGGGAACTGTAGCAACAGGGGCCCGAGCTTGTCGCCAAGGAGGTCCATCGTCTTCAGGAACTCTGAGAGCTCATGGGCGCAATCAACAAGCACTTTCTCATGCGTGATCACCCGGGGGAATTTGGCTGCAATGACGAAACCCGCCGGGGTGTGCGCGCGCCAATTCCTTACGACCACAGCGGGGGGAGTTCGATAGAACGTCGAGTCTACCTCAACGGTGTCAAAGTGTTTGGCATATTCAGAGATGAATTCAGCAGAAGTGGTGCCCGGAGGATAGAAAACCCCTACCCAATCCTGACTGGACCAGCTCGAGGTGCCAAGGCGCAGGTTTTGAATTTGCGGATAATCCAACGCAGTCAAATCTCGTAGTGCAAAGAACTACTCTCCGCACATGCCCCGCTCGCGCGCGCCACATGTTCTGCATGGGCCAGCCTCGAAAGCAGTAGCGGAGTGCGAGCCCTTCGCCACAGCGAATACAGAGAGTAACTTGTCCACATTAGGGCTTTCACACTTCCCACAAAGTACGCTGCTGGACGAGGAAGTAATGATTTTTTCGAACTGGGCCCCGCAGTCCTGGCACTTGTATTCGAAGATCGGCATATCATTCTCCCTCCTGCAATATAGCGGATGACACCCGACATTTCAACGTGGTTGCCGGGAGGGTTGCGGCGAATTCGCTTTTGGGCCAGACTGCCGGCGCATTTTTTCAGGCTCTGTTCAAGGTGGAGGGCCGAAAATCGCTTGACAGGCTCCAGCTTATTGCTTACAGTGTTCCCCAGCCACTATGATACGGAACCTAGGAATCTTTCACTAGAGGAGAGGAGTAGCAAATGGCGAAGGTGTTGACTAAGTCACAAGTGGTAGCCCATCTGGCAGAAAAGGCGGGGATTCAAAAGAAGGCTGCCGCCGGAGTACTGGAGCACCTCGCTGCTCTGGCGACGAAAGAAGTCAAGGGCGGCGGACAATTCGTGGTTCCTGGACTCGGCAAGGCTGTTAAGGCACACCGAAAGGCTCGCGTGGGCCGTAATCCTCGGACCGGTGAGCCGATCAACATTCCGGCAAAGACGGTCGTCAAGTTTCGCTTGGCCAAGGCATTTAAGGATGCCGTGGTGCCTCCCAAGAAGAAATAGCGATTCAGCCGCGAGTCGCCGTTCTGGCTCGCGGCTCCTCGCACAGACACTCGGAAAGCTGAACTCCGCACTCCGTGAATGAACTTGCGCCGGGTCGAGCCGTAGCATTTGCGAGAGGCTTCACCAAGAGGAGCGAAGGGCGTAGTGTAGCCTTAGGTTGAAAGCTCGGCGCCGTTTTCGCAGAGGGAGCTGGTCGACGCTTCCTGCGGGCGGTGCGAGAGTGCCCATCGAACGCGCTCCCCATGAGTCAGCCATCGGCCCCCCATAAATCAGTGTCGTGTGCCTGAAGTTCTTTGGACAAGTCAATCCTGTCCCGGAGCGACGGACCGCTCCTAAAGGGTGTGCGTTCTTTGGGGCCTGGCGCTTTTGCGTGCTGCCCCTTTGTAAACGACCTTCGCAGACAAGACACTAGCGCGCATATCGCGTGGGGCGGGAGCCCTCTTCCAGGGCCTGCCGGTCCCAGATCATTCCTTCCCGCGAGTAGTGGGCTATCTCAAATTGATCCCCAACCTGCCTTGCGGCGACGCAGTTACATTAGAGGTACAATGACCTGTAGCGAGTGGGTCGTCCACCCACTACGAAAAACGGGTTTGCTCCTTTTCACCCTGAACTGGGAAAGGGTCGCGGTTTTCCCTGCTCCGGCGAGCATCCGAAAGCTTAGGGGTGTGAACACATGAAACGCATACTCTTAATCATAGGGCTGTCGTTGTTCATTCTGTACCTCGGTGACTATCTCTCAGTTCGGTACAGGATCCCGAAGACCCGTAATCCATTCGGGGTGGTGAAAATCCAGCGCTATTATGCGGTCGGCCTGAAGAGCCGCAAAACCGAGTTTATGTTCCTGGAGCCGGAGAACCAGGTATGCGTTCACTCCCTGTTTCCCCACTTCGGCTACAGTCCATGCTGGTACCTCAGTCGGAGAAATGTGAAACGGATCGATATATGATTCCGGAGGCCCCAGTGATTCGCCATTCGAGCTACTCTTACCGCCAACATCTATGGGTTCTGTGATGCGCCCCTCGGCGCGCAGACTTCAGAAGGTCTGCACACCAGCCGCTGAGGTCGAAACTTCACCCGTCAAAAGATCGGGATGTGGTATGATTGCCAGCCGGTAGCGTACCGGCATTATTAACTCATCCTGGGAATAGCGATGCACGTGAACGTGGTTGAAGCGGAGTCCATAGGGGAACCCATCGCCCACGAATGTTTGGATAGGTGATGCATGAACCAAGAATGTTCATCACAGCCCGAAGCTGTTCCCGCTTTTCCTGCTCTCGGCAAACGAATCAAGATCCTGATGGTCTGGCCCAAAATCCCGGACTCCTTTTGGACATTCACGGGCATGATGCGGCTCCTCCGTGAAAAGGTCGTCATGACGCCCTTGGGGCTTATCACGGTGGCCGCGTTATGTCCTCAGGGATGGGACATTCGCCTGATTGACCAGGGTGTGGAAGACTTAAGTGATGCCGACATCCTCTGGGCGGACCTCGTCATGGTGGGCGGCATGCGAGTCCAGAGAAAAGGGCTCGAGGAGGTCCTCACCCGCGCCCGCAGCCTCGGGCGACGTACGATGGTGGGCGGACCGTACGCCAGCGGCGATCCGGAAGCCCTGCTGAAGTTGGCGGACCATGTGGTGGTGGGCGAGCCGGATGAGGTGTTTGACTCGATCGCTAAAGACCTTGAAGAAGGGTCGGCCAGAAGGCTCTATAGGATCGAAAACAAGCCTGACCTTACCAAGACCCCGGTGGCGCGCTTTGACCTTCTGAAAACCGACTTCTACGCCACTATGGCCATTCAGTTTTCCCGCGGCTGTCCCTTTCAATGTGAGTTCTGTGACATCATCCAGCTTTACGGACGAAAGCCTCGAACCAAGCTTCCTCAGCAAATCATCGCGGAACTGGACACGCTCCTGAAACTGGGATGGAAAAAACAGGTGTTTATTGTCGATGACAATTTCATAGGCAATCACCGGCTTGCTCTCGAGCTGGCTCGAGAGTTGGAAAAGTGGCAGCAAGCTCATGGTTATCCGCTGGCTTTCTATACCGAAGCGTCTATGGACCTGGCGCGCCATCCTGCGCTGATCGAGGCCATGGTCAAGGCGAACTTCTTGCACGTCTTTGTGGGGATTGAAAGTGCTTCGAGAGAATCCCTGCTGGAGGCGAAAAAGCTCCAGAACCTGTCACTAGATCCAATTGATTCCATCAAGATCGTGCAACAGGGCGGACTTTGGGTTACGGGTGGATTCATCCTCGGGTTCGACTCCGACACCCCGGACATCTTCGAGCAGCAGATTGGCTTTATTGAACGCGCAGCTATCCCCTGGGCCTTGGTGAATTTCCTGCATGCCTTGCCGCAAACAGCGCTCCACGCCCGAATGCTGCGAGAAGGGCGCATGATCGAAGACAGCCCCAACAGCAGAGATGGGACGGCGCCAAACTTCCGTCCCGTTCTTCCACCTCACGTTTTGCTGAGGGGTTTTCAAAAAACACTCACCTCAATTTATGATCCCACAAAATACTACGAACGCGCGTGGCGTTCTCTCCAGGCCTGGCAGACCAGGAAATGCCAGCGGCCTGCCCAGCAGCCCGGTTTGGTCGATATTGCCAAAATAATGCTCCGTTCGATCTGGCAGCAAGGCCTGAGGTCTTCTTACCGCCGGGCATATTGGAAATACTTGCTTCGACTCGTTACCCGGTGTTCGACAAACCTCGCGAAGATCTGGATAGGCTTTACCATCCTGATCGCCGGGCACCACTTTATTCCCTATGCCAAGGAGGTGGTAGAGCGGGTGGAAGGGGATATTGCCGAAATCAACAATGAGGAACTGGGGCAAGCGAAAAGCGATGTTCCCGAAGTTCGAAACACACCGATGCCTGTTGCATCCGGGTTCTGAATGCGGGTGGCGCGCAACCTGCCCCGGATGTGAAATAATTCCCAGGGGCCACTTTCGCACGGATAAGTTATTGAATAATCGTCAGCTCTTTCCGAGTCACTTCAGACCCGCTGCCCCCTCCAAACGCACCGTGACAATCTGAAACGGCTTGACGGAGAACCTGAAGCCATGGGAAGAAACCGAAAGAGGCCCCTGCTTCCTCTCCAAGGCATCGCTCATCCACGCGGATTCCACGTTTAGGAGTGGAGTTTGTACGTCCACGGTGCTTTCCTTTCCAGCCACTTCCACAAGACGCAAAATCGTGCCGTCTCCGTCTTCGGCCGTCTTCCAGGTCTCCAACACAACATTGGGTTGATCCACACGCAAGAAACTACCCTGGGCCGAATCCAATGGCCGTGGAGAATTGATGGCTTTATCCTGTGAGGTGATTTGGTCTACTTCCAGAGGCGACATCTCCTCCCGGCCCAGCCGGCTCAGATAGGCAGGCGGCAGGTTGGTGCCGCTGGTCAGCACGTAGCGGAATGTAAAGTCTCCTCCCTGGCCTGCCGCGTAGTTCGTGTCCCAGTAATTGTTCATCACATAAGAGAAAATCGTGCCGGGGCGCTGGCCGAACTCCTGCGGCCATGTCCCCCGGACGATATCCCCCAAAGCGACCAGCGAGGCATCTACCGGAACAAGAGCCGCCGCCACATCCCCTTGCTCCGCTGCCACCCAATGCTGCGCCGAAAACCACTCCTTGCCCGCTCCGGGCAGTTGGTCGCGGCTGGGGTCCACGAATCCGTTCTGAATCTCGTACCGGAATTGTGGATGTTCCATGGCGAAGGGAAATGCAAAGTAAACACCTTCCTTCGTGTACACCTCCGTCTTGTGCACATGGTTGATGAACTCGATCTTCTTCTGTCCCTTAAACAAAATCACTTCTGTCTCGATAAGCGGTGTGTTCATTCCTGAGCTTTCCAGACGCGCCACGACCCCGAAGGGCTGGTTCGTCACTGACAGCAGCCGTCCTCCACTGGCGTTGTGGATGGAGAGCTCTGGAACCGGCGAGACAGAACTATACTGCACCAGCCGGTTCGGAGTTTGATCTGCTCCCGTGACGTAGAGGTACTGATCGAACCGATAGGGGCTCGAGGCATTGACCAGTTCTTTGTTCAGTTCCTTATCGTAGATGCTTTTCACTGCGCCGCTTTGGGGATCTAGCGTCACTCGGTAGTACTGATTCTCTATCGTCACTTCCCCGGTTGCCTGTGGAGTTGGCGGCTCTGCTTTGGTTTCCTTCAGCGCGTAAGCCTTGTAACCCACCGACGGCACGTCCTGCGCAAGGAAACGGATATGCCGGTAAGCCGGCCCCGTGGAGAGGATTTCATAAGGGACTGTCCGGTTCGTTACGACGTCTACGAGTTCCAGCCCTTTGTCCAAGTCCATCTCGACCATGCCGGAACGCTGCCAGCTCAGGGGATTGAAGACCAACAGCGTCCCCTTCGGAGCGTAGATATAGTCCGCCAAAGCGGCCAAGCCTCGCCGCAGCACGTAATCAACATCCTTCTTGGCCTGGGTGGCAAACCCTTCTTTAATGGCCCACTGCTCCGCCGTTTCCTGGCTTTTCGGATTCGATACACTGCGATCGGCTCCCCAGGTATGCTCGTCATAAAGCACCATGTTATTCCAGAGCCGTTTCAGCGCCTCGTCCTCAGGTTGAAGGCGGGGATTGACCAGGCTGCTGAGGGTGGAGAACTTCTCCGCTGCCAGCGCTCGCTGTTCCGTCTCCCGTTCGATGGCAGCCGAGCGGGCAGTTGAAACAATGCCATCCTCCCAGTACGGCCCTCCGTCACCCCGCACCACCGGAATGGAATCTCCGAACTGCCTGGCAATGTAGCCTATGGCCTCAGAAAAACCCGAGTAACCTAGCCGGGGATAAGCGTAGATCTTGTTCCAGTCCTCAGCCAGGCTTGCCTGCTGCGGGAACAAATCGGTGTTTTCGACCTGCGTGCCGTAAACCAGAGTCGCGTCCGATTTGTATTCCGGGCGCGAATAAATCTGGAGAAAAAGCGGCAAGGAATCGTGCCCGCCCGCAATTTGAGGTGGCATCCCGAATAAGCTCGTCATTTGGTGGTAGTGCCGGGAGTACCACATCAGGATTCTTCCGCCGTCGGGGCCTTCCCACCAGAACGGCGATTTCTCATGCAGACGGCCAAGCAGGAGGACGGGAGCGCGGTAATTGTCGCTTCCAGCGGCGAAGTACTTTAACCCTGCTGCCGCCATTACTGATGCGTAGGACCAGGAATAAGAGGGTACATCCGTGATGTCGGCATAATCGCGGTCTCCTCCGTGCTTCTGATTGAACTGAAAAGCAGGATAAAGCGAGCGAAGGAGGGTTTCCAGGCTCGGAAATCCGGTGAGAACACTCGCCTCCACCGTGGGCACAAAGATCTTCTTATCCCTTACCATCTGGAAAAGCTGCTTTTTCTGTTCTTCGCTGCGCCCGGCCAGGAACTGCCGCACGCACCAATAACCGTCCGAGCTGAAGCGAAAGTCCGGATGGTCGTGAATCATCTGAATGGCTTCGTCGAGGGTTCGACTTTGAGTTTCCGCCACCTTGGCTTGGTAATCTGTGTAACCCACATCCAGGTGAGTGTGAGGCACCAAGAAGATGTTCCACTTCTTTGCCGGATCCAGAACCACCGGGAAGCGTCGCGAGTGCCCGCCCAGGCTGACGGCAACTTCGCCCTTGGTACCGGGGGCAAATTCGGGAACCGCCAGCTCGACCAATTGCTCGCCGAAATCCCAGCCGGGGGATAGCTTCTCAGTGAATTTCTCCTTGCCCACGCTCAACACCACTTGCCCGCCCTTCGAGGGCGAGTTGTGGCGGATATAGACGTCCACCAACTCGAAAAGCCTCTCTTCTTTGCGCTGGTAATAAATGGTCGGCAGGGCGTGGACAGTGACCTCTGCGGATGAAAACTTCCGGTCAGGGTCCTGATCAAGTTCCAGGGCGTCATAGGTGAGCCTGGAGTTTGTAACGTCATCGCGCTCTGCCGGCTCATCCATCGCGGTCAAGACAAGCTCGTTCGTTCCCTTCTTCAGGAAATTTGTGGGAAGATCGACCGCAATTGTGCCGGCAGAGTAAGCAGGCAAGAATACGCTGCTTGGATCGCCCGCCGCATAGTTCAGCGTTGGATGCTGATAAAGCAGCGCGCGGTGACCATTGATATCCACTTGAAGGCGCGGGACGCGCGGGTTTTCAACGAGCAACGCTACCTTCAGCGTATAGAGGCCCCGCGGAGCTTCGGACAAATCAAACTGGATCGTGTAGGGATGCGGCCGAAACTCAGCCCTTCCATTTGCCGAACCTGGCTGAAAAGCGGGCCAGTCGGTTACCGGCTTACTCTTTCCCACTATGTAAAGCACATCGCTCTTGGGGTGAGCGGCAGCAAAGACAGGTGGCCGCACCTCGCCTTGATTGAACTCGCCGGATGACTGATCAAATCTGCCAATCTGCCACACTGCCTTCGAGGCGGCCCCTGCGCACCGGCAAAAGCAAATCATGATGACCAGCACCAAGAGTGTCTGTTGACCTTGTTTATATGTGCGTTTATTCACGTCTTCCCCCATGAAATTGGGTCTCCGCCCTCTCCCAAGGAATCTGTGTGATGACGCTGCCTAAGCTGTCATTCCGAGCGGAGCGAGGAATCTCGCTCTGACTATTTTCAAGGCAGTGCGAGATTCCTCGTTGCCTGCGGCTCCTCGGAATGACACGCAAACTCGGGTTATCACACAGACTCCCAAGGGGACAGGGTGGACCGCGTCCGGCGCTTCCACCAGCCGGCGCGGGCCGGGTGAGGGGTCGGTTGCGCGGCCAGGAGGGAGCAGATGCGCCAACATAACCATCCCCCATGCCGACTGGAGATTCTACACCTTTCCATACACACAAGGCAGAGGGCGCCAGTGCTTTCTAACGTTGTCAGAACAGGTGGTAATGCACTTCGGATTCCGATACAATCCCGACCCATCGTGGAGCGTAACAGGCACGTCTTGCAACGTACGTCGAGCTGCTTTCGAGTCTGCGGAAGACTCGCCATTACCGTCCGGAGGAACCCCACAATGAAAAACGCATGGAAACTGGTTAGCGCACTCATTCTTCTCGCGTCGCTGAACTGCCAGGCCGCCGAGCCCGGAAAGCCGAAGACGGCGCCGTCTGACGGCGGGCAAGCCCAGATGAGGGCCGGCACAGGAAGATACGGTTGTTCCGAGAAAGACATTGCGCACTATGTCTGCCGCCGAGCGGCAGGGCAGATAACAATTGACGGCCGGCTGGACGAGCCCTCCTGGCAGAAGGCCGAAAAGTCCCCGCGTTTTGTTGACATGGTTACGGGAGAGCCCGGCTTCTACGACACGCGAGCCGCCGCTTTGTGGGATGACGAATATCTTTATATTGGCTTGTGGGTTGAAGAGCCGTACGTCGAAGCCCACCTGACCAAGAGAGGTTCGCTGATTTTCCAGGAAAATGATGCCGAGGTGTTCATCGACGGCGGTGATGCCTATTCTGAGTTCGAGATCAACGCGCTGGGCACGACTTACGAGGTCTTCTTCATCTGGCAAGATGCTTACAAAAAGGGCGGCGTGTTCGACGTCCCCGAATTTGACATCTTCAAGAATAAGGCCCTTACCTTCGGGGGCGACTACGATCGCCAGGACCAGTCTTTCTGGATGGGAACGCATCCCCGAGGCATCCGCTGGGCATTTCTGAACTGGGAGTTTCCGGGCCTCCTCAAAGCCGTCCATGTGGACGGCAAAATCAACGACAACTCCGTGGCCGGTAAAGGTTGGACCGTTGAACTGGCTTTCCCTTGGAAGGGAATGAAGTGGCTGGCCGCAGGGCGTTCTCTGCCCCCCAAGGACGGAGACTTATGGAGGATCTTCTTTGGACGTTTCGAGCTGCTAAAACCAGGCGGCGTTGAACTCAACCCTCATCCCGCCTGGGTCTGGAGCCGCCACGCCGTCTACGACACCCACATCCCTGAGTGCTTCCCTTACATTCATATGTCGAATCGAATCGTCGGGGAGAGGTAGCGTGTTTCCAGGCTGTCATTCTGAGTCCTTCGCTGTCATCCTGATCCCGCCCTGCGGGAGAAGGATCTCGCTCTGCCCGCTCAGGATAAACTGCGCGAAGAATCTCGCTCTGAGTATTTTCAAGACAATGCGAGATTCCTCTCCCGCGACTGCGGGATCGGAATGACAACGTCAAAAGCGGAGGTCCGCGCTACTCGCTCGCTCGTGTAAAGTGATAGACTCGAATGGCTGTCGAACAGCCTTAACAACCCTCAAGGGAGCCACCAGATGGCCGTAACAGGTGACAGCCTCTTTCCACACTTGACCACGGAGCAAGTCTCGCCACGGACGACTGGAATCCTGCCAGCTCAGACAATTCGGGAGTTAATCGCCTGCGGGCGGGTTGAGGCCATCGAAAAGATCACGGAAGAGCAGATTCAACCCGCCAGCATTGACCTGCGGCTGGGTGATGTTGCCTATCGCGTCCGCGCGAGCTTCCTGCCTGGCCAAGACTGCACTGTCCAAGATAAGGTCTCTGATCTGCTTATCGCCAAGGTTGATTTGACTGAGGGGGTCGTGTTCGAGCCAGGTTGTGTTTATATAGCGCCGCTGCGGGAGGAGTTGAGCCTACCGAAAAACATTGAGGCAAGGGCCAATCCCAAAAGTACGACGGGAAGACTCGACATTTTCACCAGGCTGATAACCGACTACGGAACCGAGTTCGAACGTGTTCGCCCCGGTTATCGTGGAAGGCTTTTTGCTGAAATCGTGTCACGCACATTTACCATCAAGGTGCGTACAGGAATGAAACTGAATCAACTGCGTTTCATCCGAGGTAACCCGCCGTCCCACGACGGCCCATTGGCTGCGTTGGACGAAAGGGAAAACCTCGTGTACGAGGACGCGGAAGGTCCCATACGGGCCAAGATTGACAAGGGGCTGCGCATTTCCGTGAGACTGAACGCGGAGGCGGAAACTGACCTTGTCGCTTACCGAGCCAAGAAGCATGCACCCGTGATCGACCTTGGCGAAAAGGACTTCTACGACCCAAGAGAGCACTGGGACACCGTTTACTCCGTGCCACGACGAGGCATAATCCTGGACCCGGGTGATTTTTATTTGTTGGCGTCCAAAGAAAAGATTCGTGTGCCGCCTGACTACGCGGCGGAAATGGTCCCCTACGATCCGTCCATCGGAGAGTTCCGTGTCCACTACGCAGGCTTCTTCGACCCGGGTTTCGGATACGGACTGAGCGACGTGCTCGGAACATTGGCCGTACTGGAAGTAAGGGCGCATGAGGTGCCAATTCTTATCGAGCATGGGCAAACAGTGGGAAGACTCGTCTATGGTCCCATGCTCGCGCGGCCCGATAAAATATACGGTGTCCAAATCGGCTCCTCTTACCAAATGCAAGGGCTGGCGCTCAGCAAGCAGTTCAAGAGATGGCCCTGAAGTAATTGCCGATTTTCGATTGACGATTGTCGATTGCCGATTGCCGATTGTCCCGCCATGGCGGGCTGATGGACACTGGAAGGAGTTGCCGCGCGACTTTTTCAATCGGCAATCACCAATTGTCAATCGCCAATTAAAGCCCGTATTTTCAATAAGATTCCCGCCTTTGTAGCGCATCTCCTTTGTTTTCATATACATTCCCGCTTAGGCTTCGAGTTTTCCAAAGCCATCCTTTGTTTTCAATGACATCCCCGCATTGAACGGTCAAAAAAAAGAATTCTTCGTCAACGAAGCGGACTTCCTGTCGAGTTGAAAATGAGGACTCTTCTGCTGCTTTCATAGCTCCTGGATAACGGTTGAGGGCTGATTTGCGTCGTCGCATAGAAAAGGGCGTCCGCCAACACCCAAGGGCGACCGGCAAGCGGACACTCACTATGCTAGCCTATCTTGCTCCGCTTGTCAAGAGAAAACTGATAGCTGAGGACTTATTTTCAGCGGCGTGCCCCGTCCGGATTGACGACGTGCGGTTGCCCCTTGGTTGTCAGGCATGAGAAAAGCCGACGGTGCGCGTTTTTCGGGCCGGCGGTTTTAGAGAAACGGAGTGATCACCATCACTCAGAACAAAAAAGTGTTACTCGTTTTCCTCGAGCAATTCGCTCATAATTAGGTTGGCCCCACAGGCTTCGGGGCGGAGGCGGAGCTCGTGCTTCCTCTAGAACTGCGCAAGGAAATTGCCGATGAGTGCCGAGCGCTCGTGAAAAGATGAATGGGAATCAGACAGTCAGTCCCGTGGCGGTAGAGATAGCCAAATAGAGTCGGAGGATTAACGATGTCAAAATTCGACCGCAAGCTAAGCAAAGAGTTCATGGACCAGTTGACATCTGATGTCGTTCTCGGGGAGAACTCTTGGCTATGTGACATGTTTCGCTACTGGCGGCCTGCGGGCGACCTGATCGGCAAGCACTTGGGCGAACAGGATGCATTGCAGACGGACAGGCACGTCTTGGAAGAGAACCCGAAGCATCTGCGCCTTGCGGTACGGGATGGCTATGTAAATTTCTATCGAGGTGGGCAGTCGGTCGCAAAGGTTGGACTAAACCACTGCGGGAAGCCCCAAGCAACAATCCATAACAAATATGTTTACGGCAAGGAGGGTAAAGGGCGGGGTTATGTTACCCTGACCTCCGCTGGCTTTGGCGAGCTTGGCACCGGAAGACCTATTCGTTATGATGGCATTGCTCGCCTCGACGAGTGGATACGCAATGCGAATTGCCACATTCGTGAAGAAAAAAGTTTCGTTGACTCGGTTGTTGCGCGTAATCAGAACGTCATCGATCTCGAAGTGGGGCTCCCGGCCTATTCCGATGTCAGAGAGGAACGACGCGCTCCCCGGATGGATCTTGCTGCCCTCGAGCCCATCGGACACAGCTGGCGGATCGTCTTTTGGGAGGCCAAGCTCGTCGGGGATGGTCGTGCTCGTTGCTCGGGGCCAGTTACGCCGAAGCATAAGCCGGAGGTCCTGAGGCAACTTGGGGATTATACTGACTGGCTTCGGCACGAAAAGAACTGCGAGTCCGTCGTCTTAGCGTATAAAAACACCTGCTGCCTGTTGGTTGCCTTTCATTCGATTGCCAGGCGCTTCAACCCGGATATCGAGGAGCTCGGAGCGGGCATCCAGGCGGTCGCAACCCCTGGTGCGCCGCCCCCCGAGATCGATGACAAGCCACGCCTACTGGTCGATGCTCGTAAGCCTAACCGTTCGTTCGCGGAACACGGACATTTGCAGAAGTTGCGCGAGACTGGCCTGCATGTGCAGATGGTCCAGGGTGAGGATCAGATGACACTGGAGACGCTCTCTTGAACCTGACTCTGACCGTCCATCGCGGGACGCGACAGATTGGCGGATGCTGCATCGAAATCGCGCATCCGGATGGCGAGCGCGTCATCCTCGACGCCGGACGTCCGCTTGACGCGCCGGATGGTGCCACCGGCCTACTACCCGCGTCGCTCGACCGGAGCCGGCCGGCGACGGTCCTGATCAGCCATCCCCATCAGGACCATTGGGGGCTGGTGGAGGAACTGCCGGCAG
>JBEKUR010000171.1:0-12826 GCA_049514855.1 Terriglobia bacterium
CGACGCAGCGCTTCGCCGCCATGCATCCGAGCTAAGAGCCGTATGCGCTAATCAGCGCCCGTACGGATCCGTGCGGGGGGTGCCGGGTAACCGGTATCCCTACCGCGACCGCTGCCGACTCTGTCCCTCGCTCGTCACTTGTCACTCGTCACTTGTCACTGCTTTCAACCAGCCAGCCGGGAACCACTACATCCACGGGGTCAGCCCCAACGGGGAACGTAGTGAGCAGCGTGGCGGGGTTTGTCTGAAGCACAGCCAGCGTCGAGGCGGCGGTGTCCGCCAGCACCAGAAACCGTTCGTCGGGAGTGAGCGCCATGGCGCGGGGCTCGATTCCGAGGTGTACCGCTGCCAACAGGGTGCGGTTCTGAACGTCCAGGGCCATCACGGACCCGTCACCGGCGTTGGCGATGTAAAGGACAAGCGGGTTCTGCTGAAACACCCCCGCCACCGGCTTATGGCCAGTGGGATAGTTCTGTTCCACGTTGTCCTGGTCAGTGTCCACGATTACCATGCTGGTCCCTTCATACTCGAAGATAAAAAGCTCTCCGCCATCCGGCTTGAGGACCAGGGCGCCGGGCCGAATGCCGATTTCAATGTTGGAAAGGAGTTGCCGCGTGGTCAAGTCTGCGGCGGATATGGCTCCTTCTTCCGTGTCACAAACGAAGACCTTGGAGCTATTGGGGAGGATAACCATTGGACCAGGAGCTTTGCCAACTGCGACGGAACCAAGCACCTTCTGATCGTCCGCGTTCACAAAAAAGAGCCGGTTCGTAGCGCTGGAAGAGGCCACCAGCGTATTGCCGTCGGGCGTCAAGGCAAGGTCGGTGAGTGGCGTGCCCAGATTGAGGCGTGTTGTTTCCTTGTAGTTTTCCGAGTCGATGAAAACGATTTGTCCTTTTGTCGGCTCGAGGATGAAAGCCCGGCGCCCGTGCGGTGAAAAGGCAAGGTCACGTGCGCCTTCCCCAATGCGAAGCTTCCTCACAACCCGCAGCCCGGGGAACTCCACTACGCTGATTTCACCGCAGGCCGATACCACCCATAATTCCTCGCGCTGCGGCCTCACCAACACCCGTTCAGGACGGGCTGCGACAGCCACCGTTGCCAGCACGCGGAATTTCGCCAGATTGACTTCGGCGAGAGTCGAACTCTGCTTGTTAACGACGAAGGCGGCGTAGGCCTTGGGTGGGGCGGGCCGCCGGCGGCACCCGCTTGAAAACACCGCGAAACAAACCAGTAGGACCGCGAGGAGTCGGGGAATGCAAGGGGACGAGAATTCGTTTCGCGCACTGGATCGTTTCATCATTGAGGAAGCTCAGGCGGAGCTGGCCACGCGAGTGAGGATTCTCGCTATCCCTTCTTCAAAGACCTCCGGTTTGGTCAACAGGCTTATCACCAAATGCCCCTCCGAACTGAAATCGAAGAAATGGCCCGGATGAACGAGCACGCCGTCTTTGCGGGCAAGTTCCATCGCCCACTCCTCGTCCGTTCGAATCGAGGGAAGCCGCAAGATGGCATACCATCCCCCTTCCACCACCAGGCGGCTTACAGGCTGGCCCGAGGCAAGTCGGGCGTCGAGCAACTCGAGATTGGACGTCACTCGTTCTAGTATCTGTGGCTGAAGCGCTCGGCGTGTCTCAAGCAGCCCTGGTAATGCCAGCGCCAGGGGCGCACTCACGGAGAGATACGTGTCGGCGATGATCTCCATGCGGGCCAGACCGCTTCGCAGAAGCTCCGGAGGTCCGTTCAGAACCAGCCAAGCAAGCTTCATCTGCGGCAAGGCGGAGATTTTCGAGAGGCCGCTCAGCGTGAAAGTGAGTGCTTCCGTGACTGCGGCGTGGCTTACGACGCGCTGCGGATCCGCTCCAAAGGGATAGTCGGCAAAGACCTCGTCAGCGACGAGAGCCATGTGGTGACTTTGGCAGAAGGCGAGAAGCTCAGCAAGTTCGCTCCGCCGAACAAATGACCCGGTGGGATTGTTGGGATGGACCACCAGGATGGCGCGGGCGCGAGCGTCCAGGCGCTTTTCAATCGTGGGCAAATCAATCTGCCAGCCTTGGTCGTAAATCAGGGGATAAGCGACAACCCCAACATCGTTCAATCCGGCCAGGAAGTCAAAAAGGGGGTAGCTGGGCTGCGGCACCAGGACGCTGTCAGCCGAGTCGGCGAGAAGGCGGAAAACGTAGGAATAAGCTTCGCTGGTGCTTGCGGTCAGGAAGATCTGCCCCGGATCAAGCGCGATCCCGCGCTCGGCGTAATAGCTCGCCACCGCCTGGCGCGCGACGAGCAAGCCGCGGGGGTCGGGCTCGTAAGAAAGCGCCTGGGGATTTGCGAGTGCCTCGAGGATTGCCCGCGTATCAAAAGCAAACCCGCAACGCGTGGGGTTCGATTCGGTCAGGTCAAGAAGAGGAAGCCCCTTACGCCGCAGTTCTTCAATCGCTCGCGAGAGCTGATTCGGAGTGAGTGGCCAATTGGTACGGGATGAGAACATATAAGCAGTGACGAGTGACGAGTGACAAGTGACGATCAAGAAGAACAGCCGTCACTTGTCAGTAGTCGGTTTTTTTGCAACAGGACACAGTAGCGTTGCTTGTCACTTGTCACTCGTCACTTGTCACTTCGCGACTTAGGCATTGACCGATTTCCATACCCTGAACAATCCCTCCAGGCACTCGCGCGTACTTTCCACCTTATTCCCATCGGGACGCAAGTAGGCGGTCTCCAGGGACATCGTGCCATCATAACCGTCGTCGCGCAAGGCTGCGAACTGGCCGCGGAAATCGATCAAACCTTCACCCACAGGAACGTAGGTAAGCTCTCCTGTGGCGGGGTCTTTCTTTACATCCTTAATGTGCATATGGGGGAAAAGTCCACGGACTTGGCGATACCCATCGGGGTAGGGAACCTCGCCGAGCCTGACTGCGTTGCAAGGGTCCCACATGCCACGCAGGCAGGGCGAATTGATTTCCCGAAGCATCCGGCCCAGCTCTTTCCCAGTCCCAATGTTGCATTCGTGCTCATTTTCAAGGAGCAGAGTGATGTTGTTCTGAGCTGCAAGCGCGGCTGCCTTGGCTAGGCGTTCGCGAACGTAGGGGAAAGCCTTTTCCGGTTCCTCCACTCTCCAATAACTGAAGACCCTCACATTTGAAGTGCCGAAGAATCGGGCGAGCTTGAACACCCGGCGCAGGAGATTCTCTGTGTCCTTATCTGTCAAGTCAGCGGCCATGAAAGTGTCACTTAAATTGGGGTGCGGAGAAGGCATTCCGGGCAAGTGATATTTGAAAATCGGCGAAGCGATCTCAGAGACCTTCAAGCGATGCCTTTCGATCAACTGTTTGGCGCGGGCCAACTCCTCCTGGGAGAGCTTTACCACGTTCTTTTGCCAGAGGTCTCGCACTTCACAATAGGCCAGAGATTGGCTTGAAATGAAGTCCAGAGCCTTCTCGAAGTCCTGCGTCAGCTCGTCCGTGATGATGCCGAGTTTGGACATGAATAATTCTTTCGCCTGTCCCACGGGGGAAAACATCAGTTCAAAACCTGACCCGAGCAGCACCGATAGAGAAAGAAAACTCCTGCGTGTCAAAGTCCAGGCCATGAGGAAACCCTCCAGTAGGTGGTAGGCAGTACCCAGAGGTGGGGGTCAAAATCGTGCATCCCACCTACTACATACTGCGTACCACCCACCCACTTCAGAAAGTTACTGGGCGTGAATCGCGCCACGACGATTGTTTCTCGAAAACGACCCGGTAGGCAATAGGGACCCTGGAGAAACCCCAGGGCCATAAGTGGCGGGGTTGTGGTCTTTGCCATGGCAGGTGAGGTAGCAGGTGCCGTTGCGCACGCCGAGGCGCTGATACTCGAGCCTGCCGCTGCTGCTGGGACCAATAATGGTACGGTCAAAATCAATCAGCATGGGCCCCTGTGAGGCATGAGGAGCGTGGCATGTGGAGCAAGCTGCACTTGCGTCGCGGACGTGAATTCCATGATATGTGAAGCTTTGGTCCCGGAGGACGCTCCCTTCCACGTCATGACACTTGTCGCACAGAGCGTAATTGGTGAGCGCGTAGGCGACGCCAGCCGACGAAGCTCCGGGCGCCGCCGCCGGCGGTTCTAAGGAACTTGCCCGTTCGAGCAGGTGCGGCAGGTTCGAGCCGTGCGGACCCATGGGGCCGCTGGATATTCCCAAATTGCGCCCTGTGTCGTTGTTGTGGCAATCGCTACAGTAGATGTAAGCGACGCCCGAAAGTTGGCGGTTGGCCAGTGCAGATCCGCCCGGCGTGATTGGCTGCCGTCGCAGGCTTGGCACGTCACCCCCCAAGCCCGTGGACAGATCCCGGGGGCGTGTCACGGGATGAAACGAAGGGCTGAACTGGAACTCCAGGCGCGTGTTGAAGCGGTTGGGACTGCCAGCCTCGAACATTCGCTGTGGATTGCGCCCGTAGCCCACGCCCACCACGCTGAAATCGGTGGCTTGAGGCTTATTCGCGCTGTCGGCATGACACTTAAAGCAAATCTCGTATTCGTTGCTGCTTTGGAGTGTGTACGTATTGCCTGCGGATTGCCCTCTTACG
Organism: Terriglobia bacterium; assembly: GCA_049514855.1. Lineage (GTDB taxonomy): Bacteria > Acidobacteriota > Terriglobia > UBA7540 > UBA7540 > CAVROP01. The sequence goes on from JBEKUR010000171.1 coordinate 4,569, forward strand.
CCCAGCAACGCCCCGTTCACCAGGGGCGGCTGCGCCGATGTGCTGTTGGCGAAGTGGGGTTCATGGCAGTCTACGCACTCGGAGTGGCGGGGCGTGCCACTCCCGGTTTCTGGAAGCGGGTGCAGCGTGGAAGTCGGACTCTCCGACGCATCGTGGACCGAGGGCGTGATTTCGACCGGGTGCCGGTAAGTTTTGGCGAGGAATTCGCCTTTGATGTTCAGAGTAGTTACGCTCCCATCGTGGCACTGGTAGCACGTGGCTTCTTCCACGAACTTCACCAGCCTCTGACCGGTCGCAGGGGAATGTGGACGATGGCAGCTCTCGCAGCCATTATTCTTGACCCCGACGTACCCGGTGTGAGCGCCTTGGGCTAGGGTATACTTGGCGTCCTCGTTCGGGTCCGGCAGCCTCCGGTGTAAGGAGTTTTCCCAACCCGCCTGGACGTGGCACGTTAAGCAGAGCGCGGATTCGGAGTTCTGGGTCACGAGGAATTTTCCCATCGTCGGATCCAAGTTCTCCTGGTGGGGATCGTGACAACTGGTGCACTGCACCTTTCCGGCGCCATCCAGGCGGACCGGGCCGGCGACTGTAAGGGGCTTGATCTCACTTGTGTGCGCAGGGACAAAACCAAACGGATGGTCGTCCGTGAGTCTATTGTTCGCTCCCAGGTTGGAAGCAGAACTCGCCGGAAGGGCATACGCCGAGCCTTGCACAAATTGAAACAGCCCATCATTGACGGTGTCGCCCAAGGCAATCGTCCCATCATGGCAACTCAGGCACAGCTTGGAGACGTCCTGCGGCTGAATAGGCGCGACGTTGGACTGTAGCGTCGTGCTGGAGTAAGCCGGGAACTGCGCCGTTGACAGTTTCTGGTTCCACAAATAGGTCGCGGGGCTCGAGTTGTGCGGGGTGTGACAGAAGACACAGGCGTCCCTGCCGGAAACCGAGCGGATGGTGGCTTGCGAAGAAGCCCGAAAATCGTGCTTGGAATTCAGCACGGCAGATACCTTGCCGCTTCCAAACGCCGGCGGGACCATGCCAGCCCAGAGCACGAACAACCCAATGTAACTCGACCGCCGCATTTACTGCCCTCCGCGGGGAGAAATGTCTTGCGGCCGCAAGCGAAACATCTGCACTCGGCGGTTGAACCCATCCGCCACGTAAATCCGGTTTTCGCTGTCCAAGGTGATGGCGGTGGGAAGGAAAAACTCTCCCGAACCGGCTCCCGTTGAGCCGAAGACAAACAATAAACGCCCTTCCGCATCGTAGACCTGCACGCGGTCGTTCCGGCCCTCGACCACGTAGACGCGGCCCTGCTCGTCCACGGCAATGCCCTTGGCTTTGTCAAAATCGCCTGGCCCGCTGCCCGGACTTCCGAATGCGGAAAGGAACTTCCCCTCAGGGTCAAAGTGCTGGACACGGAAATTCAACGAATCGGTGACCCACAGGGATCCATCGGGAGCCACGGCGATGTAGGTCGGATAATTGAACTCGCCGGGTCCGGCCCCACGCTGGCCAAAGCGGCCAACCACCCTGCCCTCGAGCGTCATCATCACGACACGCATCGCAATGGTGTCGACAACGTAAAGGCGGTCGCGCTGGCTGTTCACGGCGATTCCCGTGGATCGTTTGAAGATGCTTTCTTCGCGGTCCACAGCGCCCAGCGCCCGCAGGTACTTGCCCTGGGGGTTAAAAAGGAAGACGCGCGCGCGCAGGGCATCGGAAACATAAATCCGCCCCTGCGCATCGCAGGCCACTGCAATGGGCGCCAGGAAGGGATCGGAATCGGGCGGGTGGAATTCTTGATACCGCCGGCGCGCCGGGTCAAATACGTGCAGGACTCGTTCCTTGGTATCGGCTACCAGGATCCTTCCTTGCGGGTCCACGCAGACGCCGTTGGGCGCCAGCATGGCTTTCTGCTGATCGTCAAGCCCGATGACCGCCTTCAAAAACCGCTTGGCCCAGGATGGCTTTCCCTTAACATCGGCAGCGCTGCGCAGTTCGCCCACCCAGTCCACCGCGCCCAAGGCGATGGGATTGATTGCGGACTTCGGACTATCCGCGACCATCAGCCGCCCAAGCAAAACAGCCAGAAAGCAGAAAACTGCAACCACTCGCGGGAGCTTTTTCGCGAAAAGGCGAATTGGGTTAAGGCGCGACAACGATTACCCTCAGAATATCTTGAAATCTCTCGTCACTCGCAAGAAGTAGCGGTTCAGGAAGTTGCCTGTCCGGACGGGGACGGTTATGTTCTCGATCCGGTAGGACCCGAAGCCAGCCTGTACACGGACTTTGCCCACACGGTAGCGGGCGCTGACGTCCACCGTGCGGAATTTCGGTTGCGAGAGGGCGAGCTGATCCCTTTCCGACATGTAATCGGCCGACACATCAAATTGCTTACGCACACGGAGAGTGGCCGCCGCCGTGTCGACGCGTGAGAGTCGGTTGAGCAAGGGGGTGGCAACCAACTCGCTCAAGGGCAGCGGAATGCTTAGAAACTGCTGGGCGCTCAAGATGGCGGGAAATAGCGCGCCCGCGCCCGCTAAGGTTTGGTGGCCCACGCTCAGCGCCAGCCGTCGTTGCTCGACCTGCGCCGCATAGTTCGTAGTATTCGATTTGATGTCGCCGCTGACGCTCAGGTACTCCAATCGAGCACGTTCGGCGCTCCCCCGCAGATGCCAGCCAAAGAAGCGAGATGTTTCCGCTTGCAGGCGCAGGCTGCGGTTGGTAGAGAATCCCCCGAGTTGATCAACGAGGTTGTCCTTTGAATCCACCCCGGAAGCAACCAGACGGACGCGCCGGGGGGCGCCCCAGCTAACTCTTCCCTCCAGGTCATTTGAGAACGTTGCCGGGTGGTGCCCCAGGGTAGTCCCCAGCACTTGGAAGTGGCCGGCATAAGTCCCCCCCAATTCAAGGCCCCGCCACACTCTCCCAAAAGAGGCGCCACTGAAAGAATCCATCTCGGAGGTTTCCGCCTCCGCCACTCCTTGCACTGCCGTTACACGATATTCTTGAACTTGTTGAAAGAGACTCAAGCTGGGGATTACCCGATAATCCACTCTCCCCCCAAGGGTATTCGAAGTGAAGGCAGGGACCTGAATCAGGCTTATGTTGCTGCTAGTGCCCTCTGTTCCGTTTAGGGAAGTCTCACCGCTCTGGGAGATGTTGGTAAAAGTGTAATAATAGGTCGAGGAAAGTTTGGGCGTGTGCTTGATCTGGAGTTGGGAATTGACATAAGCGTCCGTGAACTGCCCGGCAGGCTGGCCCAGGACCCTTTCCTGTTGCCATAGAAGGCGGTCCGCAAAGTTAAACCGAGCCTTGTCGTCCCAAAAGGTGCGTGTTACAAGAAGATCCTGCATTTTCAGATTTTCCTGGAACGGAGTCGAAAGAGCGAGAGCCTCGACCGAGTTGTTGATGGTGGAGAAGTCGCTTAAGTCGGCGCTCCATTTCCAACTCTTCCACTGATCGGACGCATCGATACCGAGTTCGTTCAGGCGATAGCTCGAATTGGTGAGCGAGGTGGGCAGTTGCAATTCGTTGGCTTGCTTGAGGTAGTGGATGTCCAGGTGAGGCAAGCGGCGGACCCGAAGAGCCCACGTCAATCCGAATGAGGAGGTGTCTGAATTCTGGCCAAAACCTGTGCCATTGGCCCCGTATTCACTCTTCCGGTAGAAGATGCGGAGCGGAAACGGGCGGTCGGGCAGGAAAGATGCTTCGAAACCGAAGTCATAGACGTTGTCTCGAAACCCGCCCAGGGCCACCTTGTTTGAGCCATGCTCGCCGCTGAAGTCCATTGTGAAGGGAATGAATTTGGGGTCTTTCAGGTACCCGCCCAGGAGGACGCTCAAATCTCCGCCGACGGTTGAATACTCGGAAGTATTGTTGGAATTGGAAGGCGCAAATAACTGCGTGCTGGTGGTGCTGCTGAGGTCTGCGCCCAGGGTGCCTTGCAATTGCCAGTGTTCAGGGGTCGGCTCCTGTCCGAAACTCGACAGCGCGGCCGCTAAGGCAATCGTCACGAGTTGAATTGCCAGTCTTGCTCTCACTGTCTCTCCGCTTGCTCACGGGCACGTTGCCATCCCACCAAGCTTCCAAAGATGCAAACGAAACCAGGGTGATGTGGACCAGCCGGCTACAGAGGGCTGATGTAGACTGACAAGACCTCCGCGGCCGGAAAAATTAGGAGGAGGCGCCAGGTGCACTAGCGCCCCCTCGATTGGTATTAAGTGTGGCAGTATGTGCAAAAACCACCGCTACCCGCGTAACTCTGGAGGGTACTTCGGGAGAAGGGGAAAACAGTGCCCCTCACTGCTGTCGGCCCATTGTGCGGGTCATGGCAAGTCGTGCATTGCATTAAGCCCGCGCCACCGTAAAGGGGTACATCTCCACTCGCGTCAACCGAATTAAGGGAGGCCGGGACAGTCATCGAGGCTGCAGTCGCCAGGGCAGCGGTATATGCGAAGTTGACAGGGTGCGACTTGGTCAGGTCCGAAATCTGCATTCCAGTATACATGTCCAAGGAGTTGCCGTGCGTATTGTTCCAATACGAATTCTGCCCTGGAAGCCCGAATCCCTGCTCATAGAAGCTAGCAATCGCGACCGTACCATCGTGGCAGCTCAGACACAGGTTGCTGGTAGTCGCCGAAGTGATGTTGTTGCTATTCCCGAGGTCGGTGGGTGGGGAGACGCCGGCCTTAGTCAGCAGAGCGGTGAACGTGTCGCTGCTGTAAACGCCGTAGGTCCCTTGGGAGGAAAGAGTGTGGTTCCAGAGCAAATAACCCGGCGCTAGAGAAGCTGTACTCCCCGTCCCCGAACTGTTCGTCGCGGTCTTGTGTGTGATGTGGCAGAAGAAGCAAAGATTGGTCGTGATACTGCTGGCGGTACCGGTTGAAGTTGCGGACCAGGTATCGTTCGTCAAATCGTGCGGTGAACCGACGATGTTTGCTTTGTTAGACTTGGCCCAGACCGTTGCGGTCAGAGCCACCAGCACAAGCATCGCCAGTAGGAGTCTTCTTAGAATTCTCATAATGACCTCTCAAAAGAATTTTCTTGGTGAAGCTGGAGAATGTTTCTCCGCACTTGTGGAAAAGCTTTCTCACCTCCTTTCTCCTGGATTGCGTGGCGAGCCCGGGTGGTCGCCGCCTAAAAACTGAAAAACTTGCACGCGGGAATTAAGCGCATCCCCGACGTAAACGCGGTCCTGCTTGTCAATGTAAATTCCCAAGGGCAGGTTAAAGGCGCCCGGCGCGCTGCCGAAATTGCCTACGAACATCAGGATCGTTCCTTTGGGATCGAAGATCTGGAGGTTGTTGAAGGCGGCGTCCACCACCCAGATGTTGCCTTCACTGTCGAACGCCACGCCCTTCGGCCGCGTAAAGTAGCCAGGCCGATCGCCCCGCCCGCCGAAGCGCCGCACAAATTTGAAGTCTGGGGAGAAAATCTGGACTGAACAGCTTCCCGTATCGGTCACCGCAAAGTAACCGTCCCGGTTCACCCCGACTCCGACCGGGTAGTTGAATTCCCCGTTTTTAGCGCCCCGCTTACCAACCGCGGCGATGTTTTGCAGCGTGTCCAGGTTGTAGACCAGTACCTGATGGAGGTGGCTATCAACCACAAAAAGCCTGCGCCGGACTTCATCAAGCGCCAGCAAGGCAGGGTTCTGGAGCGCCGGGTTCTGCCCGATCATGGCTTGCAAGTGGCCATCGCGGTCGAACTTCATGACCATGTGCTGCGACGGGTCTGAAACGTAGATATTGTCGTGGCTGTCCACGGCCAGGCCGAGTGGCATCTTGAGCACAATTCCTCGGTCACCTCTGATTCGGATGACCTCCTTATGTCCCTTGTCCAGCACATAAAGTGTGGCGTTCTGGGCCGAGGTGATCAAAATTCGTCCTTGAGAATCACTGGCCACGCCGGACGCCCGCCGGAAGATCTCGACTTTGTTGGGGTCGGCATTGCCCACCATTCGATCCACCAGACTGCGCTTCTTCCGCGGCTCGATGTCATAGTTGTTGGAGAACATTTCCAGGAACCGAACTCGCGGCTTGTCTGGAGGCAGAGGCCAAACCAAGTTGGCCGGGTCAGTGGCGGAAGAGCCAAGCGGCGCCTTTTGTTTGCTTCCCCCTCCCGCAAAAACCGGCGCTCTCCAAAGCATTACCAGGACGACCGCCAAGGCAAGGCCAGTTCCATTTGACTTCGGCAGTCTGACTCTCACGGGTTCACCTTCTCTCCAGACTTCGCCGGGGTATCCGGCCTCTACTTGAGTTTCTGCCCAGCCTGTGACTGTGGCTGGCGCTCATTTTTGGCTGCCGCTCGTCCGTCGATGGCTTCGTGACATGCGAAGCAAACGTTCCGAGCGCCTTTCGCGGTAACGATGAGGTTCTCTTGCGCCGATGCATGAGGAGTATGGCAACTCAGGCATGACATTTTTTCCCCCTGGCGCAAAGGGTCCGCTACCTGGGCAACCGGATGAGTCACCCAGGGGTGTCCGAAGCGCAGCGAGAGGTCAAGCTCGATTTTCGGAATTGCATCAAAATCGGCCTTCGAGATTTTCTGAGAGCTGAAAAGGGTTATCGTTTCGCCCTGGACTCGCTGAAGTCCGTGGCAGGCGAGGCAGAGTGAATTTGCCGCCGCCCGTGTCTGTGCCTTGAATTCGGAGGAATGTGGATCATGGCAAGTAAGGCATTGGCCATTCTTATAGGGGCCGTGAAGCACAGGATCCTTTGCGGCCTCATGACACATCGCGCACAGGTCGCCGCCGGTGGCGACTAGGTTGATGGTTGTCTTGTTTTTTTCAGATGTGGCTTGGTGGCAGTTCTCACAACCCATCCCAACTGCGGAGTGGACAAACTTCCCTTGCTTTTTCTCGGGATGGCAGGTTAGACAGGTCTCGGACTTGATGTCCTTTTGTTCGATGAACGGATGCGCGATGGGTTCTTCAGCAAAAACACGGGGTGAAAGCAAGGCTAAGAAAGCCAGCAGCAAAAGAAGGAGGCCCAGATTTGCCTTCTGAGTGCTTCTTTGCTGTCTTACCGCTGCCAAAGATACCAACACCGACGTGAAGGACCTCCGATCATTTACCAAGAGCAAATATGTCTCCATTGTTAGTTTCTCTTAATCTTTGATTTTTGCTGTAAAGCATTACAAATCAAAGCCATTCTCCGTTTTCATGAGGTGTTGATAAATGCAGCACGTGGAAAAGTTCCACAGGGTGCGTTAATTTCCTCAACAGTGGGCCTCTGCGTGTGTATTGCGACACGCTGACACCTTGACGGTTATTCAGCTTGGACATTCAGGTACAGAACGTGCCTACCCAGACGTTCCGAGTCGACATGGGGCCTTCGCGGCTATTGGTCCTAAGATGCTGAGAGACTTCTCCCACAAGGCGGGATCAGAATGACATGTCAATGGATTTCTAACTCCACGGAGTTCGGGGGAGTGCTTGGAAGGGAAGGCGGCGAAGCGCGTACCTCATGGGAATGGCATACCCGATCGGTTCCGACCCGTATTCCGGCGGAATGCCGCAGAAAGGCATATTGTGTCACCCTTAGGAGTCCGCCACTCTTACTGGCGGACGAGGAAGGATGCCGATAGTTACTGATCGCTGAAACGTCCACAGGGCCGGGAAGACCCAATTGGCTTCGGTCCTCCTTCCCTCCCGTTATGGCGGGAGAGGTGGATTTTCATCATCCCTCTATTGGACCAGGCGCGTGAGCTCCAGAAACGTGACCTTCTGCTGCGCCTCGCTAGAGGCTAGAGGGGAGTAATAGTAGTAGAGGCTGGCCCTCACTCGCGTCTGAGTTCCCTGCGGTATGGGGAAGGAGAACGTTTCGGTTTTCGTCTCATTGGGCGCCAGGCGCGTGTCCGTCACGACCCGGGCGCCTTTGATGAAAACTAAATCCTCGCGATTCAGGACGGTGCCACTTCGGTCTGCCACAGTGCGACGGTAGATCCGTTGCTCGCTGAAATGATGCCCGGCCAAGGAATCGGCTTGGAGTTCCAAGATCAATTGGCGCAACGCCGACCCCGTGGGCACGTAGTGTCCCGCACCACGATTGCTCAGCTTGACGACAACCCGCAGCCGGTCGCCTTCTCTGGTGGTGGAGAGGTCAGCTTTGATGGCCTTGTTCAATTGCTGGATGGAATGGCCGCCGGGAATCTCGTGGAGATTGAGCGTCAGCGTTGCCGATCGTTTAACCCGGGGATCGACCACATCTCCCTCGATGCGGAACATGTGGCACCCCTGGCAGCCTAATTCT
>JBEKUR010000172.1:0-12696 GCA_049514855.1 Terriglobia bacterium
CAGCTCTGGCTTTTCATTTCCCCGGGGCTTTACCGCCATGAAAAGCGCTACATATGGCCGTTTGTGCTGCTGACAAGTGGCTTGTTTATTTCGGGCGGGCTCTTTGCTTACAAGCTGGCTTTTCCCCCGGCTTTGCGATTCCTGCTGGTGTTCGGCCACAGATTCCAACCGATGGTGACCATCAACGAGTATTTCAGTATTGCGATGACCATCATCGTCGGCGTGGGACTGGTCTTTGAGCTGCCGGTTATTATTCTGGTCCTGTCTTTGTTTGGGATTGTGACTCCCAAGTTCCTCCTGAAGCAACTGCGCTACGCGGTGCTGGTGACGGCCGTAGCTGCCGCTGCCATTGCTCCTACTCCTGACATAGCCACCCTATTCATTCTCTGGATTCCCATGGTGGGGCTCTACGTTCTCAGCATTGGGCTCTCCTGGCTTGTCTATCTGCGCAAGAGGTGGAAGCAAAAGCGTGCTGAGGCGTAAACGTGCGGAGCGGCGGCGTCCCCTGGCCTTGATGGTAGGGTGGGTGTGCCTCGCGCTTGCTTCACTCTCGCCTGGAGCCGAGCCACCGAGCTTCAGTGGGGCGCGTGCCTTTGAGGATCTTAAGCACCTTGTGGGTTTCGGTCCCCGACCTTCGGGCTCCCCGGCTTTGACCCAAACCCGCCAATGGTTAATTCAAGAACTTCGAGGCACGGGGGCACAGGTGGAAGAAGATCCCTTTGTGGCGAATACCCCCATCGGGCCGATCCCCATGGACAACCTGATTGCCAAGTTTCGCGGTTCGCGTCGCGAGACGGTGATCGTGGCCGGCCATTACGATACAAAACGTTTCGACGAATTCCGTTTCCTGGGCGCCAATGATGGTGGCTCCAGCGCTGCGCTCCTGGTTGAACTTGCTCGAGTCCTGGGGGCAAGACGCAATGCGCTAAATTACTGGCTGGTCTTCTTTGACGGGGAAGAAGCCGTGCGGGATTGGTCCGCTACAGACAGCCTTTACGGAAGCCGGCACCTGGTCGAGAAGCTCTCCACGAACGGTGAACTAAGCCGCATTCAGGCTCTTATCCTGGTTGACATGATTGGTGATGCGCAGCTCCGCATACCCCGCGAAAGCAGCTCCACGCCCTGGCTGAGTGGTTTGGTCTTCAACGTTGCCCAGCGCCTGGGCTACGGCAAGTATTTTGTGGACAGCCGGGATGCTGCCGATGATGACCACATGCCGTTCATCAATGCGGGCGTCTCCGCAGTGGATTTGATCGATTTTGATTACGGACCCCATAACAGCTACTGGCATTCGGCCCAGGACACGCTCGATCATTGCAGTCCCCAGAGCCTGACCATAGTGGGCCGCGTAGTGACAGCCACGCTCATAGAATTCGAGAAATCCCCCCGTAAGAACTAGCCTCCGCGATGGGCGGCGCAAGGAGTCAGAAGTCAGAAGACCGCAGGTCGGCAACGGGTGGTGGGCGGGGGCAATCCAAAATCTAGAATTAAAATCCAAAATCGCCCTAGCCCCGAGTCCGCTTTTTTCAACTGATCCGCCGTGGTGGGTCTACTGACCACGGACTACTAACGCAGTACAAGATGGGCTGTACAAGATGGGCCAATCCATAGCGTGGATGGGTTTCTTTGTTCTCGTGCTCGCCCTCCTGGGCTTCGATCTTCGTTTCCTTAACCGCAAGCCGCATGTAATTTCCTCTACGGCGGCGACTCTGTGGAGCGCCGTCTGGGTGTTCCTGGCAATTACATTTTGCGCCTCGATTTACTTCTGGCGTGGCCCTCATGACGCCCTGGACTTTCTCGCCGCCTATATCATTGAGGAATCGCTTTCCTTGGACAACCTCGTCGTGTTTGTAGTGATCTTCACTTCGGCGGCGGTGGCTCTCCAGTACCAACATCGGATCTTGTTTTGGGGTATTTTGGGGGCTCTGGTGACGAGGGGGGTGTTTGTCTTCGCGGGCGTGGAATTGATTTCTCATTTCCACTGGTTCCTGTACCTCCTGGCGATCTTCCTCGTCGTCGCATCAGCGAGATTGCTGCACAAAGGTCGGGGGGAGTTCGACCCAGCGCGCAGCCGCATGCTGACGCTGACCAGAAAGCTTCTCCCCATTACACCGACCTACGAGGGGGGAAAGTTCTTTGTTCGACGGGAGGGGCGCTTGTTTGCCACGCCACTCTTGCTCGTACTTCTCATGATCGAAATAACGGATGTTTTCTTTGCCGTGGATTCTGTTCCTGCGGTTTTCTCGGTGACCCAAGATGCATTTATTGTCTATACCTCCAATATCTTTGCCGTGCTTGGGCTGCGGGCACTTTACTTCCTGCTTGCCGGTGCAGTGAAACGATTTCGTTACTTGCGGCATGGCTTGGCTGTGGTGCTGATGTTTATGGGGGCGAAGATGCTGATCGCACGAATTGTTAGGATCCCGACGGGGTGGGCGTTACTTGTCATCCTGGTCGCCATCACCTTGGCCGTGGCCGCGTCGTTGCGCAGGGCTGGAAAAACAGTGACGAGTGAGGAGTGACGAGTGACGAGCAGGAGAACAGGTTTCAGGTGTCAGGTTTCAGGTGTCAGGGTACAGTGAGTCAATGAAGCAACGGATCAATCACTGTCTGCTTTTCTGCTCCCGAGACGCGTTTTTTCAACTGACCACTGACAACTGACGACTTCGCTCAGTGCGTCGCTAGGCGAAGAAGACGGGTGCGTGTCTTGCAGTAAACGAGTGCTTCGCGGGTATGGCTTCGTCCTTCAAGGGAAAATCTGACCGGTAGTGGGCGCCGCGGCTCTCCTCCCGCGCCAGGGCACATCGAGTGATTATGCTGCCGACCTGTAGAATATTGCGGGCCTCGTAGAACTGACGGGATGGTGCAGTCGAACCAGTCAGCACAACCGAATCGAGCCGCTTGATGGCGTCGCAAAGGTCCTTGCCGGTGCGGATAATACCCACCTTATCCCACAGAATGGACCGGACCTCGTTCACGGTTTCTTGCGGCGACAGGCGCGCCGGCTCAGCGTCCCGCGTATTCAGGTGCGGCCCGGGGGTAGCGCGGCCTGCTACGGGGTTTGGAGCCTTGCGCGGCAGGGGTGGCTTGAATTCCCGCCTTTGGTCGATCATGGCGGAGGCCGCCCTGGCGCCAAACACCAAGCCTTCCAGAAGGGAATTGCTGGCCAGACGGTTGGCGCCGTGGACGCCTGTGGTCGCGACCTCACCGGCTGCGTACAAGCCCTTCAAGGAAGTGGCGCCGTGCAAGTCCGTTGCGACACCTCCCATAGCATAGTGAGCGGCAGGGCGAATGGGGACGAGGTGGGCGGTGATGTCGATGTTGTAGTGCAGGCAAGTCGAGTAGATTCTTGGAAAGCGTTTTTTAACATGCTTGGGTTCAAGTTCCGTCAGGTCCAAGTAAACGCATTCGCTCTTGGTCCTTTGCATCTCCATGATAATGGCGCGCGAAACGATGTCGCGTGGCGCCAATTCCGCAGCCTCGTGATAGCGGGGCATGAACCGTTCCAGGAGAATGTTGCGAAGATAAGCGCCTTCGCCGCGCAAGGCCTCGGAGAGAAGGAAACGTGGGGCTTGCTTGGCGTACAAGGCCGTGGGATGAAACTGCACAAACTCCATGTCGCTGCTCAGCGCGCCCGCGCGATGCGCCATGGCCACGCCGTCACCCGTGGCGATCAGAGGGTTGGTAGTTTCCCTGTAAACCTGCCCGAGCCCGCCCGTCGCCAGCAGCACCGCTTTGGCGTACAGTGTCTGGAGCGAGGATGTCTTTTCATCGAGAAAGGTCACTCCGCAAACCCGATTCACGTCCACCAAAAGGTCAGCCGCAAAGGCGCGAGGCAGGAACTGGATGGCGCGGTGGGACTTTGCCTTCGCCATCAAGGCCCGCAGGATTTCGCTGCCGGTGGAATCGCCATGCGCGTGCAGGACGCGCGAACGGCTGTGCGCCCCCTCGCGCGTGAAGGCCAGCTTGTTTCCGTTGCGGTCGAAGCGCATCCCCCATGCGATTAGTTGCTCAATCTGCTGTGGGCCTTCGCTCACCAGGATTTGCACGGCTTTTTCCCGGCACAACCCGTCGCCGGCACGTAATGTATCATGGAGGTGCAGTCCTACTTCATCGTCCTCACCCAGGGCCGCGGCGATTCCTCCCTGGGCGTATTCTGTACTGGATTCGTAAAGTTCGTCTTTGGTTAGAACCAGAACCTTACCGGCTCGGGCGAGTTCAACGGCGGCCCGCGTGCCGGCAATTCCTCCGCCGAGGATAAGAAAATCAACTTGGCGCTCTCTCTTTCCTGACATGGCATTTCAATGATAGCCTTGACATCACGCGCCTGCAACAGGTTCAACGATTCGCCTGCCGGCTCTTGCTGTGAGCGTGGCGTGGTGGTATCAGTGGTGTTTTGACAGAAGGAGGTAGGTAGTAGGTGGTAGGTCGTAGGTGGGGTAGGATGGCGGGTTCCAGTTGTCAAGTGCAAGGTGCTAGGTGCTGGGAACTGGGGGCTTGGGGCCAGGGAAGGGATTACATATGCAACGTTTCTGGGTGAGGTCTAAAGGTTTCAAGTACAGCGTCAACGTGGGTTGCGGGGCTTGGCGGGCCCTCGCCGACTTCCCACAAGATCGCTACTCAGCGATTTTCATCCTCACCGAAAGACATTTGTGGGAGCGTTGGGGGGAGAAGCTTCTCCGCGAAGGCGGCGTGAAAAGCGCCCGGCCCTTGTTCGTCCCCCCCGGCGAGAATTCGAAAAGCGTCATGATGGTGGAGGAGGTTGGGGCTGAGTTGCTGGAAAAAAGGGCAGACCGGCGCTCACTGCTTGTGGCGTTTGGTGGGGGTGTGGTCGGCGACCTGGGTGGGTTTGTCGCCTCCACCTACATGCGCGGCATTGACTGCCTGCAGGTGCCCACCACTGTCCTGGCCCAGGTGGACAGCTCCATCGGCGGGAAAACGGCGGTCAACGTGCGTGCCATGAAGAATCTGCTCGGAACGTTTTACCCCCCGCGCATGGTGCTCGCAGAGCCTACGGTTCTTGCTTCGCTTGACGAGCGATCGTTCCGATCCGGCTTCTTTGAAGTTGCAAAACACGCCATCCTTTCGGGGCCGGGCTTATTCAAAGAGTTGGAAGCGAAGGCGTCGAAGTTTCTTCCCAAGCAGGCTAGGGAGCTGGAGGAAATCCTGGCGCGTGCGGCTAAAGTCAAAGTGGAGGTGGTCAGCCGCGATGAGCGCGAAGCCGGTCTGCGGCGTGTTCTTAACCTGGGCCACACCTTCGGCCATGCGCTCGAGGAAGCGAGCGGCTACGGGCGATTTTTGCATGGGGAGGCGGTGGGTTGGGGAATTCTCATAGTGTCACGCCTGGCAGAGCTGTTGGGAGTGCTCGAGCCCGCGGAAGGCGAGCGAATTGCGCGCTTGGTGCGGCAGGTTAGCCCCCTGCCCACCCTACATGGCCTTCGAGTGCGCCGAATCTTAGAGCTTTTGCCGCAGGATAAGAAGGCTGTCCGAGGCCGAATTCACTGGGTTATTCCGGAACGGATCGGCAAAGTCCGGATTTCAGATCAAGTCCCTCTGAACCTCGTCGAAGCTGCTTTCCGGGACGTGCAGCGGGGCGGCTGGCATGAGTGATGCTGCAAACGCTCCTCTCGGGGAAAGCCCACCGGGTTCTCCGGACGCCACTGACCCCACCCCCCGCGTGGTCCGGAAGATGTTTTCGGCGGTCGCGCCGCGTTACGATTTCCTGAACCATTTCCTTTCTGCGGGTCGGGACATCGCCTGGCGGAAGGCCACTGCGAAGGCTTTGCGCCGCGTCCTGGAGCGTCCGCATTCCAAGGTAGCGGACCTGTGCTGCGGCACGGGTGACCTTGCGTTCGAGCTGGAACGGTATTCGGCCGGCAGAGTGTTCGGGACGGATTTCTGCCACCCCATGCTCCGGCTCGCCAAGACGAAGGCCCTCCGTCACTCAACGCTGTTCCTCGAGGCGGATACTTTGGCTTTGCCATTTCCTGACGAGTTTCTGGATGTTGCAACCCTTGCTTTCGGTTTTCGGAACCTGGCCAGCTACGTGAGTGGGCTCAGGGAGATACGGCGGGTTCTCAAGCCCCAGGGCATCCTTGCCATTCTTGAGTTTTCAGAGGTTCGTTGGCCGGTTTTTGGACCCTTCTTTCGGTTCTATTTCCGCCATATGCTGCCGCAGATCGGGACCTGGGTCTCCGGCGTTCGGGGGCCATACCAGTACCTTCACGATTCGGTGTCAAAGTTCCCCAACCAGCAAGCGTTATCAGAATTACTGTGCGCGGAGGGTTTTCAAAACGTCCGTTACGCTAATTTTACGGGCGGGGTTGCGGCACTCCATCTGGCGGAAAAGGCTTGAGCGGCTGCTGAAAGAAGGAAGCGGCACGTCATTCCGGGCGCCGTTGTCAATTGTCCGTGGTCCGTTGTCAGTTGTCCGTGGTCCGTTGTCAGTGGTTAGTTGAAGAAAGGAGCTTGGAGGCACAAGAGCTCTGAGTAAGCGACTGATTCATTGACTTATTGCCAGGCGGTTGCGAGGGCCTGGGGCAATGTTGAATTCTGATCTGCTTTCTTTGTTCTCCGCATCGCCTACCGCGTTCTGACTTTTGGCCTTCCTCTCGTCACTCGTCGCTCGTCACTCTTCTTTGGGGCCGGAGTTCTTCCCCCACCTACCACCTACCATCTACCACCTACTCCCTGCTGGTTTCTGTCTCTGTTTCACTCCATTCATCCGGCGCGCCGCTCGCCTTGAATTCGTTCTCAAGGTCCTCAAGAGTCTTCTGGGCCTTCTCAGTCGCTGCTCGACTCCCTGACACCTCAACCTCCTTGGCCTTAATCTTGTCGGCAAGTTCAGCCTTCGTGGTGGCATTGAGTTCGCGTGCATCCTGAATCTGGAGGAGGTTTAATTCGTCTTCTGCGAGCTGTTGCCGTTCTTCGGCGTCGGCTAGTCGGGCGCGCGCGGTTTTGAACCTGCTTTGCCAGTATTCCTTAGTTCCTTCCTTATTCTCCGGCTTCGCCGGTTCATTAGCAGCTTGGCCCGTCTCAGGCGCCTTGCTGGTTTCCCCGGCCGCGTGACTGGCATCGCGTTCTGCCTGTGCCTTGTCAGATGAGCTTAGGGCAGGAGTGCTCGACATGCCCGAGGCCGCGGCGCGGGTTTCATCCGGCGGGTGGGCAGGCAGATTATCGTTTGTGTAAACCTTAGTGGTTTTCAGCCCAGCCTTAAGCTGCTGCTGGCGTAGTTGCCGGGCAAGATCTCCCAGCGACTGCTGTGGCGCCGCAAGCAAGGGCAGGGAAGTGATGGCAACCACGAAGGAAAATGCGCTAATTCTTGTTATCATATGTTCCCCCCCGGCGTGGTGAGCTGCAACTTCACTTCACAAGTCGCGCGCGGCGGTAGTGGGTCAATTTGGTGCTGTAGCGGCGAGTTTACCTCGCCAAATGGCGGCGTAAAGCCGCCTCTACATCAAATTGACCCACTTCACAAGTCGCGCGCGGCGGTAGTGGGTCAATTTGGTGCTGTAGCGGCGAGTTCACCTCGCCAAATGGCGGCGTAAAGCCGCCTCTACATCAAATTGACCCACAACCCGCGCGGCATCACGCTTGTGTCGCGCACCCCAGAACTGTCCTAACGAAGCCACCCCGCGTCACCGTCTTCGCGTCGCAGTTGCTCCCGGAGGTCATCGATAGCCTCCTGATCTGCGGCAATCTCGGCTCTCTTCTTGGCGATCTGGTCTTGCAGTTTGTGAACGTCCGACATAGCGGTGGGACCGCTTTCCTGGAGCAGGCCCTTGTTAGGATCGGGGTAGTATTGCATCTGGTTTTGGCCCAGTTTCTGTTCGAGCACACTAAGTTCTCGCTGGTCGATTTCCAACCGATCTTGTAGTTTGCTCATGCGCTCGCGGTAATACTTTTCGCCGTGCGTTTGCTCCCCCGTTTCAGCCGGGGGCACTTTCGCGGATTCCTTCCCGGCTTCATTCCCGCTTGTCTCTTTGGCGGGCTTCTCCCCCGACTTTGCCTCTTGGGCGATTGTGGACGACGACTTCGCTGGCGAGGCCGCCGATTGCTTACCCGACGGCGACCGGGTAGCGAGGTCGTCGTTGGTGAAGACCTTGGACTTTCCTTCAGACTTTGCGCGCTGTGCTTTGAGTTGGCGTGCAAGATCACCAAGCGGCACTGAACTCGTCGAATTCTGTGCCGGGGCTATGCTAGTCCCCAGACCCAAAACCAGGGCCATGGTCAAAACTCTTACAATTGGACACTTCATGGTCGCGTCCCCTCCTTGCCGGCGGGCGATCCCCTCCTACTAATTTACCATTTTGGAAGCACGAAATCAATCGCTGCGCTATCGCTGCGCTAGTGTCCAATTCAGACAGTAGAGAAGGAGAGGACGCCGCAAACGGCTGTGGCTGACGGGTTGGTAAGGCGGGGGCGGGCTTCTTCGCGAACGCTGGAACTTTGACGTAGCCCTTGAGGCACGAGCATCTGGGACGTGACACTCGTTAGCAGAAAACCGCGGCGCGATATTCTCGGCTCGGTGTTGTGATTGGTCATATCTCGCGCCAGTCGGGCGACCTTGACGGCCATCTGGTTGGATTCATTGCCATGAAAATGATGGGGAGTCTACGCTTCCTCCATCAACCGCTTCATCATCACGTGGTGGCGTCGGACCTGTTCGCAGCTATCGGTCTCTTTGAAGTCCTGCGTGCTTCGCTGGCCTTCGTACTCGCTGTCGATGTACCCGCTGTACCCGCCTTCGATGAACACCGGCATGACCTCCTCATAGGGAATGCTGTATTCCTGGAGGTCGTCCGTCATTTCATAGAACTTGCCGTGAACGTTGTAGCAATACGGCATGATGGCCAGCAGGTCCTTGGGATTGTTCGTTACTGGGCCGTACCCACCCGTCATTGCAGCCGCGCGCAAATCGGCTTCCGCGCTGCTCATTTTCCGCACGGCCGCCATTCTTTCGTCGCTGCTCACGCCGTCCTGGAATGCCCGATCGAGGTATTGGATCACCTTCTCCTGGGCGCCGTCCCGCATGTGCCGTGCGAGTTCGACACGCGGCAGCCGCTTGCAGAAGATGCCCATGTCCGGGTTGAATCCCAGGTGCTTGGTCTTCGTCTTCACAATGATTTCCAGGTAGGAGTCAATGTACCGGCCTTTCGTGGGAATCGGCGCGTGGATCTCGGGCACGATCCGGATGTCGTACTTTTCCGCGATCGGCAGGGCTTCTTCGATCATCGCCGGGGCGGAGTCCTTTACCGGACCGGTCGTCGGCCGCATCACCTTGAATCCCATCCTGTTGGCGAGCTTCATCTGCGCTGCCAGCGTGTCGACGGATTCCTGCAAGGTCATATTACGGTGTCCGCCCCAGTACACGTCGACGAATGTGTCCAGGCAGGCGGGCTTCGTATGGTACTTCTCCATCAGGCCGTGCCAGTGTTCCACCCAGGCTTCCGGCGGATCAGGATAGTTGGGAACCATCTCTTCCGCGATGACTTCGATGCCTTCGGCGCCCATCGACGCCACCTCAGCGATGCAGTCCTCGAGCGTCATCGCATGCCTGTAATACTCTTCTTGATAGCTGTACAACGTGACGCCGCGTTTGAACTTGGGCTTCGCCGTCTGGGGGCCGGCGTTGCCCGTTTGCACCAATGTGGCTGCGGCGGCGGCCGTTAACGTCTGCAGGAATTCTTTCCGTGTCATGTCCAGACCCTCCTTGGAACTTTACTTCGGCTTCCCCTACGCCACCAACGTTATTTTTCGTTTCATTCTTCCGGTGAAGCCCGAGGGTGGCATGTACGACGGTTTCACCGTCTGGACCACCTCAACATCGTGAATCCCGGGCTTCAGCCCGCCGGGCTTGAGAATCGTCAAGGTCGCCGGAACGCCGAAGTCCCAATGTACCTTCTCCGCCTTCCCCACTTCGTCGAACGTGTAGGTGTGGTTTCCCAAGGTAAATCGCATTTCTTCCGGCTTGAAGTTCTCGCCATCCACGGTGACATCAAACCCGGACAGAAGCGGCAGAAACACCCCGCGGTAATACGTGATGCGAACCTTCATCTGGAAACCGGTGATTTGTCCGTTCTGAATGACGTTCTGGAATCCTCTTGTCATCACCATGTACTTGTCAAACATGTAGCTTCCTTTCTGTTCGTGGTCCGTACCTGGGTCTGTTCAGGCGGCACGCTGGATGAGATTGGACATCCGCCGCGTGACGACGGAACGAACGTCGCTATCTCGTGATACGGTACAGGTACTCGCGCACATTATACGCCTAAGTGTGTTTGTCAAGTCGATTTGGCCCACTTCTAGTGTCCCAATTCGAATGTAGGGCCGCCTCCTCTCCCGCCATGGCGGGAGGGGACGGCCCCTAGGCCGGTCCCGCAAGGCGTGACCGGCCCTGCGTCCCATATTAGGGCACTACCATTGCCGTAAAAGCCCTACCGAGGTGTGCGACACGAAAGTGAGGATTTGGCCCGGCTGTTTCGTTACGGTGAAATCGGTTATCATAGCGGGTTCGTGAAACTGGCAACGCGTTTGTGCTGCGTATCGACCCGCGTTGTCGGGAACGGAGCCGGTGACTGAACGAGAGTAGCGCGACAATCGGTCTACGGCAGGAGGATGCGTCCGATGTCAGAGCCAACCAAAGAGGATTTGATGGCCCGGATTGCCCAGCTCGAGAAGCAACTGGGATCGAAACAAAGTGGGAAGCTGGAATTCAAGGTCGGCGACAAGGGGGGCGTGAGCGTCTACGGATTGGGACGCTTTCCGGTGACGCTCTACTATGAGCAGTGGAACAAGCTGCTCGATGCCGCCGAGGACCTGCGGGCTTTCCTGGAAGCGAACAAGAGCCGCCTGAAGCTCCGGCCCCAAGCTTAAGACTTGTGTGATTCCTATTTCGCCGTTACGCTGGCGGATGCGGGAGCATTTTTCACCCAACGGTCGTACCAGGTGAGCATCTCCCACAGCGTGTGCTCCACCGATTCCAGCCCCACGTAGCCATGGGCCTCGTCGCGGCGCTCGGGGACCGCACTTTTCAGATTATCGACGAACACGGTCCGACGCGCACCGGCAGGATCGCGGGACTACCATCACCAGCGGGGTAGGCGAGCCGCAGACCGGAGCAGATTTCGGCGACGAGGGAGGTTGGGGGAAGGGAAAGCGTCGGAGGAATCGGTCGGAAAAGCGGCAGTTTCGGGCTTTGGGATTCTCCGGAAACATAAAACTGACCCCTCCCGTCGTCCGTGGAAGCACCCAGCACTGAAAGCTCGACTGGACCTTGCATTCAGAGGCGGTCGGGTGTATATTGTCAACAGGGCGGAAAATAGAAACGGAAATGCCAGTATACTTGGCTCGACATCGCGCCAGGAGAGAGTTCAAGTGTCAGTTAAAGGGCCTTAGGAGTGAATAATCCTACGAAAAAGCTCGCACTGTCATGTTTGGGTTTCGCGCTCGCGTGGGTTTGGGGCGGTACTACCGCGCAGGCAGCTATAACCCTCACGCTGAAAACCTCAGCTTCCACGGTTGCTTTGGGTGGCACCCTGACCCTGACGGCGACCGTAAGCGGCACGCCCAACACCGGTCTGACTTGGAGCGTGAACGGAGTTACGAACGGGAATTCCTCGACCGGAGCGCTTACAGGCTCCGGTTTGAAGCGCACCTACACGGCGCCTCCTGTAAACTGCCCGAACCCGAATCCTGTGACATTCAAGATAGTGAGCGCGGCAGACAATATCACCTCGGCGACGGCCACGGCGACGGTGACGTCCACCATCGTGGTCACGATCAGCCCGACCAGCAAGAGTCTGGCGCTCGGTGGCACGCAAGTGTTCACCGCCACCCTGAGCGGCACCACCAACACCGCCCTGAACTGGTACGTCAACGGCGTTCTGAATGGCAACGCTACGCAAGGCACGCTGACCGGCTGCACGACCACGGCGCCCCGGACGTGCACTTACACGGCGCCGCCGGTCAATGTCCCCAGCCCCAACCCGGCGGTCATAAAGGTGGCGAGCGCTGCGGACCCCGGGAAGTACAAGACGGCCAACGTGACGGTGACTGACAGCATTGCCGTCACTCTCAGCCCAACGAGCGCGAGTGTGGCGCTCGGTGGCACGCAACTGTTCACCGCCACCCTGAGCGGCACCATCAACACCGCCCTGAACTGGTACGTCAACGGCGTTCTGAATGGCAACGCCACGCAAGGCACGCTGACCGGCTGCACGACCACGGCGCCCCGGACGTGCACTTACACGGCGCCGCCGGTTAATGTGCCCAGCCCCAACCCGGCGGTCATAAAGGTGGCGAGCGCTGCCGACCCCGGGAAGTACAAGACGGCCAACGTGACGGTGACTGACAGCATTGCCGTCACTCTCAGCCCAACGAGCGCGAGTGTGGCGCTCGGTGGCACGCAAGTGTTCACCGCCACCCTGAGCGGCACTACCAACACCGCCCTGAACTGGTACGTCAATGGAGTTCTGAATGGCAACGCTACGCAAGGCACGCTGACCGGCTGCACGACCACGGCGCCCCGGACGTGCACTTACACGGCGCCGCCGGTCAATGTGCCCAGCCCCAACCCGGCGGTCATAAAGGTGGCGAGCGCTGCCGACCCCTCGAAGTACAAGACGGCCAACGTGACGGTGACTGACAGCATTGCCGTCACTCTCAGCCCAACGAGCGCGAGTGTGGCGCTCGGTG
>JBEKUR010000173.1:0-12652 GCA_049514855.1 Terriglobia bacterium
CCGCCATGGCGCTGGGCGCTTATGTGGCAACGCCGCTGGAGATTGCCGGGGCTTATACTATTTTTTCGAATGGCGGCCAATTCGTCGAACCGAGGTTCATACTTGCGGTCAACGACTCCGAGGGAAGGATTCTCTGGCGGGATTCCGTAGTAACCCGGCAAGTGCTCGACCCACGCGTCTCTTATCTGATGGTGGACTTGATGGAAAGCGTGATCAACAACGGCACGGGCGCCGGGGTGCGCAATCGAGGTTTCACGCTCCCTGCGGCAGGGAAGACAGGGACTTCGCACGACGGTTGGTTCGCGGGATTCACCTCAGACCTGCTGGCTATCGTTTGGGTGGGCTACGATGACGACCGCGAACTGAGGCTGTCAGGGGCGGCCTCCGCATTGCCCATCTGGACGGAGTTTATGAAAGGCGCCGCAGAAGTTCCCGGTTACGACCACCCGAAGCCTTTTACCATGCCGGAGGGCGTGGTTGCCGTTCCGATGGAAACAAACTCCACCACCAGTGACGCAAGAATCGTCCGAAATGAAGTCTTCATTGCGGGGACAGAACCCCAGGCGCCGCAGGTCTCGCGGGGAATCCTGGGAAGGCTCTTTCATCCCCAGGGTCAACCCAACCTGTCTGCAGCGGCGACCATTTCCTCAGGAGCCACAGACGCGCCGCCGCAAGGTACGGTCAAGCCGCCGGAGGTTCCGTCAACTGCGGGGAGGCACGGGATCATAAAAAAGTTTCTGTCGATTTTCGAGGGCAAGAATTCGAACCCCCCGGCGCCTCCGGAACCGAAGCCTAAGACGGCCTCTCAAGGCTAGGACCTGGGTCCGGCGGCTAGTGATTGTCTCTCGTCATTGCGAGGTTTGGATATGAGAGTTGAAAACTTGGCTCAACCCGCGATGAAGGGGTTCATCGCGCCTCTGCTTTTCCTCTGCCTCTGCATCCCCAGTGCGCGGGCACTTCCCGGCGCTCAGGAAGGCCAGTCTGCGCCGCCTTCTGCCACGGCTGGCCAAGCGCACGAAACCCCCGCCAAGTCCCGCCCACTCAGCTTCGAGGAGCGTGGGGACATCTATATGGCTCGCAAGTCTTACGAGGATGCTGTGGATTACTATTACCGGGCTCTAAAGCAGGCCCACTTTGCAGACGCCATGATGTGGAACAAGCTCGGGATTGCCTATCAGCAGCTCCAGAATTACCACGACGCTCGCAAGGCGTACAACCAGGCGATTCGGCATCAGAAGAACTACACGGAGCCTTTCAACAATATTGGAACCACTTATTTCATGCAGGACAAGTACGGGAAGTCGATTAAGTATTACTTGCGGGCGCTCAAGCTGAATCCCAACTCGGCTTCCTACCACTTGAACCTGGGAACCTCCTACTTCCACATGAAGAAATACAACGAGTCTGTGGAGGAATACCGCACGGCCTTAAACCTCGACCCGAATATCTTCGCGGAACGCTCCGCCTTCGGGACCACCATCGAGGCACGTGGGACCGATCCCGAATACTACTTTTACCTGGGGAAGGTTTTTGCTTCTCTGGGCCGTGTGGACGACGCGGTGCGCAGCCTGCGCCGGGCTCTTGAGGACGGGTTCAAAGACCAGAAGAGAATCCTCAACGATCCGGACTATATGAAAATCAGTCAGAACCCTGCTTACGTCGAATTGATGAACAACCCCCCGGTTGGGATCAAGGATTGAATCCGAACACTCGTTGGGTGATAAAAGCACGCCTCCAGCGTTGCATAGGGGATCGAGGAGATTCCTCCGCCAGGCGCCGCGCCAGAGTCAATGCTATAATGCAGGTTCCGGATTGAGTCTTGATGCGAAAAGCGCTCCCATTACTCTTACTTTTGCTGCTCCCCTGGCGAGTCGCTGGCGCCTCCGAGGTACATGCCGTCCTGGTTTTTCCCTTTGAAAACCAGAGTAGCCGGGCAGATCTGAATTGGGTCTCGGAGAGTTTTGCGGAGACCCTCTCCTCCCGACTTTCCGGGCCCGGCTTTTACGTTTTGGAGCGCGGGGAGCGCAATGCCGCCTATGACCAGTTGGGTATTCCTGCGGTTATACCTCTGACTGTTGCCAGTGAATACAAAACAGCTCAAACCCTGGGTGTGGATTGGGCTATCTTGGGGAAATTCAATGTGGAGGGGTACCGCCTCAGCGCCAGCGCCCGGTTGCTTGACCTCCGCCAGTTAAAGCTCTCCCCCGCCATCGAGGTGAGCGGTGAACTGGCCGAACTGGTGGACCTCCAGACACGATTAGTATGGCGGCTGGTGGCTTCTTACGATCCCAATTTTACGGTCGGCACTGAAGAGGATTTTGACCGCAAGTTTCCTGAAGTGCGGCTGGATGCTTTCGAGAACTATATCCGGGGCATCCTGGTCACGGACGATCCCACCCGTATTCACTTCTTCCTGGAGTCTGACCGGTTGGCGCCCGCTGATCACCGGGCGGCATTTGCCCTTGGCCAACTCTATTTTGCTCAGAAAGATTATGCCAACTCGGCGAAGTGGCTCAGGAAACTGGGCGCCGACGACCCTCACTACCTTGAATCGCTTTTCCTCTTCGGGGTGGATGAGTTTTTCCTCGGCCATTACCCATCGTCTGAGAGGGCTTTTGAAAGGATCGGCAAAGAAATCCCGCTGGACGAGGTAGCGAATAATGCGGGTGTGCTGGCGGCCCTGGGTGGACGGTATGCGGAAGCCCTGGATGATTTCGAGCGGGCCTTTAAGAGCGATCCGACCGACGGCGATTTTTGTTTTAACCGCGGCGTCACCCTCTGGAACCTCCGCCGATACGACGCGGCGGCAAAATCGCTGGAAGAGGCGATCCGGCTGAATGACAACGATTCTGAGGCCCACACCCTTCTGGCTGTTGTGTCGGGGAAACTGGGTGATGCGGCGGGGGAACGGACTCAGCTTGACTGGCTGGGCCAGCACGAAGTGGGATCGGAAGCCGGACTATCACGGGACGTCTTGCCGCAGCCGCGCCTCAAGAAAAATTTCGACGGACGCGCCTTCCGCTTGCTTTCTCTGGCCGTGCACAACGCGCTCGAAGAGCGGTTCGCAGGTATGCCGGCTGACGAACATGCTGCGGTTCACAAGTCTCGGGGTGCGAGGTTCGCGAGCGAGGGGCGCTTGTCCGAAGCGGAGCGCGAACTGGAGGAAGCGACCTCGCTGGTGCCTGGCGACAGGGATGCGCGCATGAGCTTGGCGCAGGTCCTCGAAGCGGAGGGCAAGCACCAGGAGGCGGCCGGGGAATTCCAAACCGCGCTGAAGCTTGGGGACAGCTTTGCGGGTCACATCGGTCTGGCCCTGGTTTATATTTCCCTCGGTCGACCGGAGCAAGCGCGCCAGGAGGCCGAGGCGGCCTTAAAGCTCGATCCGGAAAGCCGAGAGGCGCAGGAACTGGTCCGCAAAATCCCCTCGCACCCCTCGGCAGCAAAGAAGGTACCTTGAGATTACCAAGTTTCAGATCGCTGGTTGCTTTCGCTACCCTTTTGATAGGCGCCGAGGGTGGTCTGCCCGCGGCGATGGCCCAGACTCGCCCTCGAGTGGTTGAAATCCGCCTGAACATGATGATTCACCACGTGAGCGCCGAATTCGTGGTGCGCGGCATAAAGTTTGCCAATGACAGCTTTGCCGATGCGGTCCTTCTGGAGTTGAACACGCCGGGCGGCCTCGAAGGCTCCATGCGCGATATCGTCTCCGCCATCCTCAATTCGCGCGCGCCGGTCATCACCTATGTGGCGCCCAGCGGGGCGAGTGCAGCCTCCGCGGGCTTCTTCGTCCTGGAAGCCGGCGACTTGGCGGTGATGGCCCCCGGGACGAATTCTGGCGCGGCTCATCCTGTGGTGCTGGGTGGGGCCGACATAGGCAAGACGATGGAGGCCAAAATCGAAAACGACGCGGCGGCCTACATGCGCTCCATTGCGGGTAAGCGCGGGCGGAATTTGACCCTCGCCGAGGACGCGGTTCGCAAGAGCTCGTCCTATTCGGATAAGGAAGCCCTGGATGGGAAGCTGATTGACGCGGTGCTAAGCACCCCCTCCGATATCCTCGAGAAATACGACGGCAAGACCATCAAGAGGTTCAACGACACGACCACAACCCTGCATTTGAAAAATGCGGAGCTGGTGCCTTTTGCCATGCCCACCCTCGAGAAATTCTTTGCCTGGGTGGCGGACCCGAACATAGCCTTTATCCTGGGTGCGATCGGGCTGGCTTGCCTTTACATTGAGTTTACCCATCCCGGTTTGGTGGCGCCGGGAGTTGTTGGGGCGTGCGCCCTGGTCTTGGCGATGTACGCCTTTAATCTGCTGCCCATCAATTCTATGGGTGTGCTTCTGATTCTCGTTGGACTGGGGCTGTTGGCGCTGGAAGTCAAGGTGATGTCGCATGGCGTATTGGCGGCGGGTGGCATTCTCGCCTTGGTGCTGGGCGCGCTCATCCTTGTGAATTCCCCCTGGCCACAGGCGCGAATTCACCTCTCCACAGCCCTCAGCGTGGCCCTGCCGCTCGGTGTAATTATGGTCGTTATGCTGCGATATGTCATCGCGGCGAAGAGGCGCAAGGCCACGACCGGAGAGGCCGGCATGGTCGATTCCGTGGGCGTCGCGAAGACCGACCTCGAGCCTTTAGGCAAGGTTCTCGTCCACGGTGAACTGTGGGACGCGCGTGCTCGGCAGCCGATTGCCAAGGGCACACGGGTGCGGGTTCGGGAAGTCGAGGGATTGACTCTGGTAGTTGAGCCTGCCCCGGAACGCAGATAGACTTGCAAGCAAGCTAGGAGGGAATGAGCATCGCCGCTCCCCTTTTGGCCGGACACCAGATAAAGAGAAGGCTTCGGGTCAGCGCCTGGGATTCCGTGGTCGATCATTCGGAACCCGGCATCTTAGCCGCGTCTGGAACGCGGAAAGGAGCACAACATGAGCATGGGAATCATTGTGGTTGTCGTCATCGTTTTCTTGTGGATTTCGGCTTGTTTGAATGTGTTGAGGGAATACGAGCGGGCAGTCACTTTTCGTTTGGGCAGGCTTTTAGCAACGGATAAAGGGCCGGGACTGATTTTCATCTTTTGGCCCATCGACAAGATCATTAGGGTCACGCTGCAGGAGGTGGCTTGGGAGATCCCGCCGCAGGATGTCATCACTCGGGACAACGTTTCGTTGAAAGTGAATGCTGTGGTTTTCTTCCGGGTCCTGAGCGCCCAAAAGGCGATCGTGCAGGTTCAGAACTACCGCTACCAAGTTGAGCAGCTCGCGCAAACCAGCCTTCGTTCGGTGCTGGGTGAAGTGGAACTCGACGATTTGCTTTCCCAACGCGAAAAGCTCAATTCGCGTCTGCAATCCATTCTTGATGTACACACGGAGCCCTGGGGCATCAAGGTGACCAAGGTGGAAGTGAAGCAGGTGGACTTGCCACAGGACATGCAGCGGGCCATTGCGCGCCAAGCTGAAGCGGAGCGCGAACGCAGGGCCAAGATCATCAACGCCGACGGGGAATTTCAGGCTTCCGAAAAGCTGTCCGAGGCCGCCAGCATTCTTGCCAAGGAGCCGATTACCATCACGCTGCGCTATCTTCAGACCCTGGCCGAAATCGGAACCGAGAGGAATACGACCATCGTCTTTCCGATCCCGGTGGAGCTATTGAGTGCTTTGCTGACGAAAGGCACCGCCCACGCTGCCCCTGGGGGTGAAACCAAGTAACGGGGGGGAGATGTCAAACGCCCGAGCCAACCGATCGAGAGGTTGACCATGGTCAAGAATGCAGATTCTCTTCGTGGCGACAAAGGGCTTTCTGCGCGGCACCTTGTCCTGGTGTTCTTGGGGGGAGTAGCCCTCTGCGGGGTTTTCTTCTCGCTGGGTTTCCTGGTGGGATACAACGAAAGGTCAGCGCGGATGGCGCCGGTCACGGAGCGTGTTGCAACTCCTGCCACGATTCCGCCGACCGTCAATACTCCCCTCGAGACCGCGCCGGCCGGATCCAGTGGTGCGGCGCCATCCACAACCTCTGTTCCGCCGCCACTCGCCCCAATAGAAGCCAGCGCCCCTGCTTCACCACCCAGCGAGCAGAAACCTGTAACGGCGCCCGGAACCGCGCCACCCCTGACGGCGCCTCAGCCATCGCCCGCGAAGGCCGAAAGGGAACCTGAACCTGGGGCGACCGCAACTCCTCCTGCCGCGGTTGGGGAAGTCGGCGTCGGATTCACGGTCCAGGTTGTGGCTTCGAGGACCAAACAAGATGCCGAAGCTCTTGTGAAAATCCTGGAAGGGCGCGGCTACCCGGTATTTCTGGTTACGCCCGAATACGCGCACGCCAATGACAACCTGTACCGGGTTCAGGTTGGCCCGTTCACGTCGAAGGATGATGCGGAAAAGGTGCGGACGAAGCTCACACAGGAAGGGTTCAAGCCCTTCATCAAACACTGAGCTCTTTAATGAGATTCCGGTTCGGCGGGTGGCTCGCGCCTCAATGAATGAATGAACCGATGAATCAATGAATCAATGAATCAGTTCAAAAAGACTCCGGTTCGGTGGGTCGCCGGGGCCCTCAGCGGTTTCTTCCTTGTAGCCTGTTTCCCGAAGCTTAATCTTCATCCCTTGGTCTGGATCGCTAGCCTCCCGCTGCTGCTCGTATTGGCGGGCGAGACGAGTCCCTGGCGCGCTTTTGGGTGGGGGTATCTCAGCGGGGCCATCTTTCTTGCTGGGAGTTGCTACTGGTTTGTAGAGGTCACGCGGCAATACGGCGGGCTCAGTCTGAGCCTTGCCACGGCAGCGCTGCTGCTCTTCGTGATGGTCTCTTCTGTCTTTTTTGGAGCATTCGGCTTGATTGCAGGGTGGGTGGCTCGCAGGTCGCCTGCACTCGCCTTGCTGCTTAGCCCATTCCTGTGGGTGGCCATGGAGATTGCCCGCACGTACCTGATTACGGGTTTCCCCTGGAACCTGCTCGGCTACGGTGTGCAATCTGCTGGCTTAAGGCAAATCGCCTGCGTGACCGGGGTTTACGGGCTGTCGTTCCTGGCGGCCACGACGAGCGCGCCGGGGGCATGGGCATTTCTGCACTGGGGGACGAGATGGCCTCGCCTGGTGCTGGGTGGGTGGGTCGCGCTCCTGCTCATTGGGAATTGGGCGTTCGCGCCGCCCCTCCCCACTAAAGGCCCGAATCTCGCGCTTTTGGTGCAACCCAATGTGCCGCTGGATGAGGGATCAGTCACGACCTGGGCGCCCTGGCTTAATCCCACAAAGTTGAATCAGCTTGTGAACATGTCCTTGGATGCACTTTCAGACCAAAAACGGAGAGAAGACATCGCATCGGACGAGAAGGGGCCGCCGCACATCGTTGCGCCGCCCCTTATTATCTGGGCGGAAAACCCTGCGCCCTTCTATTTCACCCGCGATCAGGTTTTCAGGAAGGCTGTGGGGAGGATGGCGCGCCAGGGCGGGGCGTACGTAGTGGTGAACACAGTTGTGCCGCTCGGGTTAGGACCCTCGGAGATCACGAACAGCGCCGTGGTTGTAGACCCGGAGGGACGCGAAATCCTGCAATATGATAAAATGCATTTGGTGCCCTTTGGCGAGTACGTTCCGGCCTGGGCCTTTCCAGACAAGATCGGAAAGATTACCGCAGAAGTGGGGAACTTCGTTCCTGGGACCAGCTACGGCGTGGCGCAAACGCCAGAAGGCACGATTGGCATCTTCATTTGTTACGAGGACATCTTCCCTCAACTGGTCAGAAGGATTGCTTTGACGGGCGCTCAGGTGCTGGTGAATATTTCGAATGATGCCTGGTATGGCGACTCAGCCGCAGCCTTTCAACACCTGGAAATGGCGCGCTTCCGGGCGATTGAGAATCGCCGCTACCTGTTGCGCGCAACGAACGACGGCATTACCGCATTGATAGATCCCTACGGGCGGGTGGAGAAACGAATCGCGCGCCATCGAACGATGGTCTTGCCTGCTAACTTCAGTTACTGTCGAGGCCAGACCTTCTATACCAAGCGCGGCGATGTCTTCGCGTGGCTGTGCGCGGCTCTGGCCGTAGTGATGGTCCTAGGCGCGGCGATATTACATCGTTAGCGGAGCGTGTTTCCAAACGCCAGTCATTCCCGCGAAAGCGGGAATCCACTGCGTCGGAAGCGTATTTCCAAGGATTTGCAGGCTGGATTCCCGCTTTCGCGGGAATGACTGCGAATGCCGGTGGCGGGATAACCCCACTGCGAAATCAGGAGCCAACGTGATCGACGAACTGCAAAGAGAATATGACGACTGGAAGCGACGCGCCATCGAACTGCGGAGCTTTCTTTGACGCCCCTCAACGCCGCAAAGAATTTGAAACCCTCGATAAACAAATAGCCCAGCCTGATTTCTGGCAGGACCAGGAAGCTTCCCAGAAAATCCTGACCGCTCGGAAGCGTTTGAGCGAGAAGATCGAAGAAGACGACAAACTCGCTCAGCGGCTGGCCGACGCGGATGCCTACTTCGAATTGGCCCGCGAGGGCGAACCAGTTGAGGGTGAATTGAGGACCGAATTAGAGGCACTTCGGCAAGAGGTGGAGCGCATTGAGACGGAGACCCTTCTCGCCGGTGAAAACGACCACCTGAATGCCATCGTCGCGATTCACCCGGGAGCGGGCGGGACCGAGTCGCAGGACTGGGCCGAGATGTTGCTCCGCATGTACAAGCGATGGACGGAACGGCACGGCTTCACCTTCACCCTGAATGATTATCAGTCTGGGGAGGAGGCGGGGCTTAAATCCGCCACTTTTACGGTGGCTGGCGATTACGCTTACGGCATGTTGAGCGGTGAGACTGGCGTTCACCGGTTGGTACGGATCTCGCCCTTTGACCAAGCCGCCCGCCGGCACACCTCTTTCGCGTCTGTATTTGTCAGCCCGGAGATCGACGACACGATCAATATTGAAATCAAGCCGGATGATCTCAAGGTTGAAACCTATCGATCGAGTGGCAAGGGCGGGCAGCACGTCAACACAACGGACTCCGCCGTGCGTATTACCCACATTCCGACGGGGACTGTCGCCCAGTGCCAGAATGAGCGCTCGCAGCACCGCAATCGGGAAATGGCGATGAAATTCCTGCGTTCGAGACTCTACGAGCTGGAACTGCGCAAACGGCGGGAAACTGCTGACAAGCTCGAAGCCTCAAAGGCCGATATCGATTTTGGCAGCCAGATCCGGTCCTACGTTTTGCACCCCTATCGGCTCATTAAGGACCATCGAACGAAATTTGAAATGGGAGATACTGACCGCGTCCTCGACGGAGACATCGATCCCTTCCTGAAAGCCTACCTGTTGTCTCGCCGGAGTCTGGTAAGGCCAGGATAGGGACGGTCAGTAGGTGGTATGTGGTAGGTGGGGAAGAGCTTCAATTTCGACGTTCCGGCTTCTATCCAACGTAGCCAGCGCGTGGGGGTCAAGACATAATCCCCACATACCACCTACCGCTTTCTGCCATTCACTGCACCTTTTGCGCAAGTGGATTGAAAGCGTTGACACTTTTCCGCAGCTTGTGCTACGGTCAGATGTTTGTGCTGGCCGTTATACTTTTAGTAGATACCAAGGAGGCTCTGCGTGTCTGGTCCGAAGCAACATCATCTCTTTACGTCTGAATCCGTCACCGAGGGGCACCCCGACAAGATCTGTGATCAGATTTCCGATGCGGTCCTGGATGCTGTCCTCACTGAGGACCGGTTGGGCCGCGTCGCCTGTGAGACCGTTGTTAAGGACCAGAACGTCTATGTGGTCGGCGAGGTAACGACCAGGGCAAAGCTCGAGATCGATCCACTGGTTCGGGAGACTATTCGCACTATTGGGTATACCCAACTGGATGCCGGGTTCACGGCCGATACATGCAGAGTAATCCCAAACCTGACCAGACAAAGCACGGATATTGCCATGGGGGTAGACACGGGCGGGGCCGGCGACCAGGGACTGATGTTCGGCTATGCGTGCGACGAGACCGAAGAGTTGATGCCCTTCCCCATCATGATGGCGCATAAGCTTTGCCTGCGTCTTGCTGAAGCCCGCCGCCAGGGAATTCTCGATTTTCTCCGTCCGGACGGCAAGTCCCAGGTCACCGTGGAGTACGAGGGAGCCAAGCCCGTGCGCGTGGAAGCCGTCGTCGTTTCCACCCAGCATTCTGACAAGGTGGCGATTGAAACGGTGCGCGAGGGCGTGTTGCAGTGTGTGATCAAGCCGGTGATTCCCGCCCACATGCTCGACCAGAATACAAAGTACCACATTAATCCTACCGGGCGTTTTGTAATCGGCGGGCCGGTGGGTGACTCCGGACTTACCGGGCGAAAAATCATCGTGGACACTTACGGTGGCATGGCGCACCACGGGGGCGGGTCTTTTTCCGGCAAGGATCCCACCAAGGTGGACCGTTCCGCCACCTACATGGCCCGCTACATCGCGAAGAACATCGTTGCCTGCGGACTTGCGAGCCGCGCCGAGGTCCAATTGGCCTACGCCATCGGAGTCGCGGAACCGGTTTCCGTAATGGTGGATACCTTCGGGACCGGCAAAGTCGATGACTGCAAGCTGGAAGCTTTGATTCGTGAACACTTCAGCTTGACTCCCAAGGGAATCATTAAATCCTTGGACCTGCTGCGCCCGATTTACAAGAAAACCGCCGCCTACGGCCACTTTGGCCGCTCGGAGCCCGAGTTCACATGGGAGCGAACGGATAAGGCGGAGGTATTGCGAAAGGAGTTCTGAGCCTAGATGCCGACCACCCAAAAACTTGCTTGTGACGTGAAAGACCTCGGCCTGGCCGCCAAGGGCGAGATCCGGACCGAGTGGGCAGGCCAATGGATGCCCGTCCTGAACCTGATCCGGAAGCGGTTCATCAAAGAACAGCCGCTGAAAGGCATAAGAATTTCCGCCTGTCTTCATGTGACCTCGGAAACCGCAAACCTGGCCATTACGCTGAGGGATGGCGGCGCGGACGTGGTGGTCTGCGCGTCGAATCCGTTGAGCACTCAGGATGACATTGCGGCCTCCCTGGTACAGGATTTTCACATTCCAGTTTTTGCCATCAAGGGAGAAGATAAAGACACTTACTATTCGCACATCGTGTCGGCGCTGGATCATAAGCCCCAGATTACCATGGACGATGGCGCTGACCTTGTCACCACCATCCTGAGCAAGCGGCAGGAACTGGTTTTGGGGGTCCTGGGCGGGACGGAAGAGACCACCACGGGCGTGGTCCGTTTGCGCAGCATGGAGAGAGACGGCGTGCTCAAGTATCCCATCATTGCCGTGAACGACGCCGACACCAAGCACCTCTTCGATAACCGCTACGGCACGGGGCAATCCACAGTTGACGGCGTGATCCGCGCCACAAACCTTTTGTTCGCCGGCCTGCACGTAGTAGTGGCCGGTTACGGCTGGTGCGGGCGCGGCGTGGCGATGCGCGCCAAGGGGCTAGGAGCCCACGTGGCCGTCACCGAGATCAACCCCACGCGGGCGATTGAGGCTGTTATGGACGGCCTGCAGGTGATGCCGATGGCGGAAGCGGCTAAGTGGGGAGACGTTTTCATCACCGTCACTGGAAACAAATCGGTCATCCGGGGTGAGCATTTCCAGGTGATGAAGGATGGCGCGGTGGTAGCGAACTCCGGGCACTTCAATGTTGAATTGGACCTTCCTGCGATCGAGGCAATGTCCATCGGCAAGCGCCAGACTCGCGAGTTCGTGGATGAATATACTCTGCCCGACAAGCGCAAAATCTACGTCCTCGGTGAAGGCCGGTTGATCAATCTCGTGGCGGCGGAGGGGCATCCCGCGGTGGTGATGGACATGAGCTTCGCCGATCAGGCGCTTTGCGTGGAATACATAGTCAAGCATGCCCAGCAACTCACCCCCAAGGTCTATCCCGTCCCGGCGGAAATTGACCAGACCGTCGCGCGGCTCAAGCTCGAATCGTTGGGTGTGACCATAGATAAGCTTACCCCTGAACAGGAGGAGTACCTGGCCTCCTGGTCGGAGGGAACCTGAGGTAGTCGAGAAGTCGAGAGTCGAGGAGTCGAGAAGTATAGAGTCGAGGGTCGCAAAGTTGAAAACCCGCTGACTCTTAACTTCGCGACTTCTCGACTCCTCGACTTCTTTTCGAGGAAGAATGAAGGAGATCGCCCGATGGGCGCTGGACACCGCCAATGCACACGGCGCCACTTATGCTGATGTCCGCCTTGTGGACCTGCGGCAGCGTTACCTTTCCACCAAGAACGGCCGGCCCGCACAAGTGAGGGAATCCCAATCCATAGGAGTGGGGGTCCGTGTAGTAGCGGAGGGCGCCTGGGGCTTTGCCGCCACTGACGATCTCGCGCGCGCCAGCATCGACCGCACCGCGGCTCGCGCGGTCGAAATTGCGCGAGCCAGCGCCACCGCGAAGAAGCGCGACGTTAAGTTGGCCAAGGAGCCCAAGATCATCGACCGCTGGGAAGCCCCGTGCCGGATTGATCCCTTTTCCATTCCCGTGTCAACGTGCCTGGAATTGATGCTCGAGGTGGATGCAGAGCTTCGGCGGGTGAAGGGTGTGACGCTTGCCGAAGCGTCCATGGATTTTCGCCGCATCGAACAACTCTTCCTCTCCACCGCCGGTTCTGAGATCGACCAGGTGAAGACCCAGACCG
>JBEKUR010000174.1:0-12615 GCA_049514855.1 Terriglobia bacterium
GCTTGCTTTCTTCTTTGCTGCGGAAAGCTTCGGGATCGTCCAGCACCTCGCCATCGCGGTTACCCAAAATGTTGGTTGAAAACCAACCCTTCAGTCCCAGCAGCCTGGCCTTGATGCCGGGCGCCAGAAGGGTCTTCATGAAGGTCTGACCTGACTTGAAGTCTTTACCGCACACGGGGACCTTCTTCCCGACCGCGAGGCTAGTGAGGGCAGGAATATCCGTAGTGATATGCGGTGCGCCGTTGGCGTGCGGGATGCCCAGCTTCAAGGCAGCGTAGGCATAGATCATGCTGGGAGAGATGTCCGGGCTGTTTGACTTTAGCCCTTCTTCAAAGCTCTCGAGGGTGTCATGAACAGGATGCGGCTTCGAATAAACTTCCGTCGATGCGCACCAAATCATGACCAGGCGGTCAGCGCCTGACTGCTTCTTGAAGCGCTGAATGTCTTCCATCACTTGCTCGGCAAGATCCATTTTTGACTTGCCGGTCTTGACATTGTTGGGATGAAGGTTCTTCACCCACTTCTGTTCAAACGCGGCGGGCATCGGCCGCAACGCGCCGAGAAAATCTTTCAACTGGTCAATCTGGGCTTTTTCCAGAACCCCGGCTTTAATGGCTGCTTCATAGGCGCTGTCAGTGAAAAGGTCCCAGCCACCAAAAACCAGGTCCCCAAGATTAGCCAAGGGCACGAAATCTTTGATCTTGGGAATCCGCTTATCGGTGCGTTTTCCCAGGCGTACCGTACCCATTTGTGTAAGAGAGCCTATAGGGAGCGCAATCTTTCTACGAACCGCTTCCACCCCTGCGATCATTGTGGTCGCGACTGCCCCCATTCCGACCGTGAGAACACCTAACTTCCCTTTCGGTTCTGCTATTGGAATTTCTTGCTTTGCCACTTTTCTTGTCCTCCGCCTCTAAGGTAGGAAACCAATTCATCAAGCCAAACCTGCTATGTTCCGCCAACACTCAAGGAATTGCAATCAGTTTTGCACGTAGGAGACAGAAGTCAGGAGTCAGAAGTCAGAAGACAGAATGCCCAGCTCCCGAGCTGCTTGCCGTAACATCGGATAGGCGGCGCCCACCCTTCTGTATTCTGACTCCTGACTCCTGTCTTCTGACTCCTGCCTTCTGCGGGTTTACCCACCCGCTTGACTGAAGCGCTCGAACCTGGCGCGCGGGTCGGCAATCGTGGGTCTGCCTTCAAGATCAACGTACCCCCCCTCACCCCGCGCGACGAGCCGTTGGTGGCCGAGCAGCAGCGCGGCACTCTCGCGGAACCAGGGCTCGAACTCCGGGTCGAGGGCGAAGGGGTCGAGGAGGGACCGAGCCTCCGGCGTGTTGTGTTCCGTGCCATTGAAGACGGGCCACCAGCGGCGCCGCGCGGTCGAGACAATTTCGGCCAGACGCTCGCGCGTATTGCGGTGCGGGATGACCTCAATGGCGTAGAAGCCCGTCGCCTCTAATCGGTGGAGGAGAGCCTCGATGTCCCGCTCGCCGGAGGTAACCGGGTTTCCGAGGACCGGGTAAGTGGGGATAGATCCGAAGGCCAGGAAGATCCTGCGCAGCTCCTCGACGGAGACAAAAGCCTCCTCGGACTCGCGCACGAAGCAAGGCGCGCCTGCCTTGAGGAGTTTGGCGCGCAGGAAGATTTGTAGTGCGGCGTCGTCAGCCCCAGCCCGCGGAGCAGCCCCACAACAAATCGAAAGAGCTTCCGAAAGGGATACTCCCTGCACTGCGGCCCATTCACGTAACCGCTCGAGCGTTGCCCAGGCCACGTGCCGTTCTGTGGCATTGCCGCGCGGCGTCAACCCACGAACGGACTCCCAGGTCGGGCCATCGGCATTCAGTCGATCCTTGAAGAGGGCATCGACCTTTTCGGTCATCTCACGATTCCGCCGCTCGAGGGCCGCCCGCATGCGCGCCAGGTTGCACATTTCGATCGAGGCATCAGGCGGATTCCTGGTTACACCTTTGCCGCACAGATACACCCGGCCCGGGTTATCGGGGTCATTGAGGAGCAGGCCGTCCGCCTCGGCGTCACGGTCCATGGCCACGGCCTCGAGAGAAAATGCCGCCGCAATGCCCGCCAGATCGCAGGCGCGGCGGAACTCCTCGTGCCCCGCAATCGTGTAGTGGTCGTTGATGCCCAGGACGGCGAGGCCCTCCCGCGCCGCCTGCCACACCGCTTCCGTCGGGGAGCGAAAGACGCTGAACGAC
Source organism: Terriglobia bacterium (assembly GCA_049514855.1). GTDB lineage: Bacteria > Acidobacteriota > Terriglobia > UBA7540 > UBA7540 > CAVROP01. Next base: position 2,217 of record JBEKUR010000174.1, read on the forward strand.
TCGCTAGTGTGAATGTGGCAGTTGGTTCCACGGTGCGGTCTGGGGCCGAGCTGGGCGCAAAGTTGGCGGAGAGCGCGCAAGCGCTGTTCGAGCCCTCCCTGGTAAAGCTCGGTCTCAAGTTCGGCCGTTCTTTCGAGCGCTGGGCTGTTCATCGAACCATGACCTGTCCGCTGTCCACCACCAGTGTCTGGCCGGTGATGCAGCGCGCCGCGTCGGAACAGAGGAAGACGGCGGCAGCAGCAACGTCCGAGCGCTTGATATCGCGCTTCAGTGCGGTCAGCGAAACATAGTAGGGGATGACCTCTTCAGGCTTGATCCCCTTCTTGCGGGCAGCGGTTTTGATGTACTCCGGGTTCCAGATCTTCGACCCTTCGAAGACGTTGCCTGGGGCGAGAGCATTGACGCGGATACCATCCGCCCCCAGCTCGAGCGCCCAGCCGCGCATCAGGTGGAGCTCGCCGGCTTTCGTAGCGTTGTAAGCAGAGTTGGCTCGGGAAGCGTCCAAGCCGCTCTTTGAGGAGAGTATGATCATTGCGCCACCGTCACCCTGTGCGCGCATAATGCGAGCCGCCTCCCGCGCCACCAGGAAATAGCCGGTGAGGTTGACCTCCAGCGCCTGCCGCCACATATCCACCGGCATGTCAACTAGCTCGTAGGCTGGCGCAACGCCCGCCGCGCAAACGACGATGTCCAGGCCTCCCCAATGCCGCAAAAGGGTGTCAAATGCGGCAGCCACCGCGTCTTCGTCGGTGACGTCCATGTGCACCGGGAGTGCGCGCGAGGGTTCCGGCGAGGTGGCGGCCGCTTCTTCGGCGCCTTTGTCGTCAAGGTCGCAGAAGGCCACCGCCGCTCCCGCTGCGACCAAACCCTGGGCAATCCCACAGCCCAGACCGGAGGCCGCACCTGAAACCAAGGCGACCTTGTGAGCCAGCGGAGCGGCAGCGGCGCCAAATAAAGCCGAGCGGTAGTGTTCCGCCTCCCAATTGATGATGAATTCGGCAGAAGCCGGGCCGAGGTTGTGCGCGCCGCCCCGCCCCATTGCCAAACGCGTGATCTTGGCGGCGGCGACGCCCAGCGCCTCCGCCGCATCAAGCTTGGTGGCATTTTCAGCCAGCAGGAAGGTCCCCACATTTCTAATCATGGCTACCCTTGGCGGAGCCTTCTCGCTCAATGCCGGTTTCAGCTTCGCGGCCAAATCGTCGAGTGATTCGCCCAGCACGGCGCGGGAGCCAGTGTAAACAATATGGTCGGGTGTCAGTGAGCCACCGGCCAACGTCTCTGCCCTCGAGTCACACGCCACGCCGGCCAACTCCGTATCATTCGTCAAGCGGGCGAAAGGAGCGCCTCCTCGCGCCTCGCGCCAGGTGCGGCGCAACGAGACCATGGCCTTGCGTAAGGCCGCAGAATCCAGGCCAGAGGATGCGTGCACCAGCGGCGCTTCCGGCGAGAAGTACCGCTCGCAACGTCCCACCCACTCATTGTGGAGCGCCAGGCATGCCTGCGCCTCCGGAGCCGAGACGAGAAGGCCGTGGTTCTCCATGAAAATGACCACCGGAGGATGGTTGTGTTTCTTTTCGTAAACCTCAGCAGCAGACTTGATGGTAGTTGCGAGGCGCCAGCCGGGATCGGTGTAGGGCACCCAGAGCGGCGGGAGTTCACCCGCTGGTGTAATCTCCCCCAGGGCCTTCAACCCAGGCCCGCAGTTCAATGCGTTGGCGGCAACGGGGTGGGTGTGGATGACCACCTTGCCGAGCATGGCGTGGAGCGCGCTCTCGACGGATGGCCGCCCGCTGCCGCCGCTGACTGCGGAGGACAGATGTTGCAGCACACGCGCCTCGCGGGCATTCGTCTCCAGCCTGGCAAGGTCCTTGCGATCGAAGATGCTCAGGACTCCAGCCGTCTCCAGTTCCACCCACCCGGCTGACTCACTCATCGCCGTCAATGGCGTACCGCTGGCCTTGATGGCCATGGTCCGCCCGTCCGGAGATTTCACCGAAGTGTTGCCGCCGCCCGCCTGGACGTAGTCCGGATTAGCGCCGAGCGCGCGAGAGATTGCAATTAATTGCGCCAGAGATTCTTTATCCATCGTGGTTGTTTCTATTCGCAATCGATGACGGCCTTGATTCCTTGTCCCGCCTCGACCACGGCATAGGCTTTGACCATATCTTGCAGTTTAAAGCGGTGCGTAAGGAAGCGATCCCAGGGCAAGTCGTCGCGGGAGACCATTTCCAGGGCCTGGTGGTAGTGCTGGAGGTTGGAAGCAAAGCAGCCAAAGACGGAAATCTCGTTGTAATGAATCAGATTGGTGTCAACGCCCAGAACCGGGTCGTCCTTGGGCACGCCGGCAAAGAATGAAACCCGCGCCTTCTTGCGAACCAGCTTCAGCGCATCGGCCTGGGCCGCCTTCACGGAACAGGCGACTATGGCCACATCGAATTTCTCTTCCCCGCCTGCCTCCATAATCTTATGGACAGCGTCCCCACCGGACGTATTCACGGGCAGACCGACCCCAAACTCGCGAACATATTCCAAACGTTCCTGCGACACGTCCGCCACCATCACCGGGTCGCAACCTCGCGCCTTTAGAATGCTGGCGTGCATCAGGCCAATGGGCCCGGCTCCGAAGACCACGGCACGATCTGCCGGCTGAGGAGATAAGTACTCCTGGCCGTTCAGGACGCAGGAAAGCGGTTCGATCAGCGCCGCGCGCTCCACGGACATGGAATTCGGAATTGGAATCACGTTGCCTTGCGCCACCGCAGGGGCAGGAATCTTGACGTACTCCGCGAATCCCCCGGCGTAATCGTAGCCCAGCGCTGTGAATGAGTCGCAGAGATTGTATTGCTTGCGATTGCAGTAAATGCACCTTCCGCAGCCCACCACGGTGGCGACCACAACTTTTTGGCCGATGTGGAGCCCACCTCCCACACCTGAACCGATCTCGTGAACGGTTCCCACAATCTCATGCCCGGTTATCGCCGGCGGCACTACGTTCTTCTGCCCATGGGTGTAAATGCGCTTGTCCGTCCCGCACACGGAACAGCGGAGGACCCGCAAAACAACCTCCCCGGCTCCAACCGTGGGCTTCGGCACATCCTCGATCCGCACGTCTCGCGGCCCGTAAAAAACTGCCGCTTTCATTTGACTTGTGACCTTTCTCCAGCCTCATTCGGCTGGTACCCAAACGCCCAACTCACTACCTTGGGTGCTGAGATGGCTTTGCCCACTGCGCTGTTGTATAGCGGTGGGGTTAAACAGGTGCGGGGACAGGATGGGTCGGCAACTGTTCGCACGCTCACCTTGACCGAAAACCAGTGCCAACAAGCGCACAGTATACACGGAAGCTCGTGTAGATTCCAAGCGCATTACGCCACATGTGGAGCGCGGGCATCCTGCCCGCTGTGGCGCGGGCACCTTGCCCGCCCCCTTCAGTTTCGGCCTGCCTTTTTTCCGATGACGTTAAGACTTCCTTGGTGCGAGAGCGAGACGCTCCCACCACAGCGGGCGAGACGCCCGCGCTCCAGCGGTCGCGCACTCGCGTGACCGCCTTCAAGCTAAGAGCCCCCATGACCGTGTGACCCTCAGGTATTGGAGAATCAACATCGATTAACAACCTTTCTTTTCAATGACATTCCGGCTTTTAGCGGCTAAGTACCTGTGTTTTCATACATATTCCGGCTTCTCCCCCGAGTTTTCCACAGCGGGCCTTTGTTTTCATAGACATTCCCGCGTCGGTCGTTCAATTTTGAAGAATTCTTTTTTGCTCCCCCTGCCACGAAAGACTTCTTGTCTGTGGCGCGGCGAGCCACAAGAGGGAACAGGGAATACGGAACAGGGAATAGGGAATAGGGTAGAACAGCATTGCAGCATAGTGTTCACGGCAAGGTCCTGACCTCTTGCCTAGCTTCACGGTAGAATTGTAGCCTATCTTATCTCGCTTGTCAAGAGACAGGAAGTCTGGGTAGTGGGTCAATCTGATGTTGTAGCGGCGAGTTTACCTCGCCATATGGCGGCATAAAGCCGCCTCTACATCAAATTGACCCACTACCGAAGTCTGTTCTGTTATTTTGCGGAGGCTCGGACGGCTTTCTGTGAGCCAATCCAGGCATTGATTCTTGTTTCCAGCACCTCGAGGGGGAGTGGTCCGTCCGCGAGCACGGCATCGTGGAAGGCGCGGATATCGAATTTGTCGCCGAGCGAGTCTCGGGCGCGTTCGCGCAGTTCGACAATTTTCATCTGACCGAGTTTGTAAGCCAGCGCCTGCCCGGGCCACGCAATGTACCGGTCCACCTCGGTTTGGATGTTGGGTTCATCCATGGCGGTGTGCTGGCGGAAGAAGTCCACCATTTGCTGGCGCGACCAGTGCTTGTAGTGCACACCTGTATCCACAACCAGGCGAACAGAACGCCACATCTCATTCTCCAACCGTCCATATTCGCTAGTGGGATCTTGGTAGAAACCGGCTTCTTTGCCCAGCCGCTCCGCGTAAAACGCCCAACCCTCGGAATACGCATTGTAAGAGGCAAATCTGCGGAAGGGCGGAAGGTTAGGCAGTTCCTGCGCGAGGGAGAACTGCAGATGATGGCCAGGTATGCCCTCATGATAGGCAATCGCTTCCACATTGAGCAGGAGACGATGCTGTGGATTATATTCATTGACGTTGATGCGGCCAGGGCGTGAACCGTCACCGGCGCCGGGTGAGTAATCGGCAGGGACGGCATCGGGAGCGCGAAAGGCCTCCATGGGAATTACTTCCAGTTTGTTCTTCGGCAAATGAGAGAAAAGTTGCGGAAGCTTGGCATACATCTGGTCGGTGTAATGTTGGTACAGGCCGAGAAGTTGCTGACCGGAGCTCGCATAGAGATGGCGATCGTTCCGGATGTGCTGGTTAAAACTCTCCAAGTCGCTGAAGCCCTGCGGGTGAGCAATCTCGAGCATCTCGGTCTCGATTTCAGCCACTTGTTTGAGCCCCAGCTCGTGGATGTCTTCCGGGCCTAAGTCAGTAGTCGTCATTCGTCGAATGTCGAAGCGATAACGGGCGTCACCCTCTGGCAATGCCCAAATACCAACTTCCGTGCCTCCCTTAGGAGCGTATTGGGTGCGTACAAAGGCGGCAAAATTCGCGTACGCAGGCGCCACTTCATTCTTCACCGTGGCGAGGGTGGCATCGTGCAGGCGCTGCTGATCAGCCTCCGAAATGCCCGCGGGGAACTTCGACACAGGCTGTGTGAATGGGCTGTCGTGCGGAGACTTGCCAGCGATATCCTGTGCTTGGAGGGCGACCTTCTCCAGCAGATATCGCGGTGGAATCAGACCGTCACGCAGGCCGAGCTGCATATCCGCTACGATCTGTTCGAAGATATGCGGGAGCTGGTGCAGGCGCGAGAGATAGTCTTCATAATCCTTCACCGAGCGAAAGGGTGTTGTTGAGACCAGACTTGCATACGACAGATGCACTCCGTTCATCTGGTCGACAGGCATTTCCCAGTCTTTGAATCTGGATGATTCGATCTGGTCGCGCAAGCTGCGTAGCAGGAGAATCTTATTCAACTGTTCTTGCTCCGGGAAACCGGTGGTGTCGATAGAGTCGATGCTCCGGAGCGTCTGTTTCGCATGCTCCAGGTCCTCGGCGAAGAATTTGGCCGAATGATCACTCACCCTGTCATTGAATCGGTTGTCGCCGATATAAGTTGCCATCTCAGGGTGAACTTGAAGCTGATACTCCCACTCTTGTTGAAGCGCCGCACTCAGTTGAGCGCGACGCATCTCGATCGCAGTTTCCGCCGGCGTCCTCGGAATGGCAATCGTTAGGAATGGAATTGCAAGAAGCACTATAGGAACCCACCTCATAGACGGAAGACTCCTCAACACATCCGCCATTTTACCATTACCTCCTCTATTCCTGGTCTGCCCTTAAAAAGCATCGGGTGTCATTCCCAGTCGAGCCAATTCAAGCCCTCGCGATCTCCAGCATTCGTTTGATACGCGGGTCAGCAAAGATACCTTGATCGTCGGTGCTCCGAGTCGAGAACTCAGAAACGATTGCTCCTTCCGGCCCCGCCTGGAACCAGTGCCGCGTGTCGGGGAAGAGTGTGTATTGTTCGCCAGGTTTCAGGCAGACTTCGTGCCCTACCGTGTAGTAAGCCTCGGAGCCTTCCGGTGGACAGCAAGCCGGTTGCGCCGCCGGAGGGCCGGGCACATACAGATAGACTGTTCCCCAGCGACAGCGGAACGTCTCCTCCTTACCTGGTCTGCTGCCCAGCGTAGGATGCCAGTGTTCCGGGCAGGTCTGATGTGGCAACATCACGAGTTCCTTGGCACAGACACGATCCGTGTTCACGTACGTGATGATCTCGAGGCCAGTCTTCTCGAGTTCTCCCAAGCCGAAATCCGCCACCTCGAAATGGGCTCGCTCCTCGGGCGTGAGCAGAATCCCGGCTTGTTTGAGCATTTGTGCGGAGCGCTCTACGACAGATTCATATTGTTGCTGGGTAATCATTTGCTATCTCCTCTCTCGATAATTTACCAGCTTTTCGCGGCTCGCGGCAGGGTACGTAGCATCGGCGGGAATCCAGCATGGCCCGACGGCCCGCAGAAGGCGGAAAGCAGATGCTCTTCATTCTCCCCCCTGAATCCTGAATCCTGAATCCTCTTCGACCCCGCACGCCCGCGACAAACAGGAATTTAGGTTGACACGCAACTGGGGAAGAGGTAATGTCCGCTTGCGTTGGAGCAGACTCATAAGGGGGAAATCGGTGGCCAAATATACGTCATCATTCAAACTGCCTGAGAGCGCAGATTCATCTCAGATCGAAAGCAGTCGACGAGATTTCCTGAAGGGCGCCACCACCGTGGCTGCAAGCCTGGTGGTTCCGAGTGCGCTCAGGTCGGAAACCTCGGACCTGCTGCCTACGGTGAGCTTGGGACCGCACCGCGTGACGCGGCTGATTGTGGGCAGCAATCCCATGTACGGCTACTCCCATTTCAACCGCCAGTATGACCAGCACATGCGGGAGTGGTTCACGGACGAACGGATCGTCAAACTTCTGTTGGATTGCGAGCAGGCGGGAATCAACACCTGGCAGGCGAGTTTCAATTACGGAATGAAAACGCACATCCCCAAGCTTCGTGCGGCGGGAGGCAAGATCCAATTCATCTGTCTGGCTGCCTCGTGGCACTACGACGAGAAGATGGCCCGGACCCCGGAAGCCATTCTGGATGGCACCATCAAGTGTGCGCAGGCCGCGATGGAGTTCAAGCCCATTGGCGTCGCCTTCCACGGCGGGGCCACCGACATCCTTTTCCGTGCGGGTAAGATTGACCTGATTAAGACCTATATTGACAAAGTTCACGACATGGGAACGCTGGCGGGAATCTCCACGCATAATCCCAAGATCCTGGACACTCTCCATGAGAAGGGATTTGCGAACGATTTCTACATGACGGGGTTGCATTACCTCACCCGGCACCCCGAGGACTGGATGAAGGAGATTGGCGCGCATCCTTTGGATGAAGGCTGGATCGACTCCGACCCGCCGAAGATGGCCGAAGCCATCCGCGAGGTGGATAGGCCGGCGCTGGTCTATAAGGTCCTGGCGGCTGGCCGCAAATGCGGGTCCGAGGAACAGAAACGCCAAGCGATCGATTGGGCTTACAAGAACATCAAGCCGAGCGACGCGACGATTATCGGTCTGTACCCGCGGTATTCAAACCAGGTCAGTGAGACCACGAAAATGGTGCGCGAGCTCCTGGCTTGAGGGCCGAAAGTCGACTCGGTACATCTACCATTCCAGACCCCGACGGCGAGCCACCTCGGCCGCGGGAATATTCTGGCTCTCTTCTTGCGGCTCCTGAAGATCCCTCAGAGGGCGTTCCTGAATCTCGGGCCGCAGGGTAAGACCCGCGTCGGGGTCAGTGAGAATCTCGCGCAGTTTTTCCTCGACCACTTCGCCGATAACCGCCTTCAGTTCTTCAACTGAAAGGTCCTTGACCGTCTGCATAATCTGTAGCCCCTCTTGTCATTCTACACCTTGAACGCCGCGCAACCTAAGTTGCATGGCGCATCTATAACCTCGTGGGCGGGGTCAGGAGCCGAAAGGCGAGGCACCTCCGAGGTGCGGGAGCGCGTCATTCCCGTCCTCCCGTCCCGCAAGGCGGGAGGAATCCAGTTAGCCCGGCACTTTAGATTCAAGGGCTCGCAGCCTAACTCTTGTTCATGCTGGCCCGCATAAGAGTGCGTACCCGTCAGCATAGTGCGAAGGAGCCCCGGACGAGCCACACCAACGAGTGCTTAGAAGGCCCCTTCACAGATGCGCCATCCGCCGAACGATGGCCACCCCTTTCGCTTGGTTGATCGGATTGGGAATCGGCTTCCGCATGCAAAGAGAGACATGGCGGCCGCTGTACTCGTCCGTAGAGACCACCGGCATACCAGCCACGCCCTATAATCCGTCGGACGCCGAACCGCTTGGCGCTCAGCCCCACCACATCTACGTTCGAGACCAGCAACAAGCTCATGCTGGCCAGCCCGGGCACCCTGGTGAGGCTTGACGTGCCTCCAGGACTTCGTCAATTTCGTAGTCTCCGCTGGGAAAACCCTCGCCGGTGATACAGGAGAAGCACGCGTGACCCGCTAAAGCGGACCCGACAACCCAAATCGGTTCTCCGCAGTGACAACGCGCTCCCGCCAAGGCAGCCGAAACACAACGACGAATACTTTCCAACAAAGTGGCGGCATCCTCGTCGGGGTTGCTCTCCATATGCAGCTTGACGTATTCTTCAACTCCGATCGGCACAAAACCCATCTTCCTCCTCGTGAGCATGTACAACTCCTTACGCAGCGACGCCGCTTGGTCGCCCCAACGGGGGAACCGGACGATGCCTACCCACACACCGTTGCTGACGGCGAAGGCTTCCTTGTAGCCGTCGTTGTATTCCACCTCGATGACGTCCGCGCCGAGACGGAGTGCCCTAAGGGCGAGAGGCCATCATCCCTGATAGAGCCTTGCTTTGGCGGATTATGGGGCGACTGCCGTCGCGAGAGCCCTTTGCACTTCCAACCGGGGAACGCGGGTGTACTCTGACTTAACCCCTGGCCCTGGTTCCCTGTAACGCGTGGGAGATGGAGTTTGCTCAGACAGATTCTTCGAGGAGTTTGACGAGGGCGTGGAGGGTCTGATTGACGGGCGTCGCAACGCCCAGCTCCGCGCCACGCCGCACCAGATAGCCGTTCAGGGAATCGATCTCGGTGCGCTTTCCACGGGCGAGGTCCTGAGCAGTCGAGGAGGTAGCGTTGGCCATGGTTTCCGAAATCCTCAGCACCGCCTCGACCATGTTGACATCCGGCAATCGAACCCCGGCGGCGCCCGCCACGGCGATGGCCTCTTCGATAACCTTTACCATCACCGCGCGCGTCCAGGGATTACCTGTCGCGCGGTAGTACCGGGCGCGGCCCAAAGCCGAAACCGGGTTATAGGCGCAATTGATAATCATCTTTGTCCAGAGTTCGCCCTCCACATTCTCTGAGACACGGCACGGAACACCGGCGCGCTCGAAGAGCGCAGCAATGCTTTCCAGTTGGCGCTGGCGATTCCCCTCTTCCTCGCTGCGCCCTGGAAGCTCCCCCAGGATAAGATCGCCGCGGCCGGAATGCTTCACGTGCCCCGGCGCGGTCATGGCGGCAGCCACATAGACGACGGCTGCGAACGCATCGATTTTGGCCGCAGAGCGAATTCGCTCCACGTTGTCCACGCCGTTTTGAAGACTAATGACGGCGGCGCCCGGCGCAAGATGCGGCGCGAGGGATTTCGCGGCCTCTTCGGTGTCAAGCGCCTTCACGCAAAGAAGCACAATTTCCGCGTCTCGTACGGCGCTGACCTGGGTGGAAGCCGAAACCGGAATCTGCTGTTGAAAATGCAGACCGTCGAAAAACAAGCCGTTGCGGCTGACGGCTCCGACGTGCGGTGGGCGGCCAATCAAGGTGACAGACGCACCCGCGCGCGCCAGCATCCCGCCAAAATAGCAACCGACGGCGCCCGCACCCAGCACGGCAATCCGCGGCCAGAAGTTTCCTTCCACTGTGCCTCCCCACTCCGCAGTTGATGGAGAACATTGTAATCGAGTGCGAGAGCAGAGGTTCAGTTTGCCTTGTAGGGATAACCGTCCGGATCTTTGCCGCGAACGCGCCGCCACCACACCTGCAACGTGGGCACGTTGATGGTGATGATGAACAGCTTTCGCAAGCTTCCGGGCGGAGGCTGCAGCGGACGCACACCGTGCCAGGAATGGTCCGTACGCTGGAAGAGCAGGCTTCCATTTCCCCGCGGGTCTATTTCGGCGCCGACTTGCAGGTCATCGAAGGCTGGGGCCGAATGAGGTTTGAAGCGTCCTCCATCGTCCA
>JBEKUR010000175.1:0-12533 GCA_049514855.1 Terriglobia bacterium
ACGGGGGCACCACCTGTGCATGCTCGCGGCGAAGGTCTCTGCGAGAGCCGGATGCGGGAAATCCGCACGTCCGGTTCGACGAGGGGAGAGGAGCGTTGTCCGCCACCTCTCCTACTCTACCGCCCCATCAGCACGCGCAACATCTCTGTCCACGCGGGTGGCGCCGACATTGCCCTCCATGTCGGCGCCCCTGGCCCGCCCAAAGGCCGTCCCGGCATCCAGGGCGCAGCATCGTCAATCGGCGCATACATACAAACCAATGTATGCGCCACCCGCGAGCCGCAGTCTGTCGGCTGACGGGCTGTGCCACACGCTGGCCATTGCATCGAGAAACCGTTAAAGGTATGTTGTCAGTCGACCGGAAAGTTAAAATGGGAGCTCCGGCTAATTCGCGCTTCCTCCGCAGAGGGCGAGGGCTCCAAGGGAAGGGACAACCGTGGGATCGTCCCGCATTCCACCACGCGACGAGGAAACCGCACATCGCCCTGGAAAGACTCGCAAGCTGTTGGTTGCCATACTGGCAAGCTGGAAAACAACGCTGATATTCATCTTCGCAATTTGGTTCGGCTGGCATGAGCGCTTCTGGAGAGATCCGGTGTATCGCTTTACAATTCCGCTCGTCTTATTTCTCACGAGCTTGCCCGCCCTCGATGCCTTGGGTTTCTCCTTTGTTCCCTTTCTCCGGCGGCTGCGCACCCTCTGGCGTCGGCGTTAGGCTTGGCGCGCACACGCCGAGCACAGCGGCGCACACCGCCCGCGCTCTGCCCTGAAATTTTGAATCTCAATTAGGATACAATCGCGGGTGGCGCATACGTCCCGACGGTTTTTGTCGGGATGTATGCGCCCCTCGGTATGTTGACGCCATCACAGCGTTTTGTGCATGCCCAATATCGAAGCGTCATTCCAGAAATAAAACCTCCAACTCGACCACGGCCAGTCGCCCGGGTGCTTGAACAGGCCTCGTTTCACGGGATTGTTGTGCGCGTAATTCAATTTCTTCTCTCGGTTCTTCAGGGTCCAGACGTTCATGTCGTAGAACTCCGTTCACAATCCGGGACTCACAATTCATAATTCCTCTTGCCCCTTCAGCCGCTCTTCAATGACCCGATGACCCGATGAATCAATGACTCAATTGACGAACTCCTGGGCTACACCTGTGAGCATATTGTCCCTTGACAACGCCTTCTCGCTGTGGTAGCCTACTAATGTGAAAAGTCCAAGCCGCGGGGAAGTCCTTTCCCCGCTATCCTAACACCCCGTCCCAGGAGGAACCATGTCCTTACGCAAATCACCCCAACTTACGCCCGCGTTGCTCGCCGCCGCGCGCAACAATGCCCAGCATTCCACCGGCCCGCGCAGCGCCGCCGCCAATCCCGCCTTGGCGGGATCAATGCCCTGAAGCACGACGGATACGTCAGGGACGAAAATCGTTGCCAGTCCCGCCTTTGCGGGATGGCGCTGGGCGAAGACCCGGAACAATTCCAAACCCTCACCGAGGAACTCATGAGCGCCTTCGGTCCCGGCGACGCGCTCTGGCAGAAACAGATCGAGGACCTCGCCTGGCTCTACTGCCGCCGCGAAAGGCTGGAGCGGGCCGAAGAAGGCCTGAAGCGGCGCGCCTTGCAGGCGGTCGACGACTGGCAACACCGCCGCCAGTAGGAGATGGCCCGTGTCACCTTCGACGCCTCCCAGCACGAGATGCTTGATGTCAACTTATCGGAGTCTACAGATCGAGGAGTGGCGCTGAAAAAGATTCTTTCTTTTCTTGAACTCGTACGGGAGGAGGTCAAGCAACGCACCTTCCGGCCCCGCCAGTACGCCGTACTGGAATCTCTTTACCAAGGTACGACGGGCTGGCGCCAGGCGCTGATGTTCAGGCTGCTGCACCGTTTCAGTGACCCTATGTACCTCGACGCGCAACGAGCCGACGAGGAAGAGCGGCAGTTCCTCCTGCGCGAAACGGGCTACGCCTACGAGCCGCCGGGCGAGCCCGAGCGCCAGGAACTTCTCCGTCTGCTGGAGGAGGAAATCGCCAGCGTGCGGGAAGAGTTCGCCTATGCAGAAAAGGCGAATGAGGAGAGAGCAGCGATAGAACGGGACGCCTGCCTTGCCCCGGAGGGGGAGACGTGGCGCATGATGCTGTGCCAGGAAGCCGCCCTGGACCGCTCCATTGACCGCAAAGTGAGGATACTGCTGAGGCTGCGGAAGGAATCTACCAACCCCCCGATCGCTCCTCCCGGTCAGGACGACGGGCCGGGGACGGAGAACATCGAAGGGGACCCCAACAACGACAGTATGTCCGATGGCCCGCAGAGTGTGGAAGCGGTGGAAGACTTAAAATTGAACGCACGATGCGGGAATGTCACTGAAAACAAAGGATCCCGTTTGGAGAACCGGAAGCGAAGCGGGAACGCTATAGAAAAAAAGGTAGTTACGCGTTGAAAGCGGGAATGTCGCTGAAAAGGAAGGTGCTAGGTGGTGTGCAGCGATCCTAGCCGACGTTCTTGCATGTGGAAGTGCCGCCGGTGGAGCTTGCTCAGTTGCCACCGTAGTTATATCCTGGCTCTCGTCGTTTGCTTATTGCTGAAAGCTGACGGCTGGCAGCTCTTAACGAATCAGCAATTCAACGGGCCGATGACTCAACGTTGGAACCCTGGTTGCTCCGCGCCTAAGGGAGCCAGGCTTTCACGCAGCGACACGATGCCTGACTCCCGCGGGGGTAAACAATGGACACTATGGTTGCACTCATTGCAGCGTGGGGTTTGGTCACCATCCTTTTCTTTGGCTTGATTTTCTACCGTTCCCGGCTTACCAAGAAAGAATCGGACTGGATCCCCCTGAGTGGCGACGCGAGGGAAGAGCAAGCCATTGAGGCGCAGAAGCTTATCGAGATGAAGAGCCATAAGCTCGACCTTCCCATCCGCGCTCTGGGGGCAGTCTGGGTGATAATGCTGTTGGTGATAGTCGGGTACTGGTTCTACCACGGAATTATGACCCCACCACCGATGACCAGGTAAAGTCATACCCACCTGATAGGTAACAACCCCGAGCGACCCGTCGTCGGCGTGGAGAAGCTTGCGCAAAGACTCGCACCGAGGGGGCGGAAGGACAGGTTTCAGGTGTCGGGTTTCAGGTGCCAGGGAAGCAAGCGACAGGTGTCGCTGATAGGACTCTCTGGACGACAACCGCTGCACTCCGGATGACCGGCGACTCCCGTAGGGGCACCCCTTGTGGGTGCCCTGGGCCAGGACTACAGTCGCTACGCTCCAGATGACCTGTGAAGAGGCTTTTCAGCAAGCGGCTGAAGTGCCGGGCTGACTTGTCCCTGTGCTTTTGATTGGAAACTCGCCAGCCTGCATCGGGGAGCGCGCCCCCACGAACTACAACCCCAGCTTTTGCTCCAGCTCTTGGGCGCTAAAAGGTGAACAAGGGAAGACGCGACCGTCAACGTCGAAGGTCGGAACTTTCCGCTTGCCGTCGTTGGCGTGTTTAACGAACCTGGCAGCCCGCCGGTCCGTCTCGATATCAAACTCCTCGTAGGGCAACTGGTGTTCCTCCAGAAACCGCTTGGCTTGACGGCAGTCCGGGCACCAGCTCGTAGTGTAGATGCGGATGTTCACATCTGGATGTGGTGTGCCGCCTCGAGCCTTGCCATTGCCCGGCGCAGGGCTTCTCGGGCGCGCTCCATGTCAGTCTCGGGATCTAAGAACCTTTGCAGGCGTTCCTCGGCTCGTTGCTTGGCTTTTTGCGCGCGCTCAACGTCAATTTCTTCGGCGCGCTCGGCGCTCTGCACCAAGACGATGACGCGATTGGGAAGCACCTCGGCGAAGCCCCAATTTACGCAAAGATAATGCTTCACGCCTTCGCGCACGTAGGTGAGCTCGCCGGGCACGAGCTCGGTGAGCAGGGGAGCGTGGCCGGGCAACACTCCGATATATCCATTCTTGCCGGGCACGGTCACCGCGCTTACGGAGTCGCGCACCAGCAGGCGGTCCGGGCTCACGATGTTCAGTTGCAGTTCGGTAGGAAGAGGTTCACTCATGGAATTGGGCCATTGGGTCATTGAGTCATTGGGTCATCGGGTCATCGGGTCATTGACTTAATGGCCCAATGACTCAATGACCCGATGGCCCAATGACTCAATTTCTTTCACGCTGCCGCCTTGAGTTTTTCAGCCCTCTCAAGCGCCTCCTCGATGGTACCCATCATGTAAAAGGCCTGCTCGGGAATATCATCGTACTTGCCTTCGACCAGCTCTTTGAAGCCGCGGATTGTATCCTCGAGCTTCACGTAACGACCCTCGAGGCCCGTGAACTGTTGCGCCACATGGAAGGGCTGGGAAAGGAAGCGCTGGATTTTGCGCGCCCGCGCCACCGTCAGTTTATCTTCCTCCGAGAGCTCATCGATGCCGAGGATGGCGATGATGTCCTGCAGGTCTTTGTATTTCTGCAGGATCGCCTTCACGGCCCGGGCCACGCGGTAATGCTCCTGGCCCACGATGCGCGGATCCAGAATGCGCGAGGTAGAGGCCAACGGGTCGACGGCCGGATAGATCCCGATTTCGACCAGTTGCCGCGAGAGCACCGTGGTCGCGTCGAGGTGCGAGAAAGTAGTGGCGGGAGCGGGGTCCGTTAGGTCATCCGCAGGCACATAAATAGCCTGCACGGAGGTGATGGAGCCCTTCTTGGTGGACGTGATGCGCTCCTCCAGCTCGCCCATTTCCGTAGAGAGATTCGGTTGGTAGCCGACGGCGGAAGGCATGCGCCCCAGCAGGGCCGAGACTTCCGAGCCCGCCTGGGTGAAACGGAAGATATTGTCGATAAACAGGAGCACGTCCTGACCCGCCACGTCGCGGAAGTATTCGGCCACCGTGAGGCCGGTCAAGCCCACGCGCAGTCGGGCGCCTGGCGGCTCGGTCATCTGCCCATAGATCAAGGCTGCCTTGGATTTATTCGAGTCGCCGGGCACTATAACACCGGACTCCTGCATTTCCAGCCACAGGTCATTACCCTCGCGGGTGCGCTCGCCTACACCGGAGAACACCGAAACGCCGCCGTGCTTCATGGCGACGTTATTGATCAACTCCATGATGATGACGGTCTTGCCCACGCCGGCCCCGCCGAACAATCCCGTCTTGCCGCCTTTCAGATAGGGCTCGAGCAAGTCCACCACCTTGAGCCCCGTCTCGAACATTTCCAGGTTGGTATTCTGCTCTTCGAGTTCCGGCGGATCGCGGTGGATGGGATAGCGCGTTTCCGCCACAATCGGCCCGAGGTTGTCCACGGGTTCGCCAATGACGTTCATGATGCGGCCGAGTGTCGCTTTGCCCACTGGTATGGTAATCGGCTCGCCGAGGTCGATGGCTTTCATGCCCCGCACCATGCCTTCTGTAGGCTCCATAGCCACGCATTTCACACGACCTTCACCCATGTGCTGTTCGACCTCTGCGATGACCTTAATGGGTTGCGGAACATCAAAGCCCTCGGAAGTAATCCGCAGGGCGTTATAGATGGGCGGAAGCTGCCCCTCCTCAAACGCCACCACTAATACCGGGCCCGTGATTTCCACCACCTTGCCAATGTGCTGCTCTGTGCTCATGAGAATTCCTTCGTTGGGATGAAAGTCGAGGAGTCGAGAAGTCGAGAAGTCGAGGAGTAAAGAAGTCGAGAGTCAAGGGTCGAAGAGTGAATGACCTCGGCTAGTCCTTCCGAATGCGATGAGCTGTCACTCTTCGACCTTCGACTCCTCGAATGTTCGTCAGCACTTCTCGACTCCTTAACTCCTCGACTCCTCAACTCCTTTTAGGCAGCCGCAGCGATCTCGGCCACCTTTCTTTTCAGAGCGTTCAACATCCGCGCGATTTCCGTAATCTCCTTCAGCAACTCGTCTGAGGAATCGCGCGCCAGGAATCCCAAATCGCGGCTAAGCATCACCAAGTACTCCGTCTCGGCGAGCGAACCTTCAGCGATATTCAGAAATCGAGCATACTCCTGGTTGCTCTGACGCTTCGATCCTTCAGCGATGTTCGTAGGGATAGATGCTGCGGCGCGTCGCAGTTGCGATATTAAACCAAAGCGCTCGGCGGAAGGGAAACTGGCGGTAAGACGATAAGCTTCAAGGGTCAGCTTGTGACTTCGCTGCCAAACCTTGAGCTCCGTAAAGCGTTGCATTAGCTCCCTCCCAGGTCATCTACTTTCGACGTTCGTGCTCTTCCTGTTGAACTTTCAACCTCTTACTCTCGACTCTCGACTCTCGACTTTCGACTTCTCGACTCCTCGACTTCTCGACTGTTCTTCCTACGTCGCCGCCCCTCCGCTCACCACTTCAATGATCTCGCGCGTGATCGCCGCCTGCCGCACGCGATTCAAATGGAGCGTGAGCGAGTCGATCAATTCGGAGGCGTTGTTGGTGGCTGCATCCATCGCCGTCATTTTGGCGGCCAGTTCCGCAGCTTGCGATTCGAGCAGGGCGCGGTAAACCTCGATCTCCACGTAGCGCGGAAGCAAGGCGTTGAATATTTCCGGCGCGGGCTGGTCGTAGATGTAGTCGATCAGCGCCTCACCCGTCGCAGGCTGGACCGGCTTGACAGGCAAGTACCGCTCCACCATCACGCGCTGAGTCAGAATGGACTTGAACTCGTTATAGAGGAAGTCAACCGCGTCCACCTTTTGCTCCGTGTAGAGGTCGACGATCTCCTTTGCAACCTGCTGGGCATGCGAAAACTGCAGACGCCCAAACAGGTTAAGGTGTTCCGAAACCATCTTGAGAGGCCGCTTGTGGAAGGCATCCCGGCCCTTGCGGCCGACGGCAATAATTGAGACTTCCTTGTCACCACGTCTCTCCAGGTAATTCTGGGCGGCCCGGATCAGATTAGCGTTGAACGCCCCGCAAAGGCCTCGGTCCGCCGTGATGAGCACCAGCAGGACCTTCTCGATAGGCCGCTCGGCGAGCAGCGGATGGGCGCGCTGTTCGGTGCGTGCGGCAAGGCTGGCGAGCAACGTCAGCATCTGGTTGGCGTAAGGCCGTGCATTAAAGATGCTGTCTTGGGCGCGCCGCAGCCGGGCCGCTGCGACCATCTTCATCGCCCGCGTGATCTGCTGCGTGCTCTTGATGGAGCGAATGCGACGCCGAATATCAAGTAAAGTTGCCATAACTTCGCAGTCTTTCGCGGACTAGCTTCGAATTGGGTCAGATCGTCTTCGGGCCGTCGTCCCGCAGCCCCGTAGGGGTGCAATCCCGCGGACGCGGGACCAGGGCGTGAGCCCTGGGTGTGAAGTTTGAATAATTGGCAAGATGCCCCACCCCTCCCGATGTCATTCCGAGCGCAGCGAGGAATCTCGCTCTGTTCTTTTCTCCACCCACCCCCTTCGTTAGGCTCCGATCCACCTCAGAGCAGAGCGAGATTCCTCGCTGCGCTCGGAATGACAGGTCCTCAGCCTTCAGGCCACCTTTGCCTTCCGCTCCGCCAGGAACTTGGCTTTGTACTCATCCAGCAGCTTGCGAATCTCCGCTCGCAAGGGTTCGTCGATCTGTTTCTTCTGGATGAGCTGGCTCCCCACCGAAGGGTAGGAAGTATCCATGAATTCGTAGAGCCCCTGCTCGAAGGGCTGGCAATCTTCCATCTCCAGGTTGTCGAGGTAGCCGTTGGTGCCCGCGAAGATGATGAGGATTTGTTTTTCAACCGGAAGCGGACTGTACTGCCCCTGCTTGAGGATTTCCGTCAAGCGCTGCCCGCGGTTGAGCTGTGCCTGGGTGGCTTTGTCCAGATCGCTCCCGAACTGGGCGAAGGCGGCCACATCACGGTACTGGGCCAGGTCCAGGCGCAGCGTGCCGGCCACTTGCTTCATGGCCTTGATCTGCGCGTTGCCGCCCACCCGTGAGACCGAAAGGCCCGCGTCCACGGCGGGTCGGATGCCGCTGTTGAACAAGTCGGTCAGCAGATAGATCTGGCCGTCGGTTATCGAAATTACGTTGGTGGGAATATAGGCGGAAATGTCGCCCGCCTGCGTTTCGATGATGGGGAGCGCCGTGAGCGATCCGCCGCCCAGGGCATCGCTCAGCTTGGCGGCGCGCTCCAGCAAGCGCGAGTGCAAGTAGAAAACGTCACCTGGGTAAGCCTCCCGGCCGGGAGGCCGGCGCAGCAGCAGCGAGATTTCGCGATAAGCCACCGCGTGCTTGGAAAGATCATCGTAAAGACACAGCGCGTGCCTGCCGCTGTCTCGAAAGTACTCCCCCATGGCGCATCCCGCATAAGGGGCGATGTACTGCATGGGGGCCGGGTCCGAGGAACTCGCCTCCACTACGATGCTGTACCTCATCGCCTCATGTTCTTCCAGGGTCTTAATGACCTGCGCGATGGTCGAACGCTTCTGGCCGATGGCCACGTAAATGCATATCACGTCCCCGCCGCGCTGGTTCAAAATGGTGTCGAGTATGATGGCGGTCTTGCCGGTTTGGCGGTCACCGATGATCAATTCGCGCTGGCCGCGACCAATGGGGATCATGGCGTCAATGGCCTTGATTCCAGTCTGTAATGGCTCGCGCACCTTTTGGCGGTCAATCACGCCGGGAGCCAGTCGCTCAATGGGAATGTACTTGTCAGTCAAAATGGGACCTTTGTCGTCGGTCGGCCGCCCCAGCGCATCCACCACGCGCCCCACCAAGGCCTCGCCCACCGGCACGGACATGATGCGCTTGGTCCGCTTGACGGTGTCGCCTTCCTGAATCTTAACGTAGTCACCGAAGAGCACGGCGCTCACTCGGTCTTCTTCCAGGTTCAACGCCAAGCCGGCGACATCGTGGGGCAGTTCAACCAATTCGCCTGCCATGACGTTATCCAGGCCATGGATACGCGCCACACCGTCACCGACGGAAATGACCGTGCCCACTTCGCTGACCGAGACACCGCGGTCGAAGTGTTCAATCTGCTCTCGAATGATCCTGGTGATTTCGTCTGCTCTGATCTGTGGCATCCTCTTGCATCTCCCGGGGAGTCAAGAAAGTCGAGGAGTCAAGCAGTCGAGAAGTCAAGGAGTCGAGAGTCGAGGAGTAGGAACCTCGTCCCAGGCAGCCGCTGGACTTCACCCGCGCTTTGGACCTTTGACTCTTCGACTTCTTGACTCCTAGACTCCTAGACTTCTCGACTCCTCGACTCTTGACTTCTTCACCTCGCCGTCAACTGCTCCCGGATCCGCGCCAGATTGCCCCGCACAGACCCGTCGTAAACCGTGCTTCCAATCTGCGCCAGGATTCCACCCAGCAATTCGCTGTCGATTCGGAACTCGAGTTCTACCTGCTTGCCAGTCAACTCCCTGAATCGCGCGGCCACGCCTTCCCGCTCGATGTCCGAGAGGTCCGAGGCCGAAGAGATGGTAACTTGCACTACTCCCAATCGGTCGTATGCTATCTTCCGATAAGCCTGGACCGCTTCTTCGAGCAAAGGCATCCGGTAGTTGGCCAGGAGCACGCGCAAGAAATTCAGCGTCACCGGGGATTCGCCCAGTTTTTGCCCGATCACCACAAGCACGTTCATCTTCTGTGGCAACGCCACGGCGGGCGAAGCGAACACTTCCTGCAACTCGAGGTTCTCGCGGTAAGCGCTCGCGAAGTCCTGAAGCTCCTGGAGGACCCTGCGGTAATCGCCGCTCGGCGCCACCACCTCGGCGAGCGCGCGTGCATACCGATTTGCAACCACCATGGGCATGGGGACCACGCTAGTCGAAAGTCAAGAGTCGAAAGTCGAGAGTGCAGTCGAGAGTCAAAAGTCAAGAAATCGAGGATCGAGATATTGACACCGTAAAAACGCCTCCGTAAGCCGTCGGCCTCGTACTTTCGACTTTCGACTCTTGACTCTCGACTCCTTAGGCAGCCACACCAAGCTCGACCTTCTTTCTCAGACCACTCAGCATCCGCGCGATTTCCGTAATTTCCTCCAGCAGCGTCTTTGAGGAAACGGGCACTAGGAAGCCCAAGTCGCGGCTCAACATCACCAAGTACTCTGTCTCCACAAGCGATGCTTCAGCAATGTTCAAAAATCGCGCATACTCCTGGTTGCTTTAACGCTTCGATCCCTCCGCGATGTTCGTAGGCACGGACGCCGCCGCCCGTCGCAATTGCGAGACTAACCCGAAGCGCTCCGCGGAGGGAAAACTGGCGGTAACACGATAAACCTCAAGGGTTAGCTGGTGACTTCGCTGCCAAACCTTGAGCTCCGTAAAGCGTTGCATCGCCCTTCCTGCCGTTTCGACGCTGTTCCTCTTACTTTCGACTCTCGCCTGTCGACTCGCGACTTCTCTAGTTCCGACGTTCGTCCGTACTTTCGACTCTCGACTCTCGACTCTCGACTGCACCCTCGACTCTCGACTTTCGACTCTCGACTTCCGTCAAGAAGTCGCTGACCAGTTGTTTCCGGCCCGCCTCGTCCAGGCGCCGGCGAATAATCCCCTCCGCCAACTCGACCGCCTGCTCGGCCGCGTAGCTCTTCAATTCCAGCTTGGCGGCCCGAACCGCGACTTCGGTCTGGGCGCGCGCGGACTGGAGGATTTTCTCCGCCTCTTCGGCCGCCGCCAGTTTCAAACGCTGGCGTTCCGCCTCCATTTCCCGCTCGGCGGAAGCCCTGAAGGCCGCAATCTCCTCCTCCAGATGCTGCAACTTCTCCTCCACGATCTTGAGTTGGGCTTGGGATACTTCCAGGGCTTTTCGTCCTTCCTCCAGGCCCTTTCGGATGGAGGCAGAGCGTTCAGCAAAGAAACCGGCCAGGGGTTTCCGCAAGACGAAACCGAGGGTTCCCACGAGCAGCGCAAGGTTAATAAACTTGTAAAGTAACTCGTGTCCCGCCTTATTGCCTGCCTCTTCACCCTCTGGCGCGCGGGCGGAGGCAAGGCTGTGGTCCAGGGTAAAGGTCCGAGTGAAACCCAGCGAGCCAGCCAGGCCCAGCAGGCAGGCGGCGAAAAGCCCTCGAGTCAACGCGCGGCGCAAAGAAACCCTCAAGGCTGGATCCCTCCTGCGCCATCCCTGGCGGCGCCGCCCAGGATCGTCTCGGCTATCTCCTGGCCTAGAGACTGGCCGGTGCTCTCTAATTCCTTCTTGCGCTGAGCTACCTCCGCTGCCAGGCTGGCCTGCGCTTCGCTGAGCAATGCTTCCGACTGCTGGTGCGCCCGCTTCAGGGTTGCTTCCCGGTCTTCAAGGATGGAGCGCCCAGCCGCCTCCCGGTGGCGGTATGTT
Source organism: Terriglobia bacterium (assembly GCA_049514855.1). Taxonomy (GTDB): domain Bacteria; phylum Acidobacteriota; class Terriglobia; order UBA7540; family UBA7540; genus CAVROP01. The sequence continues at coordinate 11,224 of JBEKUR010000175.1, forward strand.
TCCTGCCGCGCAGCCTGGAAAGCAGCTTCGTATTGACGCGCTTTCTCCTCCGCCGCAGCCGCTTGCTCGTGGGCACGCGCCATGGCGCCCGTGGTCGCTTCCTCACGCTTCTTCAACACGGCGGTCAGCGGCCCAAAAAAGAACCTGCTGAGGATGACATAAAGCACGAAAACAAAAATGACCGTTGGAATGGTCTGGATGAAGAGTTGCGCGAGCTGGGATAGAATCTCACCCATTATTAAAGGGCACCCTCACAGAGAGCAATATCTGTCACTCTCAAAGACCAAAAAATGTAACATGCCCTTTTCAGGGGTGTCAAGAAATGGGCGCGTAGGTGATAGTTTTGCGGACCTTGCCGGTTTTTTTGACTGAGGAGCCGGAGTTTTAGCACTCGCTACGCCTTATCACCTCGTGCTTAACGCGGAACGTCGCCTGATTGAAATCCACTTTCGGTCGCTGTTTGCCTGGCTCGTGCTTTGGTTTCGGATTCGATTGTAGCTTCTTCGGCATGGCCTTAGTCTGGCATGGTTGGCGTTTCCGTTCAAGCCTGGAAGAACTCAAACTTTACCCCAATCGAGCGCTGATGGCTGGCAACGGACCCGCCGCGGCGGGACAACTTTGTTCCGCATTGACCGGATTCGCAATTTGGACGATCATCTACACACGCCAGGGGGAATAGGATGTGCGGATCCATGCGCATCTTTGTGTTGCGGCATTGTGCAGGTGCAAGCGCATCTGAGCGCCATTGGGCATCAAAGGCGCTGAAACATATTTTCCTGAAGAGAAGGTAGTGGGTCAATTTGATGTAGAGGCGGCTTTACGCCGCCATTTGGCGATCCCGCTTTGCGGGATCGCCACTACAGCATCAAATTGACCCACTACCAAAGAGAACTGAGGATAGATTATGAGCGCTCGTCCGAAGATACTGGGAGTCATCCCGGCAAGACTGGGGTCAACTCGGCTGCCCGGAAAAGTACTTCGAGAAATTGCGGGCAAGCCGATGCTTTACTGGGTTTATCACCATTCCCGACGTTCGCCGTTGCTTGCCGATCTGGTGGTGGCAACGGAGAACGAAGAAGTGAAGCAGTTCTGTGAATCGCAGGGCATTCCAGTCACCCTGACCGGCCGCCACCCCTCCCCAACCGACCGTGTGCACGAAGTAATGACGCGGACGGATGCGGAGGTCTATGCGAACATCCAGGGAGATGAGCCGATGCTGCGGCCGGCGCATTTCGAATTGCTGCTCACGCCGTTCTTGCAGGGAGACGTCCAGGTCACAACCCTCAAGGTCGCCATGGACCCGGTGGCAG
>JBEKUR010000176.1:0-12337 GCA_049514855.1 Terriglobia bacterium
GGGAAACAGTAGAATAGTGCCAGAAATGAGGCCGAAAATTGAAATCGAAAAAACTCATCCAGAGCCCTTACCTTCGCTTAGTCAAGCAGTTAGAAGGAACTACCCGAACTTTTGTTGGACACTACTGGTAGTCGATTATGAATTTGGGCTTGCACACTGCCTACTGCCTACCGCCGACTGCCTACTGCCGACTGCCTACTGCCGACTGCCGACTGCTTTCTGCTTACTCCTGAGCCGGGTGGCAGGTAGGGCAATTCACAATTCAGAGTTCAAGATTGCCAACTGACCACGGACCCGCCGCGGCGGGACCCGCCACGGCGGGACAACTGACGGCGGCCAACCTATATGCGTTATAATACGTAGCCCACTTGGAAACCATCAATGGCAGACCGCAGCAAAGTTGAGGATCAGGAACGATGAGCTATATCGTGACACCGTTTGAGGTTAGTTCCAAAGGCTTGGAAGCGCCGGTCAAAGTTCATTTTGTTCACCTTTACTCAGCCATCGCCACGCGGCATAGTGACAGTATCGACGCAGTTTTCTTGGTGGGTGGCCAGAAGGCGACTGTCGCCATTTCCTGCGCGACACTCGCTGAATTGCGAGAATGCGAACGCAAGAATCTTACCGACCAACAACTGGCGGATATTGCCGCTCTGCATCTGCGTCGAACGCTCGAGCACGGGTACGAGGCTACAGAGGCGGAGCTTTTCCTGCGCGGTGAAGAATTCCGGGCCTTGGGTCGCGAACTCGGGTATCTGTGAGCAGGTGCCAGGTGTCAGGTTTCAGGTCCCAGGAAAGTAGCGACGATGGCCGGCAGGAGGCAGGACTCAGGATGCAGGAATCAGGAGACATAAGGCAGCAGGCAGTAGGCAGTGTTTTCTCCCACCTACCACGTACTACCTACCGCCTACTTTTCACTGACAACTGACCACTGACAACTGAGGACTTACCAGGGCCTTCGGGTAATTCATTATATGTATATTATTCATTCGCGTTATAGTTCATGTTGAAATGGGTCCGCCCTCACTTGTTCCATGCGCCGTTGCAGGCGCCCACGCCGGTTGAGGCCGGAAGGGTAAGCGGGTGTGCGAGAACTCATACGGCCCCGAGCGGCTCCGCCGCCTGCGGCGCGGAAACCGGTAACGGGTCAGTTTGATGTAGAGGCGGCTTTACGCCGCCAATTGGCGAGGTAAACTCGCCCTTCCGCGAGCGACCGAATTCTATAGGGAAGACCGGCCCAGGACAAACTCCAAGTTTCGCAGAATTCGATCTACGTGCGAGCCGTGCCAGTAGACGTGAGCGCAGCCGGTGCAGCGGTAGAAGTCCTCGTAGAGTTGGAAGATCTTAGCCTCGACGAGCGCTTCCACACCTGCCTTCTCCACGCGCTCAATGGGCGCGTTGCACAACGTGCAACGAGTCCAGAGCCCCGAGCGGGTGTCCAAGCCAAGTCGTTCCACTACCTCGCGGAGCTGCTGGGGCGGATATTCACTTTTGAGGCTCAGCACCTTATCCAGGTGCGGAAACCGCTGTGCTGTTTCGCCCCGGGTCAGGATCACGCGCTCGCCGCTCCGTCTCATCGCAAGCAATTGCGCGGTCGTCATATCGTTCGCATAGTAAGTGTCGTATCCCAGCAAGCGCAACATTCTCGCCAGCCGGCCGAGCATCCTGTCGACTGCAAATCGAATCTCAGAGGGGTTCATCCTCGCCACAGCTTTCTTCAGTCAGCGAAAGAAGAAGCGTCGCGTCGCATCTGGTTTCATTGACTGCAACAGGCGGGAAGGCGACATTCTAACATGAGGTTCTGGGGAGAGGCAGCCCTACGAGCCTGGAAAAGGGTAGACCCGTCCGGCTCAGGGCTTATCAGGCAGGATTGTGGGGTTGCTATATAATCCCGGACGGGTCGGTGGGCTTGTTGGTAGCGAGTGATCGCTACGAAACTCTTGAGACGCCGGGGTCCTGTCCCCATGACCGGGGCTTGCGTCCGAGGCAGGAACACCCACCGTTTGAGGTTTCCGTTGGGTGCCTCTCATTACCTCGCGCCCCGAATCTTTCCTCCTGGGCTACCGCGATGGCTGACGCTTTCCGCGTTCCCTCGCCTCCGCTGGCACCGCCTTAGGCGTCGGGCCGACGCCAAGGCTAGCAGGATCCCGGCACGTCGTATGCGCTCAACATCACCTCCGTTTTGTTTTCCTTGTATTCCCTTTCTAACATAGCTCACTTCACAGAAGTGTCAATAGATTTTGTACACGGCTTAAACTTTTATTACATTTGTGTTAAGATTGGCCTCGAAAAAGCATTGGTGGGAGGTATCTATGAGCATTGGAACCCGCGTCATGCAGATACGGAACCAGAAGGGCATCAGCCAGCGGCAATTGAGCCAACGCTCTGGCATTGCCGGCTCGTATCTCTCCAGGATTGAGAATCGCCACCTTGAGCCACGTCCTAAGACCCTTCGCAAGATAGCGGAGGCCCTCGATGTACCCTTGGCTGAGTTCTTCCAGGACCGCGACGAGAACCTGGCGGGCACGCGGTGCCTGATTACACCCTCCGGCAGATGCATTATGGACATGATTCGCGCCGGCCATGGAAAACCCCCACAATCCGGCGCCGAAGTGTACACGCCGCGTCATCTGCAATTGCTTCGGCTGGCCGGCTATCTCATTCAGAGTGGCGACGCACGCTTGCTCGACGCGCTGGAAGTGCTGCTCGGAGCTTTGCTGAGCACCGACCGAAGCCACTCGGACGGCCTCCTGTCAACCCTTCCGCGGCCGACTCCAGAACCTCCCCGGCGACCGGATTAGGGGTTCGAGTAGGGAAGTTCCTCGACTGGACCTTGCATTCAGAGGCGGTGGGGTGTATGTTACCGGTCGGCCGGAAAATCAAAACGGAAATTCCTGATTAGGGCGGGCAGCTACTCTCTTCTGTAATGCAAACTCCATGCTCACCTTTTTCAAGCACTTGGGTGCATCCGCGCCGGTGGTGGGAAGCGTATATCGTACCCGCCCCACCAAGTCAGTTTTCTGGCAGGATGGAGGAAAGGTAAGGTAGGAATGCCATGCGACTGCTTCTGGTAGCGCTCCTGGGGATGGCCCTGGTTGCCGTTTCGTGCGGCGGGGGATCGTCCAGTGGGCCTCCGCCCGCCCCGATTTCCATCTCCCTCTCGTTAAGCACGGTGACCGCCGGTCAGGATGGAACGCCGGGGTCCGTTACCGTCACCGTCACTCGGCCCTCTGGGAACACGTCCTCCGTGACTCTGACCACGGGTTCGGTCCCGACAGGCGTGAACACGCAGATCAACTCGCCAGGCAGCAGCGATACCGGCACGGTGACGTTTACCCCGCAGGCGCCGGGCGCTCCGGCCGCCGGCAGTTACCCCGTCACGATCAATGCAAGCGATGGCGCCAGCACCGCAAGTGCCAACCTGACGCTGGTGATCGCCGTAGTGGCCACGGTTCAATCCACGGTCAACACGAACGTGGGAGAAGATGGCCTTCTGAGTGCTTTCATGTCCACTTCGTTTCAGCCGGCCGAGTGGGACTATCAGTTCTTTACCAGCAATCCCGAGCCCGGCACCACCACCACTCTGAACAATCTGAACTCGCAGCACATTCGTTTGCAGCCGGTTTCGCAAGGCACGCCCGAGTCGTCCCAGAACAGTTGGGATTTCAGCACACTGGATGCGATTCTGAACCCGGTGATCGGCGTGGCGGACAACAGCCCGGAACTCCAGCTTGCCCAGGGGCCCTCCTGGATGGACGACCCGAGCACCGGCTACCTCGAGCCGAGCCACTACCAGGACTTCGCCAACTACGCCGCCGACGTGGTGCAATACTACAACACCAGCACCGGCTTTAGCGACGCGAACGGCCACAACCACGTCCACTCGGCCACCAGCGTCACGCCGGTCACCTGGTGGGGCATCTTCAACGAGCCCAATATCAATGGCCTAACCGCGGCTCAGTACGTGACCCTCTATAACATCGTCGTGCCGGCGATGCAGGCGGGGCAATCGCAAGTGCCGATCAAGTTTGTCGCCGTCGAACTGGCCGACTTTGGCACCGAACCCGAGAACTACATGCCCACCTTCGTCTCCGGCGTCACGCAACAAGTGGACGCGGTCGCCACACACTTCTACTCGAGCTGTAACCAGTCGGACTCCGACTTCCAGGTCTTTAGCACCATCTCCGGTTTCGCTTCCGACGTCAGATACATCTATTCACAGCTCCAGACGAACTCGAGCCTGGCGAACGTGCCGGTGTGGGTGACGGAGAACAACGTCAACGCCGACTACGCCAACGCCAACGGTAATAGCACGTGTAATCCCGGCCAGAAGTTCGTCACCGATCAGCGCGGCACCAGCGCTTTCTTTGCCGCCTGGCGTCCCACTGTGTTTTCCCAACTCGCGCAGGCTGGCGCACAGGCGCTTTACCACTGGGATTTCGACGCCGACCAGCAGTACGGCGAAGTGGACTTTAACAGCGGCAAGACCTATCTCAGCTACTGGGTGGACTACTGGTTGCAGCGGTATTACCCGACATGTCCGCCCGGGGCGCCCTGCCCAACCCTTATACCCCCAAGGATATTGAGTCTGACCACAACGGAATCCTCAAGCGTCGAGACGCTAGCCACGCAGGGTCCGGGCAGCTCCACGGTGGTGATGATCGCGAACCACGCGATAATGAACCCGGCGACCGACGACAACGGTCCGGGCGCGCCCCGCACCGTGATCGTGGACGTCTCCGCGCTCGGCGCCTTCAGTTCCGCGACGGAGTTAACCATCGACGCCAGCACCGACCCCACGCAAGGTCCCTCGGCCACGCCGGTCACTCCCGCGTCGCGCATGATGGTAACTCTGAACGGATACGGTGTGACTTTCCTGAAGCTCCAGCCCTGAGGCAGCAAAGGATATAAGGGTTGAGAACATCCCTGGCGCAGGCATCGGCACCTGGAAGCGAGTAACGCATGGCGACAATTTCCGATGCCTCTCTAACGAGGGTTTGAGGAGTATGAATATGCGCACAATGGTAAAGATCATCTTGGCATTATGCATCTCAATGGGTGCAACCTACGGCAAAGTCGTGGTGTTTTGGCAGGACGGATTTCCTACCCTGGAAAGCCAGCCAGTCCCCCAGGAGACCCTGCGGAAAGCTCTGGACGGGCTGCAGCCGGAGTTCGCGAGTCTCGATGAGTTGAACAAGCAAGAGACCCTGCGCGATGCGGAGTTGCTGGTTCTCCCGTATGGCTCCGCCGTTCCCGCCAACGCTTGGGCTGCGGTCCTGAAGTATCTACAAAGCGGCGGAAATCTGCTCGTGCTAGGGGGCCGGCCTCTGACCATCCCCGTGCGGAAGGAAGCTGGTGAGTTCATCGCGGACCGAGCTGAGACAGCTTATGCTCGCCGGATCGGCGTCGAGCACACCTATGAGGCGCCGCTGCGGGCCGGGCTGAAGTTCGCGTGGAAGGATGCAACGTTCAGCGGTGGCGACCTCGAGGTGAAGCGCGTCTTTGTGATCGAGGGGGTGAGCCGCGGCTTGGGCTATCTCCAGAACTCCGCCGGCGAGCGCGTGGCGGCGCCGGTGGTCGCCACAGACTTCACCCGCCTCGAAGGTGGATTGTTGGGCGCACGCGTGGTGATGCTTGGCTTCGAACCCGAGCCCGGATACTGGTCGTCACCGGGGGCTCTCGCGGTGGTCCGTCAGGCCGCTGACTACGCCCGCCAGGGTGCAACGGTCTTTCGTGTCGAGCTGCAAAACGCCACGGTGCTTGCGGGCGAGATTCCTCAGCTTGTCGTTCGACTGAACAATGTGCGCAAGCAGCTCCTGGGGCAGGAGCAATCGGGAAGGGTGCGTATCGAGTTGCTGGCGGGTGGCCAGGTTCTCGCCACACGCCAAGTGAACTGTGCCGGCGATGCCGTGACCGAGCCGGTGGCTTTTGAGGATCAGAAAACGCTGGCGCCGGGATTCTACGAAGTTCGCAGCACCTATGAAGACGCCGGCAAGCCACGCGAGTTCTATCAAACCGGCTTCTGGGTCCGTGACGACCGACTGTTGCACTCCGGGCCCAGGTACGGCGTGAAGGGCGATTTCTTGACAAAAGACGGCATTCCCTTCTTCCCCTTCGGCACCAACTATTTCACCACGGAGCACTACGGTTGGGGATTTCATGGCGCGGGCAACGCCTGGGTGTGGGAGCGTGACTTCACCGAGATGGAGCAACACGGTATCAGCTTCATCCGCACGGGCGTATGGAATGATCACCTGGAAATCTTTGACGGCTCGACCGGCCAGGTGAAGGAGCGCTTTCTGCGCAGTTTGGAGGCGTTTCTCCTATCCGCGGCGCGTCATCACATTCATGTCAATTTCACTTTCTGCGCCTTCGACCCGCAGACCGTCATGCGCCATCCCGACGAGGAATCGCTCCTCACCGGTCCGGGGACGAATCCCTACACGGATCCCGTCGCCATCCACGCGCAGCAGGACTACATGCTTTCAATCGTCCGGCGCTTCAAGGAGGTGCCGCACCTGAGCTGGGACCTGATCAACGAGCCGAGTTTTTCGAATCCCAAACGGCTGTGGCGGGGCAACACGCCCAATAACGATCCGACCGAGCTTGCCGCGTGGCGTGCCTGGTTGCGCGAGAAATACGGGACGCTGGATGAGCTGGCACGCGCCTGGAACGTGACACCGGAGGAGCTGGGGAGCTTTGAAAGCCTTCCCTTGCCGGAGCGCGAGGACCTCGCCTTCGAGCGCTACGGCAATCCGCGCCTGGTGCGGGCCGTCGATTACAACCTGTTCGCACAGGAGATGTTTCGCCGCTGGGTGGGCAAGACGGTGGCTGCCATCCGCTCGACGGGCAGTCGTCAACTCACGGACGTCGGCCAGGATGAGGGAGGTGTCAGCGATCGCGTCCTGAACCAATTCTATGCCGACGCCGGTGTCGATTTTACCGTGAATCACACCTATTGGCGGGACGACGCGCTCCTCTGGGATTCCGTGGTCGCCAAGCGCGTGGGAGTTCCGAACTTCGTGGGCGAGACGGGTTACCAGCCCGTCTGGCGGCCGGATGGCGTGCCGCGCTACGACGAGCTGACGGCCTTTGGGCTGGTCGAGCGCAAGTGGGCGCTGGGCTTCGCTGCCGCTAACAGCGGCTCACTGCAATGGGAATGGGGGGCAGGCGGTGACTTCGGCATCAAGCGTAGCGACGGTTCGAACAAAACCTGGGAAGACGTTATGCGTGAAATGGCCAGTTTTGCCGGCAAGGCCGCGCCCTACGCCACGGGTTTGAAGTTGCCGGAAGTCGCGATAGTGCTGCCGCAATCGCTCCAGCTTTCGGTGTTCAACTCCGCCGCGCTCGAAGCCCAGCAAAACTGTGTGCGTGCGCTCTACTACTACGCACGCGCCTCAGCGTATGCCGTGGGCGAGTATCAGACTCAATTGCTTGGCAACCCCAAGCTCATCTTGCTGCCGTCCCCCTGGACGCTCAATGAGCAGGCTTGGCAAGCCATCCTGGCGAAAGTCCGCGAAGGCGCCACACTGCTGCTCACCGGGGCTTTCGATAACGACGAGCATTTTCATCCCACCGCGCGTGCCAGCCAACTGGGACTCGATCTCCATCCCGGCTTGCTTACCACGCGCGAAAACCTCATTACCTGGCCGGGAGGAGGAGCGGGGTTGAGTTTTTCCGGGGAGAAGACCACATTTCTGGAACGAACTCTCCTGCCCGATGACCAGACAATCCTCGAGAAAACCCTGGGCAAAGGCCGAATCCTGCTCGTGTCTTTGCCGGTCGAACTCAATGACAACCTCAAGGCTATCGGCGACCTTTATCGCTATGCTCTGCGAGTGGCCAACGTCGCAGAAACTTACTCCACCCAAATAAATGATCCCGGCGTGCTCATCTGCCCCACGCAATTCGACCACGCCACGCTCTATGTGCTGACTTCCGAATCGTCGGCGTCGGGAATGTCATTCCGGGATACAAGGAGTGGAAAGGTTTTTGCCGGCAGGCTCGAGCCCGGGCGGGCGGCTCTGGTGCTGGTGAACGATCAGGGAGAATTGTTGGCAAGCTACAACTGGTGAGCGCGGGAGACAGGCCCGCCTGGGTCTCTTTCATTTCGCGACCACCTGCAAGGGAACGCTGCTCGTTTGGTCCGAACTCGGTCCGACCATGATGTCGAAGACACCAGGCTCGACCGCCCAATGCATATCCTGATTCAGCATCTGAAGGTCGCGCGGCGTGAGCTTGAATTCCACCGTCTTCCTCTCTCCGGGTTTCAGGCCGAGGCGCTGGAAACCTCGGAGTTCCATCACCGGACGCGTCACCGAGGCCACGCGCTGGTGAATATACAGCTCCGCGACCTCATCCCCTTCTCTGCTGCCGGTATTGGTCACGTCCACACTGACTGTAGTCTCTCCGCCCGTGCCGATCGTCGCGGGATCGACGCGCAGATGGTCGAACTTGAAGGTGGTGTAACTCAGCCCCCAGCCGAACGGGAATAGCGGCTTTCGGCCGTTGAACAGGTAGCTGCGGTTCAGGGAAGGTTTATGGTCATAATAATCGGGAAGTTGGCCGACATTGCGCGGAAAGCTGATGGGCAGTTTCCCTCCCGGATTGACATCACCAAAAAGCACGTTGGCCGCGGCGGTTCCCCCTTCCTGGCCCAGGTACCAACCTTCCAGGATTGCCGGGACGTGTCCCGCAGCGTAGTTGATTGAGAGCGGGCGGCCATTGATCAGGAACACCACGGTGGGCGTGCCGGTCTCCACGATCGACTTGACTAACTGGTCCTGGTAGCCGAGCAGATCGAGCGAGTCCCGATCCCCCAGGTGATTCTCCGCCCAGGCCTCACGATTAGTGCTTTCGTTTTCACCCACCACGACAATGGCAACATCCGCCTTTCGCGCTACCTCGGTGGCGGCTTGAAGGCTCTTCAACTGGGACTCGGGAGCCGGGAGTTTGACTTCATTCTTGTACCACGCTGACCAGCCCTGCGTCCCTTCCGTGATCTTGCAGCCCTCGGAGTAAACCACGGTAGCGGCCGTGCCCACGCGTTCACGGATGCCTTCCAGAATGCTCACGCTGTGCGCCGGCTCCCGGCTGTAGCCACCCAGGTGGACATCCGCGGCGTTGGGACCGATCACCGCGATGGTCTTCAGTTTCTTCAAATCCAGCGGCAGGAGGTTGCCGTCGTTCTTCAGAAGCACCATCGTTTCCTGCGCAGCTTTCAGCGCGAGTTTCTGGTGTTCGGGACTGTTGGTGATCCGCTCCGCGTAGTCGGGATCGACATAAGGGTTTTCAAAGAGCCCCAGGCGAAACTTCGCGGTCAGGACCCTCGCCACGGCCCGGTCCACTTCACTTTCGGGAATCTTTCCTTCGCGCACCTGGTCGATCAGCGTGCCATAGACCGAACCGTCCGAGAGATCGTAATCCACCCCGGCCGCCAGCGCCAAACGCGCTGCATCGGCGTTGTTGGCGGCGACCTGGTGCGTCGTCACCAGCATCTGGAGCCCGCCGCCGTCGGAAATCACGTAGCCGCGGAATCCCCATTCCTGGCGGAGGACTTTGTCCAGCAACCAGGAGTTGACATGCGAGGGAATGCCATCGATCTCGTTGTAGGAGGCCATCACGCTGCCCACCTGGGCCTCCTGCACCGCAGCGCGGAAAGCCGCCAGAAACGATTCGCGGATGACGCGCTCGGAGTAGTTAGCGGGGGCCGTGTTGGTTCCCCCTTCCGGTTCTCCATGCGCCGCGAAGTGCTTGGCGGTGGCCAGAACGTGGTGCCGGTCGATGAGGAAATTCGGGCCCTGCAATCCTTCAATGGCAGCCACGCCGATGCGCGAACCCAGGTAGGGGTCCTCTCCGTAGGTTTCTTCGGTCCGGCCCCACCGCGGGTCCCGCGCCAGATCCAACACCGGCGTGAACGCCTGCTCATCACCAGCGGAAGCCATTTCGTCGGCAGCGGCCGTGAACACTTGCCGCACCAGTTCCGGGTCCCAGGTACTCGCCAAGCCCAGCGCCTGAGGGAAACTCGTACTCCCGTTTTCCATGAAGCCGTGCAGTGCTTCGCCCTGGAAAATCGCCGGGATGCCCAGGCGCGTTTTCTCAACCTGGTATCTCTGCATGGCGTTGCGCAGAATTGCCGCGTCGCGCGGGCTTATCTTCGAGTCAACGCTGAACATCTTGCGAAAGATCTCGCGCAGGTTGGCGCCAGTGAACTTGCCCGTCGTGTCCAGGATGCCGGAGTTGGCCCCGCGCCGGGGCGCCAATTGCCAGACTTTCTCCTCCAGCGTCATCCGCTTCAACAAATCAGCTACACGCTGCTCAATGGGGAGATTGGGGTTGCGGTAATCGGGAGCAGGCGTTTGAGCGAGGGCATTCCCGAGAAGTGCAAACAGCAGGACGAAGCCAAATAGGTAACGCATGGTGTTCTCCTTCGGTAGTTCTGGACGGTCTCTAATTCTGTTTGGGATTGCTTCAGCGTTGGACGGTGACCGCCGTGCCGTTGTAGGAAACCGCTTTATCGACTGTCCCGGACGGGCTCACGCCAACGCCGTGACCCGGCCCCACCCAGACAATATTGAAGGTGCGGTGCTCGAGCATGCCTGGGAGGCTGCCCTGGCGCGCGCCGATTGTGAGCGTGTGCTTGGCGTCATCCCAGTGAATGGGAATCGTCGCATACGCGCCCTTCTCGTAGTCGTAAGTAAGGCCATCGTCTTCGTAGAGCGTGAAGTCCGCATCCGCTTCCGGATAGATGCGCAATTCGATGGGGTCCTCCGGTTTTTGGCTGCTGTACTCCATCGCTGGCCCCACGGGCAAAATCGAACCGGCAGGCACGAACAGGGGCAGGGTTTCGAGCGGCGCCGCCGCCATGATGAACTTGCCCCCGGAGAAACTTTCGCCGCTCCAGAAGTTGGTCCAGGTGGTGTTCGGCAGATAGACGCGCCGCTGGTCCACTCCAGGGTCGGTGACGGGACTGACCATCAGCGCCGGCCCGAACAGAAACTGATCGCCGATGTTGCGCGCCGTCACATCCTCGCGATAATCCATCACCAGCGGGCGCATCAGGGTGTAGCCCGCGTGCGTCACCTGCCACGCCAGCGAGTAGATATAGGGCATCAGGCGGTAACGAAGCGTGTCGTACCGGGTCAGAATCTCCTGTGCGTCGGCGCCGTAAGACCACAGCTCGTTCTGGTTGGTGGCGCGCGTTCCATGCACGCGGAAGATGGGGCAGAACGTTCCGTATTCGAACCAGCGCAGGAACAGTTCCCGGTAGGCGGGACTGTCGGGGTTGCCATCCGTAAAACCACCAATATCGGTCGTCCAGTAGGGAATTCCGGAAAGCATCAAGTTCAATCCAGCGGGAATCTGCCGCTTGAAGGTTTCCCAATCGGAATTAATATCACCCGACCAGGCCGCCGTGCTGTTGCGCTGAATGCCCGCATACGCCGACCGCGAGAGGATGAAAACGCGCTTCTGGTCGGTCACACTGCGCTGGCCCTCATAGACGGCCGAGGTGGTCATCAGTGGATAGAGGTTGGCGTAGCGGGCGCCGTTACCTGCGGCCACCTGGTCGCTCACCAGGATGTTTGTTTCACCCCCCTCCGTTTCCGGTTCCGTCGTGTCGAGCCACCAGGCATCCGCGCCAATCTTGAACAGCACGTTGTCCATCAACTGCCAGTAGAACTTGCGGGCAGCGGGATTGAAAGCGTCATACAGGGCCATTCCGGCAGGATGAAAGGCGGCCACCTTGGTGCGGTCGATAAAGTAACCGCGCTTGTCCATCTCCTCATAGACTTTCGAGCCGGGATCGAAATAGGGCCATACCGAAATCATCAGATGGAAATGGTTGCGGTGCAGGTCGTCGATCATGCCCCTGGGGTCGGGATAGTGGTCGTTGAAATCGAAGTCTCCTTTGATTTTCCACCAGAACCAATCCTGCACGAGGTTATCGACGGGGATGTGTAATTCGCGGTACTGGTGCGCCACCTCCAGCAGCTCTTTCTGCGACTGATAGCGGTTCTTGCACTGCCAGAAGCCGTACGCCCATTTGCCGAACATGGGAGCCGCGCCGGTCAGCTCGCGGTAAGCGGTGACGATCTGGTCGAATTCCGGGCCGTAGATGAAGTAGTAATCGATCTGCTCGGCGACTTCCGAGCTGATATACAGCGACTGCATGAAGCGGTTGTTGAAGCGGCTGCGGGAAGGGTTGTCCCAGAACAGGCCGTAGCCGTTGGTTGACAGCAGCATGGGGACGGAAATGTTGGAGTTGTCCTGCGCGATGTCCACCGATTCTCCCCGGTAGTTCCACACCCCGGCCTGATGCTGCCCCAGGCCGTAGAAG
>JBEKUR010000177.1:0-12299 GCA_049514855.1 Terriglobia bacterium
ACCAGGCGTGCACGTCAACTCCGTCGGGCTGAACCCCAATGGCCGGGAGTTGGACGGCGAGGCGGTAAGGCGAGCGTTGGTGGTGGTGGAAACCCGCGGGGCGGCGCTCGCGCCGGCACCCTCCGGCTCGAACGATTTGCGCTGGGCAATCCGTGACGGGCTGATTGGCGAAGAGCACATTCATGCGGAGATCGGCGAGCTGATTTCAGGCGCGCGGCCCGGACGAACCTCGCCAGACCAGATTACGCTCTACAAGTCGGTGGGAGTCGCGGTGCAGGACGCCGTCGCTGCACATTTAGTTCTCGAGGCAGCCGAGCAGCAAGGCGGGGGCAGGGAAATAGCAATCTGAGATTTGAAATTGGAAACTGGAAATTGGAAACTGGAAATTCGAAAATAGAAACTGGAAAATGGAAATTAGCGGAGCGGGTCGAGGATTCCGAATCTCAAGTAACCGATTCCCAGTTTCCAATTTCCATTTTCTAGTTTCTACCCTCCAGTTTCCGCGCTTGCCGGGATGAAATCCAAAACCACCATGACCCTTGACCGCGTCCTTTCGCGGTTTGGCCTGGCGTCGCGCACTGTCGCGCGGGAAGCTATTCTTGCGGGGCGGCTGAAGGTAAACGGCAAGGTGGTGCGCGACCCGGACCTCTGGGTGCAGCCGGACCAGGCAACCCTGCATCTTGACGGCCAGCGCTTGAAGCCTGCGCGCAAGACCTACCTGCTCTTTTACAAGCCTAAAGGTGTTATCACCAGTCACGGTGATCCTGCCGGACGCAAGACCGTGTACGAGTACCTTGGGGACATCGGGAAGTGGGTGTCGCCCGTGGGACGGCTGGATAAGGAAACCTCCGGCCTTCTGCTCCTGACCAACGATACTGAGTTTGCCGACCATGTCACCAACCCCGACAGCACAGTTCCCAAAACCTACCTCGTGAAGGCCAGCGGGATTCTGAGCGAAGCGGCCGTCGCCAGGCTGAATGCCGGGGTCGAGATGAAGCGAGGCGATTGGGCAAGCCCCATCAGCGTGCGCCGTGTCGAAGACCACGGAAAATACACAAGGTTGGAGGTCGTGCTTGCGGAGGGGAAAAACCGCGAGGTCCGGCGCCTGATCGAAGCGGTGGGATTCAAGGTCCTGAAATTGGTCCGCACGTGCATTGGCCCGCTGACATTGGCTGGACTGGAAGTTGGGAAGTGGCGCGAACTGACCCCCAGCGAGGTGGCAGCAGTCCGTAAGTCTTCAGCAGGCTTCAGGAAAAACAGCCCCGGACTGAAGCCTGGGCACCTGGGCTCAACCGCCTCGGCCCCAGGGTCGGCCAATAGCGGCAAGAGCGGGTAGCGGCGAAGCAAAGATACAAGCAAAGATACAAGCAAAGATACAAGCAAAGATACAAGCGCGGACCCCCGTTCTTGGGCTCCGCGGTTCTTCTTTAGGAATGGCTGCAGATCTCACCGACTGAGGTCTGCGCTACGCTTGCTTCACCATTCGGCAAGCCAAAGAGCCTGAGGTGGAGGGCCTGTTCTCAACTCTGCTCGCGAACCGCAATGACATTTCACTATTCCTTCATCGGAACGAGATTTAATATTCCTCTGTTACATTCGGTCAGCTTGCAACGAGCCGAACACTAATGAGAATGAGCATTGGACCACGGTCTCGGCCTTAACAGAAGTCCGTGCCATTCGTCTCGACCGAAAAGGCAATTCATCGGTATTCTCGGTTCTGGGTCAGTTTTCGGCTAGCCGACTAACCGGCCGAGTGGATTCATAAGCACTGCGGCGTTACTCGCGATCGATCCCAGCGAGTGCTATGCCACCACAAACTTCCTCGAGCGGGACTTCTGGGGAGTCAGGGTTGCACTTCAACGAGTAGCGCGTACGGCACTCATTTGACGAGAAGCCGACTTTTTCAGGCGGAATCCCGAACATGTAGCGGAACTACCTTCTCGACGGCAGCTTGCAGGAAGGTGCTCGATCAGCAACTGTCATCACAGACCGCCTTTCAATACGACCGGCTTGAATTTCATGGCGAAGATGCTGCTTCTCTCGCAACGCTTGGCGAAACGCCTGAAGCGATTGCCGAGGTCCACCGCCTCGCGCCGGAGCAAGGCGACGTTTAGGGCGATTACGCCTTCCGGTCGTTCGCCAGGTTCGGCACTCGGTGCTGTTAGCTTCGCTGAAATTTCTGTAGAATAGGCTGGTTCGCGGAGAGCCAGGGCGACGATCATGTTAGGCCAGACTGTTTCCCATTACCGGATCCTCGAGAAGCTGGGTGGCGGCGGCATGGGTGTGGTTTACAAGGCCGAAGACACCAAGCTGGGTCGCTTCCTGGCACTCAAGTTCCTGCCTGAAGGTTCGGTCCCAGACCGGCAGGCGCTGGAGCGTTTCAAGCGCGAGGCGCGTGCGGCCTCTGCCCTCAATCATCCCAGCATCTGCACGATTTACGACATCGACGAATTCGAAGGGCAGCCTTATATTGCGATGGAACTGCTCGAGGGGGAGACGCTCAAGCACCGCATTGACGTCGCGACGGGCCTGGTACCCGCCCAATGGCGCGCACAAGGGGCGCCGCTACGCATCGAGACCCTGCTGGACTTGGCGATCCAGATTGCGGATGGTCTGGACGCGGCGCACTCCAAGGGCATCATCCATCGCGATGTCAAGCCGGCCAACATTTTCATTACCCAGCGCGGGCAGGCCAAGATTCTGGACTTCGGCCTGGCCAAACTTTCTCCCCAGAGCGCGGCTGGGGCCGTTCCTGAATCGGCCTCGCAAGCCGGCGCCGCGGCCACGACGGGGGCGGAAAGCCTCACCAGTCCCGGCGTGGTGATGGGGACGGTGGCCTACATGTCGCCCGAGCAGGCGCGCGGCGAAGAACTGGACGCCCGCTCGGACCTGTTCTCCTTTGGAGTTGTTCTTTACGAAATGGCCACCGGAACGTTGCCCTTCAGGGGGAGTACTCCCGCAACCGTTTTCGGCGCGATTCTGCATGAGCGCTCCGTTCCAGTGCTTACCCTGAATCCGAACCTTCCCGCCGAACTGGATCGCATCATTGGCAAGGCTCTCGAAAAAGACCGTGACGTGCGTTGCCAATCGGCCTCGGAACTGCGGGCCGATTTAAAGCGTCTGAGGCGTGACACCGGTTCGGCCCCCACAACGGCTGCGGTGGTACAGGTCAAGGTTCATCGTCGGCTCTGGCTGCTCGCGGGTGCAATTGTGATCGCCGCGCTTGCTGTCGCTGCCTGGCTGTGGTTTCGCTCGTCAGGGCCGGTCCTGGTGTCGCCTTCGGAGTACGTCCAGATCACGAACTTGCCGGATTCGGTCAGCCAGCCCGCACTCTCTCCGGACGGACGGATGTTGACCTTCATTCGCGGCCCCGACACGTTCGCCGCGCCCGGTCAAATCTACGTCAAGATGTTGCCCGGCGGCGAGCCGGTCCAGTTGACCCGGGATGACTCTCCGAAAATGAGCCCAGTGTTCTCCCCGGACGGCACCCAGATCACGTACACATCGGTAGCTGCCGAGAATCGGTGGGACACATGGGTGGTACCGGTCATCAGCGGCCTGCCGCGCCTCTGGCTGCCCAATGCCTCAGGGTTGGTTTGGTCAGAAAAGGACAAGATCCTGTTTTCCGAGATCAAGAACAATGATATCCACATGGCAATCGTGACGTCCGACGAGAGCCGGGCAGGCGAGCGGGATGTTTATGTGCCGACCAGTGACCGAGGCATGGCGCACCGGTCGTATCCCTCGCCCGATGGCAAGTGGGCGCTGGTGGTGGAAATGGATCGCGCGGCGTGGCTTCCCTGCAGGCTGGTTCCGATGGATGGAAGTTCGGCCGGCAGGCGGGTGGGCCCGCCAGCAGCCGGATGCACCTCGGCGGCATGGTCGCCAGATGGGAAATGGATGTACCTGAACTCCAGCACCGGTGGAACCTTCCACATCTGGCGGCAGCGTTTCCCCGACGGCCATCCGGAGCAGCTCACTTCGGGACCGACCGAAGAGGAAGGCATTGCTATGGCGCCGGATGGTCGTTCCTTCCTCACGGCCGTGGGGCTCAGGCAAAGTTCGGTTTGGCTGCACGATTCCAGCGGCGAGCGCCAGGTTTCGCTGGAAGGATATAGCTACGACCCGAAATTTACACCCGATGGAAAGAGGCTCTGTTATCGCATTCTGAAGGGTGCCCTGCCGATGTCCGACCCGAGCGAGTTGCGGGTGGTGGACCTGGATTCCGGCCGCAACGACTCAGTGCTCCCGGGCTTTTCGATCGTGGGGGGACCCGGGAGGCCATACGACATCTCTCCGGATGGCCGGCAGGTGGTGGCGACAGTGCTTGGCCATGATGGAAAGCACTGGCTGTGGCTCGCCCCGCTCGACCGGCGGTCGCCGCCCCGCCAGATCCCCAATGTCGAGGGCCAGCAACCTAAGTTCGGGCCGGCCGCTGAGATCTTCTTCCGCGCATTTGACGGGGCCTCTGCCTTTGTTTACCGCGTCCATCAGGACGGAACGGGATTGCGCAAGGTGATCGAACAGCCGATCGGTGGTTTTTTTGGGGTCTCGCAAGACGGTCGCTGGCTGTTCATCACGGCTACGGGAAGTGAGGGGACCAGCGCCATGGCGTTCTCGCTCGGCGCGGATCCGCCGGTTCACATCACTGCCCCTGGCACTTTCGGTAACGCGGACGTCAGATTGAGGCGGTCCGGCGACGGGAAGTGGATTTTCATCTCATTGGCAACCGCGATGTTGGAGGGACGGGGACACACCTACGCTCTGCCCTTGCCGTCTGGGCGAATCTTGCCCCAGGTGCCGCCAGGAGGTTGGCGGTCGGAATCGGAGATCGCCAAACTGCCGGGAGCGCGGGTGATTGATGCCTTCGACGTTGCGCCCGGGCTCAGTCCTGAGGTGTATGCGTTCGCGCGCGGGAGCGTGCAGCGCAATCTGTATCGTATCCCTCTGCCGTGACGCCTCGATTCCCCATCGGGCACACAAGCGTCCATATTCCCTCATACCCTATCGCTCAACCGCCCCGCGCTTCCAGGACCTCCTGCGTCGGATGAACTTTCCGCCGTAAGGTCGCTCTCGGCCTCTGGTTCCCCCGTTTCTTACGAAACGGCGTTCGAGGGAATAGCTCCTCGGTAGTCGGCTTGCGTTGACCGATGTTTGCCGCCAAGTGGCCGGATAAAAGACCGGCGAAAGCTTTTTTAACGACCTGCTGAGTCGGCCAAGGGTGGGGGAAGGTTAAAAGGTTGGACCTCGGCTGCCAGCTCGTGGACCGACACGAACTTCAGGGCATACATGCCGAGTGCCCTCGCCGCTTCCACATTCTCAGCGCGATCGTCAATGAAGAGACATTCTTCGGGTCTCGAGTGCACCACTTCCAGGCAAGCGTGAAAAATGGCGGCTTCCGGCTTGGCGAGTTGCACTTCCGCGGAAAAGCACACATAGTCGAAATCCCTGAACCAGGGAGCGTGTTGCCGCATGTAAGTGGAGATTTCGATGGGCATGTTTGAGAGGACAGCGATTTTCAGGCCGCCTCTTTTCAGCGCCCGGACCCACTCCATCATGACGGGGTTCGCACGCATCCAGATTGCAATGTCATTGGCGATGAGGCTGTCGATTTGGGCTGGCGTGAGTTCCTTGCCGGCCGCTTTTGCAATGCGCCGCCAATAAGTGGGACCGTCAATGGCCCCCCGGTCATAGTCGGCGCGCTGGCCCCAATAAATCTCCTCGAAGGGCTTCCCATCGATCCCTGCCAGCGCAGCCAATCTCTGATAGTCGGAGGGTTGCGGAGGGAGGCTCAAGACATAGCCAAAGTCGAAGATCACGGTGTTGATTCTTGTACTCATTTGTTCATACCGGACACATGCCGGAGATGGGCGCTAAGTGTCACGCGAGGAAAAACCGGCTGGCCTGCTTAGCAGGATGCTGAAAACCCCCTCTAGCCTGTCATTCCGAGCGAAGCGAGGAATCTCGCAAGGCCTTTGTTTCCAGAGTGAGATTCCTCGCGCAGTTTACCCTGAACGGGCAGGGCGAGATTCCTCGCTTCGCTCGGAATGACAGTGAAGGGCTCGGAATGACAACGATCAAAGAGGTTTTTCAACATCCTGTTAGGATTCAAAAAGTGATTCCACGAACTCGCGCGGGTCGAAGGGGAGAAGATCGTCCACTTTCTCGCCGACGCCGACAAACTGGATTGGCAGGCCGAGCTCGCGAGCGATGGCAATCACCACCCCGCCTTTGGCCGTGCCGTCGAGCTTGGTAAGAATAATGCCGGTGGCTCCGCCGTGGTCGATGAACTGGCGGGCCTGCGCAAGGCCGTTCTGACCGGTGGTGGCATCAATGACCAGCAGGACCTCGTGCGGAGCGTTGGGAATTTCGCGCCCGGCGATGCGGCACATCTTCTCGAGCTCGGCCATCAAGTTGTACTTGGTGTGGAGCCGGCCGGCGGTATCCACAATCACTAAGTCGTAATGGCGGGTTCGGGCGGCGGCCAAGGCGTCAAAAAGCACGGCGGCGGGATCGGCGCCGGACTTCTGCTTGATGATGTCAAGGTTAAGCCTGCTTGCCCATATTTCGAGCTGTTCCGTCGCGGCGGCGCGGAAGGTGTCCGCCGCGCACAGCAGTGGCTTGCGGTTCTGCTGCACGTAGAGGTTCGCCAGTTTGGCAATGCTCGTGGTCTTGCCCCCCCCGTTGACTCCGACTACGAAGATTACGGCGGGCATGCCGGCAGGCGGTTGCCTGGCAGCAGGGGCAGCGGGTTGCCGACCGCCAGTAGGATTCTCGAGTATCCTGAGGATTTCCTGCTCGACCGCAGCGCGAAGTTGCTTGGGCTCGGTGAGCTTTCTATAGCTGACCTGCTCGCGCAGGTGGTGGAGAATCTCGCCCGTAGTCTTTACTCCCAGGTCGGCGGTAATGAGCGTGGCCTCGAGGTCATCGAGAACCGACTGGTCCACCGTCTGTTTCCCTTCGACAATTTCCTCGATCCGCTCCACCAGTTGGGCCTTCGTGGAAGCAACTGCCTGCTTGAGGCGATCGAAAAGACCAGGCTTTTTCTCTTTATCACTTGATCCGAAGAGGCTCAGAGGCATACATTTCCATTCTATCTTGAAGCGCCGAAGAGAGGAAGAGGCGGTATATAATGAACCCATGAACAAAAGGCCCAATGGATAAATTCTTAATCTTGGGTGGCCACCCCTTAGAGGGCCAGGTAATCATCAGCGGGGCGAAAAACGCCGCCTTGCCGGCCATGGCGGCAGCGCTGCTCACGGACGAGCGCGTGATACTTCGCAATGTTCCACGGGTTCGCGACATCAGCACGCTTCGCAGCTTGCTGGAGGATTTGGGGGCAGATTCTTCGATCGCTCATGAGGAACACGGCAACCGCGTAGAAATTGAGGCTCGCCGGCTGGGCGAACCCGTAGCCCCCTACGATTTCGTGAAGCAGATGCGCGCCTCGATCCTTGTGCTCGGTCCGCTTCTGGCAAGGTTCGGTCGCGCGCGGGTCTCACTTCCCGGAGGATGCGCTATCGGCCTGCGTCCCGTCAATTTGCATATCAAAGGGCTGGCAAAGCTGGGCGCTACCCTTACCATTGAGCACGGCTACATCGAAGCCCGGGCGGACGGGCTCAAGGCGGCGAACATCTACTTCGATACCATTTCGGTGACCGGCACAGAAAACCTGATGATGGCCGCCACCCTAGCCGACGGGACCACGGTGCTGGAGAATGCGGCGCGGGAACCTGAGGTCCAGGACCTGGCGGCGCTGCTCAATAAAATGGGCACAAGTATCGAGGGCGCCGGAACCGACCGGATTGTCATTCAAGGCGTCAGCCGGCTGCACGGAGCGGAGCACCGGATAATCCCCGATCGCATTGAAACGGGCACGTTCCTTGTCGCTGCCGCTGTCACCGGCGGGCGCCTCACGCTCACCAAGTGCAGCGACCCGAGCCAACTCGCCGCCGTCACGGCCAAGTTGGCGGAGGCGGGTGTGCGAGTCGAGAAGCCGCCCTCGAGCTCGGGACAGGGCTGCGAGGCGAACGTGCTCGAGGTGCAAGCGTGTGAACCGTTGCGCGCTTCAGATATGACCACGCAAGAGTACCCGGGCTTTCCCACCGACATGCAGGCGCAATACATGGCGCTGATGACGCAGGCTCAGGGCTCCTCCGTCATCACGGAGACGATCTTCGAAAACAGGTTCCTCCACGCCCTCGAGCTCGCCCGCATGGGCGCGGACATCTCCGTCAGCGGCCGGAGGGCGGTGGTCAAAGGGCGGACGCCTCTCAGCGGAGCGAACGTGCAGGCTTCCGATCTTCGCGCCAGCGCCTCCCTGGTCGTTGCCGGCCTGGCCGCTCAGGGCGAAACGCTCATCAATCGCGTTTACCACATCGATCGCGGCTACGAGCGCATCGAAGAAAAGCTCAACAAAGTGGGAGCTAAGATCCGCCGCATTTCGGGAGGGTGAAGGCAAGAGTCACCTCACAGAACGCGGCTGGGGCGATTTTGGATTTCGGATTTTGGATTTTGGATTGCTCTGTCCTTTGTGCTTCCTGCTTTCTGCTTTCTGCCTTCTGCTTTCTGCCCTTCCCCAGTCCCCAGTTCCTACTGCCCTCGAAACCAATCAACAAACAAGCGGATGCCCTCTTCGAAGGAGACCTTTGGACTGTAGCCCAATAGCTTTCGCGATTTTTCCAGGCTGGCAAAAGTAACCGGCATGTCTACCGGCTGGCTGGGAAGATACATTCTCATTGCTGTCTTGCCCAAAGCACTTTCCAATGTGTCGATCATGTAATCCAGCCGCACCGGGTGGGAATTGCCGACGTTGAAGACCTCGAAGGGATAGTCGCATTCCAGGGCCAACTCGATGGCCGACACCACGTCGGTGACATAAGTGTAATCGCGGCTCATGCTGCCGTCGCCAAAGACGGGCAATTCCTTTCCCTCTTGAATGAGCTGGGCAAATTTTCGGATCGCCAAATCGGGGCGTTGTCGAGGGCCAAAGACAGTGAAGATGCGGAGACAAATGATGGGAAGCTGATACAAGCGCGCGTACGTGAAAGCCAGGCCTTCGCCAGCCGCTTTTGTGGCGGCATACACCGAGAGCGGCTTACTTGTGGAATCATCTTCGGAAAACGGCACGCGATTGAATTGACCATACACCGAGCTCGAGGAGGCGAAAACAAACTGTTGCACCTGATATTTTCGGCTGAGTTCCAACAGGCAAAGCGTGCCGTCGACATTGACTGAAGTGTAGAGTGCGGGATAAAGAAGCGAAGGCCGCACGCCCGCCCGGGCAGCGAGGTGGATCACCGCATCCGGTCGAGCCCTTTGAAAGACTTCCTCGAGCCGGCTGGAATCGCGGATGTCTACGGGATAGAAATCATAGTCACCGGCCGATTTCATCGCTTCCAGATTGGCGCGCTTGAGCTGCGGGTCATAGAAATCGTCCAAGTTATCCACGACCACAACACGTCTTCCGGACCGCAACAGATGTTCACACAGGTGCGACCCGATGAACCCCGCTCCCCCCGTCACCAAAACCCTATTCATGGTTATTGCCATTCACCCCAACTAAGCCCTTTATTTTCAATAATATTCCCGCTTCAGAGTCGTAACTATCTTTGTTTTCTATAACATTCCAGCTTTGGCCCGGCCTGTGGAAAACCGACCTTTTTTTTTCATAGACATTCCCGCTATGTTCGTTCACTTTTGAGAAACTCTTTTTTTCTTTTCCCTGTGACAAACAACTTTTTGTCCCTTTGAAACCAGGAGGCCTCTCGGTTTTTTCGCCCCGCCCAGCACATGATCGAGAGTGGGTTGGGGCGTCGGGGCAGCATTGGAACAAAGTATTCCAGGAAGCCGCCACCTCCTGCACAGCTTCAACTTACTATTCTAGCCTATCATTTTCCGCGTGTCAAGAGACAGGGTGTCCACTCTCGTATCCCGGATGGCCCCCCCTGCGGAGGCATGTCGCCGGCAGGGCCAACGGTTTTCTTGGGCGCCGGTGACAAATGACGTGGGTGCGTTTGGAACCCCGGAGGGGTTAAAAGTGAGTAGCCGTGGGCAAGGGCGCGGGTTTTGCGCCCGCCGCCCACGGATTGCATCCCAACCGAGTTTTCTGACTCTGAAAGGGTCGAACCGTTCCGGCTCCCCGAGCCGAGACGTTTTTTGCCCACCGTTCCCGTGGGTTTCGCCCACGGGCTGCTACATTGTTGGCCTGCGAGGAGCGGCTTTTGATCGGCCAGGAGAACCCAGGCGGTGAGCGGAAAGCGGAAAGCGCCAAGCCAGGAGCACAAAGTAGGGACCAGATGCTCTTCATTCTGACTCCTGACTTCTGACTCCTGAGTCCTTCTGAAAAGCTACCAACTGCTGTACGGAGTGCCTTCGAGTGAAACGAGGTTCGAGCCGCTGTGCACGTCCACAATCCCCAGCGCCGTTTGCTTGGGTGAGAGGGGCGCGTCTTCCTTCTCCTCCTGCCAGGTTTCGTTTGATCCCGTGAAAGGGTCAGTCGGGAGCCTCCCCAAATACCCTTTTTCCACGAACTCCTCAAGCCGCGCGGGAGCGCGGCCATTATCGAGGGTGAAGCGGTCAATCAAAGAGCGCAAGGTGAAGAGGTGGTCGGCGAGAACGGCTTCACGCGCGCGCACCGCGGCGGTCATGTAGATAGGGGCAGAGATGGAAGCCACGATCAGGATCACCGTCACCACCGTCATCATCTCGAGGAGCGAGAAACCCTCGGGGTGGTGTCTGCCTCTAGTGTCCTGCCGGCAGGTCGCATGGTCGATTGATGGGCTATCCATAACGAGCCACCATCGACAGAAGCTCCGTTGCGCAGCGACCGCAGAGCTGCCGCTCTGCGCCAGCCGGCGTAATACTGGTCGGCGCAGTCGAGATCACCTCTTCTTCTGGCCGTCTGCGGGCGTGGCGACGACGACGGGGGGCGGGCAGACGGGCAGCGGGTTCGGGTAGCTGAGCTGCGCCAGCCTCGGCGCTGCCGGCGTGAGGTGGATTGTCACGCGCGGGCCGGTTCTCGGGAGGTGGAGGACGTAGGCGAAGGTCGCCGTTTCGTACAGGGTCTTCGCCGCGTTCTGCCATTCCCAAAGCATTTCGGCGCGCGCGTTAGGGCCTAGATATCCGATGTCCTCCCACCCGCCGCCGCTCTCCAGGCAGAGGGTGAGGAAGGGGCTGTCCTGTATCCCACTCGCGCCGGCGTCACCCCCAAAGTTTTGGTAGGCGCCGCCGAGACTGAATAGGCGGACACCGCGGCTCACCAAGGCAGAGCGAACCTGCGAGGCTTTGGCCTTGTCCCAACGCTGGCGGGGGATCCCACCGAATTGGAGGATCGAGTCACCCGTCTGCGGTGAGCCGAACCATGTGGTGGCCTCCAGAAGGCCGTCGAATAGGTCCGGCCCTTCTGGGCCATGTGGGTCCGGGTGCGACAGTGCCTCGATCCCTGCTCGAACCTCGTCGCGGCTCGACCCGAATCGAACTTCCAAGCGCGGCCCTTCGACTGCCAGCAGGGCAAACGAATCCTCCGATCGAGCCGCGGAGAGGACGGCGGTGAGCGCCGGTGGGGGGCCCTGTACTCGGCCAGCCATCCTGAACCACTCTTCACCAAATGCTGCCTCCACCAAGACAATGCGGCGCGGCCCTTCGTCGGGTTCCACGGAGAGTATGGGAACGTGATGGAAGAGCCCGTCATGCGCGACGAAGGCTTGAGGAGGAAGTCGCCGTTCAGGGACCAGCAATCCCGCCGGGTAGTACTTACCCCCCGGCGGAAGTGGCTGAAGAGGGTTCGGCATTAGCAGTTTTACGACGTTTACCACGACCGTGCACGGGGCTTGCTGCGCTTGAGCGCTGCCGACCGCCAAAACCAAAAATAGAAGACCTACGAGTAAGCGCATTTTCTGTTTTCCATCCTTCCCCCATCGGGACACCCGCGATGCCCGCGACCTGAAACCACGCCCTGCTCGGCCTTACGGCCCAGAGAACCAGAGCCCAGGCAAGGTGACCCATTGCTGCTCGAATATCGGAAAGGAGATCAGTATCGGGGGATTGTCCGGAGCCAAGGGATTCATGATGTAAATGTAAGCCGTGTCGGTCCACTGCTGGACGGGGGCGAACGCACTCACGCCTGGGCTCTGCTGGGTTGCGGACGGGGTGCTCGGCCCGAACAGGTAGTCGCCGGCTGGCGCATCTCTGAAACGGTGATGCCGTGTCAAGGGAAATTTGGTTTATTTTTCTTTACCCTTGACAGGTCTCCGCGCACACCTCCAAGATGTCCTCAGCCGGTGAAGCGGAGGCGGGCT
>JBEKUR010000178.1:0-12275 GCA_049514855.1 Terriglobia bacterium
GAGGGTGCGCATGTTATGGAGCCGGTCGGCGAGCTTCACCAGCACCACCCGGATGTCGTCCACCATGGCGAGGACCATCTTGCGGAAGTTCTCGGCCTGCTGCTCCTCTCGGCTCATGAACCTGATGCGGCCGATCTTTGTCACCCCATCCACGATGCGCGCTACTTCAGCACCGAACTCGCGTTCGATCGCTTGGCTCGTCGTGCCCGTGTCCTCCACCACGTCGTGCAGCATGCCCGCGGTCAGACACACAAGGTCCAGCTTCATCTCCGCCAGGATCTGGACGACCTCGAGCGGATGAGAGATGAAGGGTTCGCCGGAGAGGCGCTTCTGCTCGGAATGGCGGAGGGCGCAGAAATCATAGGCCCTGCGCAGCGGCGACAGGTCTTCCCCGGGACGATAAGCCTGGACCTTTGCGGCGATGTCCTCAAAGTGAAGCATGGCTCCAATTAGCATTCTAGGGCAGCGGGCGACGCTGGTTCAAGCATTTCACCTAAAGGCACAAGCACCCTTTCCGGTGACCCTGGTTTTGTGGTAGGCTTCATGAATCTATAGAGGAAAGGTCGAAGCAGGCCTGCCGAAAGCCGGTGTGAGTCGCCCGCAGCGGGCGGAGCAAAGGAGGGTATATGAAACAAGCCACATGGAAGCTCTTATCCATTGCGCTGCTTCTATCAGTTGCAATCTTCAGCTCGTGTCAGAAGCCTTTTCATGAGGAAACCGAACGGTATATCTTTGTGGCCGCGAATACGAGTCTCCCTTATTGGCAGGAAGCCAAAGCGGGATTTATGGGTGCAGCCCGCGGACTCGGGGTGAAGGCCGAGTTTACCGGGCCGGACACGTACTCTCCGCAAGACGAACTTGAGGCTTTTCAAAAGGCAGTCGAAAAACATCCTTCCGGTATAGCGGTCTCGCCCGCCAAGCCGGAGCTTTTCAAGGATGCTATCGACGCTGCGGTAAAGTCAGGAATACCGGTCGTCTGCGTAGATTCGGATGCACCGGAGTCGCGCCGCATCTTATTCGTCGGTACGGATAATTATCAGGCCGGGCTCATCAGTGGGAAGCGAATTGCCGAGTTGGTCCACGGCGATGGTCGGGTGGTCTTGATCACCATACCCGGACAGCTCAACGCGGACGAGCGAGTCCGCGGAGTCACCGAGTCGTTTAAGAAATATCCGGGGATCAAAATCAGTCGCACCCTGGATGACAAAGGCGACCCGCGCTCCGCCAATGACCAGATTTCCGCCCTTTTAGACGCGAAGGAAAAGATCGATGGTATCGTGTGCGTAGAAGCCTCGGGCGGCCCGGGCGCGGCGGAAGCGCTCCACAGGTTGAACCTGGACGGCAAGATCCCGATCGTGGCGATGGATAAGACTCCCGAAACGCTCGACTTCATCGCCCAAAGCGTCATAGCCGCTACGGTCTCCCAGAAACCCTACACCATGGCTTTCTACGGGTTGCGTTTCCTGGATGACCTGCATCACAACATCGTCCACGAGTTCAAAGACTGGCAGACTGCGCCGGCTTCGCCCCTGCCCACTAGCGTGGATACTGGGACGGCCGTAATCGACGCGAATAATCTGGCCTCCTTCCGGGCCGCCGAGGCGACGCATGCCAACCCGCTCGGAGGGAACTAACCCGGTTCGGCACTGGCTTGCGAAGGGACGCACGCCGCGCACCTTCGCCGATTAATTCGCGGCAAGGCCTGTACCCTCGAGCACTAGTTCCAAACCTCTTCGTTTCTTGCGAAGAATTTCTGCGATCATCGCTTGGCCCAGGATGGCGGGAAGTGCTGATTGCCGATTGATGATGGACATTGGAAGGAGTTGCCACACCACTTTTTCAATCGTGAATCGGCAATCAGCCCGCCGCGGCGGGGCAATGAAAACCTGGTCTTCGGTTGCGGCCTACGGCCGCCCTGTGTATGAAGTTGTCGCGTTTCCGTTCGCCTTGTAGACAAAGGCCCCCCTCAGGAGTCTTATCTCTTGGGTCCTTGGCATTGCGGAAGAGCGTTGGGTTGGTTATCGTGGAAAGAGATTAGCAGGCGACCTCGTCATTCCGAGGCCGGGCGAAGACACCCCAACCCCTCGCGCAGGGCCGGGTTCGCAATTCGACAACAATTAAGGAATAGCTGACTGAGCGATGCGGGCGCCCTATGTTCCTGCTGCCTTCCTCAAGGCTAGAGCTTTGTTGGTCCAGTCTTCAGCCTGTTTCAAGTCAGCTTGGCGCGCAGCAGCGTCAGACTCCAAATCGGCCTTTTGCCGATACATCAGGTTCAAGTAAACCATCGAATCGGAGTCGCTCGGCTTAAGCTGAATGGCCTTCTCCAGAAGCTCCAGCCCTTCCTTGACGAGCGGACCGTTTTGTTCTTCCAAGTGAGCGCGGGCCTTTTCGGGAAGAGGCGGCAAGCTGCCGGGGTCCTTAGGATCCTTGGGGAATTCGATCTTCAGATCCTTTCTCAACTGCTGCGTACGAGGAAAACAGATTGCCCAATCAAGCACGCCGATCCAATAATACGGGACAGGATTATTGGGCTGAACTTGCAGGCATCGCCGTTGGTAGTCCTTTGCCTTGTCAAATTTCCTCATGCTGTAGAAGATCTGGGCAGCGCCGGCCAGGGCGGTGGAGTTGTTGGGATCCATCCTTAGGACATCCTCAAAAGCATCGATCGCCTGTTGGGCGATCTTTAAGTTTTCCGGGGATTCTCCTCCAGGAATGTACTGTTGGGCATACGCAGTAGCAAGGTAGAGCCTGGCATTCAACAGGGTGGGATCCAAGGCTACCGCGTTCTTGAAATGCAGGATGGCGGTTTGGAACTGTGCGTTGCGGTACGCCCCAACACCCTTGTTGAGCTGGTCCCGCGCCCTTAGTCTACTGCATCCGCTGGTGACAGCCAGCAAAAGCAACAAAGCCCCCAGCAGGGCGAGCTTATACAGCTTCATTGGAATTCCTCCCTCGACGTGAGCATAAGTGGGGGACTATTGGCCTTCTTCCAAGGCCTTGGTAACGAGGCCGATCTTATCAATCCCGGCGTCCTTAGCTATGCCGATGATTTCAGCCACATCGGCAAAAGCCAACGTCGGATCGCCCTTGACGAACATCACCCGGTCGTTGCGCGTTTTAAAAATGTCTTCGAGGCGCGAACCGAGCGTGCGAATGTCGACTGGTTCCTGATTGATCTTGACCCGATGGCCCGCATCTATAGACACCACAATTGTTCGGGCAATGACTTCCGGATCGACCTTAACGTCCTTGGGGCTGGGTTGAGGTGCAAGCGCGTCCAGGCCCTTCGGCGTCAAGGGCGTGATCACCATAAAGATGATCAGCAACACCAGTAAGACGTCAATCAAGGGGGTCACATTCATGTCCACCATGGGACCTTTCTTGCTCCCCCCTACGGCCATAGCCATAGTGGTACCCTCCTTCTACTCTAACAAACCGAATCCGACGTTACTGGGTCTCAGCAGCGGCGGCGGCAGCAGCAGCCGGATTTCGCGTCTGGACCTTTTCGGTCAATAGCCCAAGTGAATCCACCCCTGCCGCCCGCACCGCGTCCACGACGGAGACAACATCACCATACTTGGCCCGGGCATCGCTCTTGACGTAAACGGTCTTATCGAGCTTATCCGAGACCCGGTCTTTGACCTTGGCGGTAATCTTGTCCATGGTCATAGCGTCCGCCCCCAGATAGATCTTACCATCCCGGGTGATCGCCAGGACCGTAGCGTCTTCCTTGTCCGCGGCCTGCATGGAACGCGGGTTGTTGACACGAGCCAAGTCGACGCTGACCCCCTTCTGCAACATGGGGGTGATCACCATAAAGATGATCAGCAGTACCAGCATCACGTCGACCAGCGGGGTCACGTTGATTTCTGAGACAGCTCCAGGCGCTTGCGCTTTGAAAGCCATTTATTTCTTCCCCCGCGACGATCTCTTGATAAAGTAGTCAATCAACTCGGACGAGGAGTTGTCCATTTCCACGTCGAAAGACTCGATTTTCCCGGCGAAGTAATTGTAGGCCCACACCGCAGGCACGGCCACAAACAGACCGACCGCAGTGGTCACCAACGCTTCGGAAATACCGCCCGCCACAGCGGCTAGACCTGTGGACTTCGCGCCGGCAATTCCTTTGAACGCGTTGATGATGCCGAGCACGGTTCCGAACAGCCCAACGAAGGGTGCCGTGGAGCCGGTGGTGGCAAGGGAGGAAACGCCGCGCTTGAGCTCGGCATGCACGATGGCCGAAGCCCGCTCCAGGGCTCGCTTGGAAGCCTCGATCGTCTCACCGGATATTTCTGCGGAAGCCTGATGCGCCTGGAACTCTTGCAGACCAGCCGTTACCACTTTGGCCAGGTGGCTCCGCTTGTTCTGTTCCGCAATGGAGATGGCTTCATCAATCTTGCCGTCCTTCAATGCACCTGCCACGGCGGGAGCAAAAAGCCTGGATTGCTTGCGAGCGGCGCTAAAGGCGATCCAGCGGTCAATCATGACCCCGATTGACCAACACGACATGAAGAACAGCAATACGACCACCGACCGGGCCGGCCAAGCCATGGCACGCCACATGGTCACAGGATCGAATCCGATCTGCGCCTCGCCTTCCTGGAAAAACCACAAACTCAGGGTAAAGAGTTTCACGCCTAACATGATGTTTTGTATCCTCCTGGAAGATTTTCCTATCCAACAAACTATTCAGCCAAGGTGAAGTTCACGTCCACCTCGGTTACAACCTCGACCGGTTCCCCGTTCAGCAAGGTGGGCTGGTAGCGCCAGCGCTGCACAGCCTCCAAGGCTGATTTCACCAGCAACGGGTGTCCGCTAACAACTCTCAAATCCTGGATCGTACCGTCCTTACTGATGATGGCCTCCAAGCGGACTGTCCCCTGGATGCGGGCCATTTTCGCCAGCGGGGGATATTCAGGTTTGGGTTGAAAGATGAGTCTCGCACTTTCCACCTGACCACCCACACGGATGCGTTTCGGGGTGGCTGCCTTCGGTGGGGGTGGGGGGGGAGGAGCAGAAGCAGCGGAGAGCACGCCGCCGAGAACTCCGCCAAGCGTACCTCCCAACGTACCGCCTGGCACACCTCCCGGCACGCCCCCTACCACGCCAACGGCCCCGGCATTGGACAGCGGTTCAGGCGCGTCTTTAATAATCCTAACTGACTTGGGGATGACCGTGGGCGCCTTCATGATGTCCTCCACAGTCACCCGCTTGACGATTCTAGGCGCGGCCGCAGCAGGTGGGGGCGGAGGGGGCGGGGGAGGCGGAGGCGCTGCCAAAAAGGTCATCAATTGAGCCGACGGCAGAGCCTCGGTGTAGATCAAGGGGACCAGCACGAATAAGCCGACGATGATACCTTCAATTATGTAAGCGATCGGGATTGTCGCTCGCCTCCAGTTGTCGGTCTTTATCGCGGAGTAGATCAAGTACGCAATGAAACCCACCACGTTGAAAAGGAACGTGATGACGAACCAAACTGGCGCACTGAGCTTCAGATGACGCGCATCCGCCACCACGTAACACAACATGAGCGCGTAAGCTGTAACCAGCCCTGCAAGGATGCTGGCTTGCGCCACAATCACTTTGGTCTCAGCTCCGAACACCAATACGGGCAAGGCAAAAAACAGAATTAGAAAAACCACCACACCGATCGCCAAGGAGATGAGCCAATGCTTGCCCTTGAGAACCGGCACGCGCGATGGAGAAGATTCAAGTAGACTCTCGTCGAACATGGCTACCGCCTCCTACGAATTCTTAAGACGGCCAGGGAGAATGACCCTGGCAACAAACTAATGCTAACTACCGACGAGCAGTTACAGCCTCGCGGGCGTAACTTTTGGACCTTACAGCCGCCGCACTTCCGGGCAATCTTTTCTGAAAGAAGACCACAATGGGACTGGCAATGAAAATCGAAGAGTAGGTCCCAATAATTACTCCCACCACCAGCGCAAAGGAGAAACCGTGGATGACCTCCCCTCCGAACAGGAACAAAGAGAGAACTGCCAGGAAGGTCAAACCCGAGGTCAGAATCGTCCGGCTCAGAGTCTGGTTGATGCTGCGGTTTATCAGGCCAACAAAGTCTTCCCGCTTGTTGAGTCGAACGTTTTCCCTGATACGATCAAAGACCACAATCGTGTCGTTCATGGAATAGCCAACCAGCGTCAGCAAGGCCGCAATCACCGTCAGGGTGATTTCCTTATTGAGCAAAGAGAAAAACCCCAACGTAATAGTGACATCATGAAAAGTAGCGACCACCGCAGCGACGCCGTATGATAGCTCAAAACGGAACCAGATGTAAACCAGCATGGCGCCCAGTCCCGCCAGCGTGACGTAGACAGCCTGCCGGCGAAGGTCCCCCCCAACCTTGGGTCCAACGATCTCTGTGTTCTTGACCGCAAAGCTGGAAAGGTAGAAGTCATTCTTGAGTGTCGCGATCACTCCCGCGTTGGCACCTGGGACCGAACTCAATTCCTGGAAGTCTGAAATAAGCCCACTTCTCGGTGGGGAGTTCCTGAAATTGATAACTGCTTCCGCCAAATCCCCGTAAGCCTTGGTTGCGGAGTCGTAACCTTTCGAAGAAAGTCCCAGAGGGTCGGCAGCCACCAAGTGGTCGGAGACCGTTTGGGGACTGGAGTTGTTGAAATCGAGTTTGCCCGCCTGCCCCTGCCCAAACAACCCGGACAAGGCGGTCACAATTGCCCGCTTCCCTTGATCCAGGGCTTCGCTTGAGGCGGTGGTCTTCAGATCCAGCCCAATAATGACTTCGTGGTCGCTGGGTACACCGTATCCCTGAATCGTGGCGCCACGCAGATTCTGCCGGTCAAGCTCACTGCGGATGGCATCCAGGTTTGGCGCCTTGGAAAACTTCACATAGACCACGGTACCACCCCGGAAGTCAATCCCGTAAGCCAGACCCTTCTTAACCGCCATGGAAATCAGTCCGGCAGCGGCCAGCGCGAGGGACAAGGCGATGAAGTACCACTTTGTCCCCATCCAGTCAATCTTCGGTTCGTGAAAGAATTCCATGGCCTAATCCCGTACCTCACTGGTCCATTTGACACCGAACGACAAGCCGAAGTTCCCCTAATTTCCGCTAGATGCTGAGTTCCGCACCTTTCTCCCGCCTTGAAAGGACATAATCAAATATCACACGGGAAACAAAAACGGAAGTGAAAAGGTTAGCAAGCAAACCGATGGTTAAAGTGACCGCAAAACCACGTATCGGACCGGTTCCGAAGGTAAAGAGGATCGCCGCGGAGACAATGGTGGTTACGTGCGTATCAATGATGGTCACAAATGCATGCTCAAAGCCGCCAGCAACCGCCGCTCCCACAGCCTTGCCCAACCTTAATTCCTCTCGTATGCGCTCAAAAATCAGCACATTGGAGTCAACTCCCATACCAACCGTCAGGATGACTCCCGCAATGCCTGGCAAGGTCAAAACTGCACCAAAGTAGCCCAGCGCCGCGATCAGGATAATCAGATTCAAAATGAGCGCCAAGTCAGCGTTAATGCCCGCGCCGCGATAGTAAACAAGCATGAATGCCATCACCGCCACAAAGCCCACAATGCAAGCGACGACTCCGTGGCGAATCGAATCCGCCCCCAGCGAAGGACCGACCGTCTCCTCAGAAAGGTACTTGATGGACGCCGGCAATGCGCCAGAGCGCAGTACCAGAGCCAAATCCTGCACCTTTTGCGGGGTAAAGGGACCTGTGATTTCGCCCCGGTCAGAAATCTGGCTCTGGATAACCGGCGCGTCATAAACTTTATTGTCGAGGACGATAGCCAGTTGCTTGCCCACGTTGGCGCCTGTCACCCGCCCAAACCTTGCCGCACCATCGCGCGCCAGAGTGAAATTTACGCTGGGACGCCCATTGGGATCGTGAGAGGGTTCAGCGCCACTCAAGTCCCGCCCGGTAACCGCCGCCACGCGGTTGACCACGTACCAAGTCTCGCCGTTCTGTCCCATGGGTCCAGGCAACAACTGCGTATCTGGAGGGAGTACTCCGCCGTGGGCCGCCAGCGCCGACTCGCGACTCGAGAAGGGTCCATCCTGAACCAGCCTCAACTCCAGAAGCGCCGTGGATTGAATAATGTCCTTGACGCGCGTCGGGTCATCGACCCCGGGAAGTTGCACGACCAGTTCAAAGTCCCTCTGCCCGTACTCGGCAATGGTTGGCTCCGTGACACCCAACTGGTCCACCCGGTTGCGGATGGTGTTCATGGCCTGGAGTAGAGCCTGGTTTCGAATGTTTGCCGCCGCCGTGGTCTTGAGGGCCAGCATCCAGCTCGTGGCATCCCCTGGCATGCGGGAGAGTTCCCAGTCCGAGAATTGTTCGCTCGACAAGGTCTGCAAATCGCCGGCCTTTTCCTGGGGAACGCCCTTGACGACCATCCGGTGTTTGGGAGGCTGAACTTGCGTATCATCGGCTTTCTGAACGTCTGCGTAGGGAATGTTTTTTGCCTTCAGCTCGTCTCTTAGCCTCTCCAGGACTTGGTCGGCGGTGATGTTCGCAGCATCTTCCACCTGGACCTGCAGCACCAAGTGGGTCCCGCCCTTCAGATCAAGTCCCATGCGAATGCGACTGCGGACGTTATCTTTCAATTCCTGGAAGTTCTTCGGAAAACCAATTATCCCCAGGAGGCAAACCACCATCACAATGCCTATAAAAATCGCCCGGCCTTTGATCTTCATTTCCATGGCTTGACTTCCTTTATTCCCCCCGCAGTCCCATCCCTACGGCCCAGCAGGCCGCTCCGCCGACCAGAACCGTCAATACTTCTTCTGCCTGGCGGCTGCTGGCTCCTGCTTCCCCTCTCCGCTCGCCTCTTCCGCCGCGATGCCTGTGATCGCTGACCGCGCCACATCAACCTTAACTTGACTGGCAATCTGGAGCTGGACGACACCATTCCTGAAAGAAATAATCGTTCCATGAATCCCGCCGCTCGTCACCACGCGGTCACCGGTCTTGAGATTGGAGAGCATTTCTTGAGTCTTGCGCCGCTGTTGCTGTTGAGGCCGGATGACCAGAAAATACCAAATCGCGAACAGGGGCGCAAAAAGGAGAAGGAACTGGCTTAACGCCCCACCCGCACCCGGGTCTGCCGCCAAAAGAAATGAATTCGCGAAAGTGCACTCGATCAAGGTCGAGCCGATGAACTAAGGATTTTAGAATATGACCCCCCGCCAGCGAGGAACCTGATTAGCGGGGTTCGGGCTTTCCGGATTCGTCTCAGGGATGGTTTGCACGCCTAAGGTTCCGCGCGCACCCTAGAATGAAATTCCGCGAACGCTCCAAACAACAAAGACTGCCTGATTTTGCGCATCCTGTCAATGTAAAAGTGGAGGTTATGCTGGGTGGTCAAAATGGCCCCCAGCATCTCCCCCGCCACCAACAAGTGGCGAATGTAACTTCGAGAATAGCGCCCGCAGACCGGACACTCACAAGCCGGATCAAGCGGCGATTCATCCCGCGCGTACTTCGTATTCTTGATTATCACCTTACCCTGCGAAGTGAACACACAGCCGTTGCGCGCATTCCGAGTGGGCATGACGCAATCGAACATGTCGATTCCACGCGCCACACATTCCACTAAGTCCTCGGGTGTCCCCACTCCCATCAAATAGCGCGGGCGGTTGCGAGGCAACAGTTTGGCTGTGTATTCGGCGACTTCATACATTTCCGCCTTCGGTTCACCCACCGAGAGCCCGCCCACGGCGTAGCCTTCGAAATCCAATTCCAGCAGGCCCTCAGCACTTTCGCGTCGAAGATCCCTATCAACACCACCCTGGACTATACCGAACAACGCCGGGGCTGGGGGCTGGGGGCTGGAGGCTGGAATTGCCGATTGTTGATTGCCGATTGGCGATTGCTCGCTGGCCTGCGTTTCGCTCGCTGACGGCTGAGAGCTGATGGCTGACGGCTCTCCCATTGCCGATTGTTGATTGCCGATTGCCGATTGCCCGCCGGCTTGGTTTTCGCTCGCTGACGGCTGAGAGCTGATGGCTGACAGCTTTTCATCGTAGTAGCGTTTGGCCCGGCCCGCCCATCGCCCCGTCAACTTGACGGCGCGATGAATAGCTTCGTGGCTGGAGGGATACTCGACGCATTCGTCGAGCGTCATGATAATGTCCGCTCCCAGCGCAAGCTGGACCTCGACGGCTCGCTCGGGAGAAAGGAAGTGCGAAGAGCCATCCAG
Source organism: Terriglobia bacterium (assembly GCA_049514855.1). GTDB lineage: Bacteria > Acidobacteriota > Terriglobia > UBA7540 > UBA7540 > CAVROP01. The sequence continues at coordinate 10,204 of JBEKUR010000178.1, forward strand.
GTGGGATTTGAACCAGACTCCGTCCTCCGTAACACGGCCAAGAGATTTCAGGCTCATGACCTGGAACCCCCCGCTGTCCGTAAGGATCGGGCGAGGCCACCCCATGAAGCGGTGCAGTCCTCCCACTTCCCGGATAATCTCGTGACCAGGACGTAGGTAGAGATGATAGGTATTGGCCAGAAGAATCTGAACTCCCAACTCTTCCAGTTGCGCCTGCGTCAGCCCCTTGACTGTGCCTGCTGTCCCCACCGGCATGAAGACCGGCGTCTCCACAATCCCGTGTGGCGTGAAGAGAAGGCCCGCCCGTGCTCCTGTTGTCGTATCCTCCGCTACAATCTCAAATCGCAATCCCATGAATTATCGGTGGGCGGCAGGTAGTAGGTGGTAGTTGGGGAGGGATAGAGACTGGGCGATTATGAATTGGCTTCGTCCTTCTCTCCATTGGCTACTGCCCACTCCCTCTGGAGTCGGATTACCCGATCATTGCCAGACCAACCTTCACCAGAATCCAAATCACCCAAAAACCCGCGTAAACCAGGAAGATCGACAAAGGCTTGACCTTGCGTCCTGTCCCCTCCGCGAGACCGACCGCCATCAGGATCAGAAGCCAGATGGTGAAGATATCCGCGGAAGAAGCCAGAGAGTATAGGGGTTTTGAAACCTCGCGGGGGTTGAGGAAAAAACCCACGTTGGCGGGGACGGGATTCTGCGCGTTAAAATGGTCGGGATCACCAAACAAGATCACCGCCACCGCCATCAGCGATCCCAAGAGCGACACAAGGTTCGCGTAACAAATCAAGGAAAAGACTGTCTTAAACTTCGTCTGGCCTCCAAGAATCAGGTTCACTATGAGAAGTCCCAAGCCAGCAAGGATTAGCAGAGCAATCGGCGGCACCACAATTCCGCCGAGGTGCGCCAAAATTCCTCCAATCCTCGCGCCTTGGTGCACCGCCTGGTCCATTTGCTCGGGACTCATGCTGGAAGCCCGGCCGCTCTGTTCGATCGACGTGCGTATGATGCGCTCCATGCCAATTTTCCACAGCATGGTCTCTGTGACAGCGATCGCGCCAAGCACCCCAAGTATCAATGGCGCCACGAAATCCGGCTTGCGCGCCACATCCGCTAAAGTCTCAACCGGCGAGATAAAGATACCCATCAGTCGCTCCGGGAAGGACTGCGCCGGAGTATCCGCATCCGCAGGCTTCACAATAACATCGCCCATAACCACATCCCCCTTTTTGACTGAGATGCTGAACAATCTCGTAATCGGATAAGACAGCCTGAACGCTGGCAACGGTCACCCCCGCCGGCGATACAGGGAAACACCTCAATGTACCCTCGATTCAAACTACCATAAACGCATAGCATAATATCAAGTCGCGGTCGAGCAGACAACACGCCAAGCAAGGCAGGTGTCAGGTGCCAGGGGCTCCGGGAATTCTGAATTGTGAATGAATTATGAATTCCGAATCGCCGACTGCCTACTGCTTTCTGCCTACTGCTCTTCCCCACTGCCTAGACACGGCTGAGCACCCATCCCGCAAGGTACCCAATCCCGCCACCGTAAAGAAGCAAGGGCTCGAGCCACGGACGGATCTGGGCCAAAGGAGGGTAATCGATCACCGGCCACGGTCCGTAACCGCCCCAGTACACCTTGACCAGCAAACCCAGCACCAACACCCCGAGCGCCTTATTCCTAATCACGCGCGCTTTTTCAGGCCCAATCCAATAGGACTTCTGCAAGACGGTAGTTGCGGGCCGGCTGACGAAAGGCCCGTCGCACTTGCGACACTGGGTGGCGTTGTCGATGTTGGAATATCCGCAATAGGGGCAAAGTTTCATGGAAGAATACTTGAGAGTCCGAACGCCAAAATCCTGGAGAACACCAGGATCGATTTGCCAGCCCCGCGCGGCAGGGCCGAGCGGCGCGCGAACCGCGTAGCCTGGTGCTATTCGCGCACCGCGGCGGCATCCAGGAAGGCGCGCAGCTTCCGGCTGCGCGAGGGATGGCGCAGCTTCCGCAGGGCTTTGGCCTCAATTTGCCGGATGCGTTCCCGGGTCACGGCAAAACT
>JBEKUR010000179.1:0-12240 GCA_049514855.1 Terriglobia bacterium
CGAACTTCGCCTTCTCGCCTTCCTGCATGGCCAGGGCGGACTTGATCTTAGCATCCCGCGTGGCCTCGGCCTCGCCAATGGTTCCGTCGCGTTTCACCTCCGCCGTTCGCTTCTTGCCCAGGGCGTCCAGGTAACCTTCTTCGTCGGATATGTCCTGGATAGTGAGTACGTCCACGCCAATGCCCATTCTCTCCAGGTCCACGGTGGCTTCCGAGGTCAGCTTCTGGGCGAAGCTCTGGCGGTCGCTGTTGACCTCTTCCACGGTCAGGGTGCCGAGAATCGATCGCAGGTGGCCTTCCAGCGTCTGAAAGATGACCCGCTGTATCTCTTCGTGCGACATGCCGAGGAAGCGCTCGGCAGCGGCGCTGAGCGACATGTCATCGCTCTTGATCTTGACGTTGGCGACCGCCTTCACCGAAATGGGCACGCCTTTCAAGGTGTAGGCGCGCTTGATTTCCAGCGGAATCGTGAAGACGTTCAAGGAAAGGTAGTCCACCTGTTCCAGGAGCGGGAAGCGGAAGGCTGCACCGCCCTTGATCATGCGGTAGCCCACGATTTTGCCGTCCGCCGTCCTCCGCTTCCGTCCGCTGAAGACGGCCACGGCGTTGGGTGGCACTTTCAGATAGTTTCGGGCGAAAAGAGCCATGGCCACAAGGAGAGCCAAAACGACAAAGACCACAATGATGGGAACGAAGAACTGGGTAATCACGTCCATGACTTCCCTCCGCACTGGAAATTGGAAAATCGAAACTGGAAACTAGAAGTGGGTAGTTAGAAGACCGCAGCAACCCACGAGACTAACCACTTTCCAGTTTCCAGTTTCCAGTTTCCATTTTCGAGTTTCCATTTTCCGCTACTCTGCCCGTCGGACCACAACTGTCTCGCCCACGACAGCTTCGATCTTCACCAGCGTATTGATGGGAATCTCTTCGCCGTCTTGCGACCGGGCAATCTTCTCCACCACGCTCTCCCCCATCGTGCACCGGACTTGTCCCACTCCAGCTCTCGGGATGCCCACGCTGACCTGGGCTATGCTCCCTGCCAGATCGCTCACCCGGATTTCGCTGGAGGCCTGCTGGCTGAAGAGGAAACTCGCGAAGAGGTAAATGATGGTGCCAAAGACCAAGCCGCCGGCCACCCCTACAACGGTGCTGATGCCCGTGCTATAACCAAGGTGGATACCAATAGCCCCGAACCCACCAAACGCGGTTATGAAAACACTGAGGATGCGAGTGCTCAAGATGCTAACGCCCGCGTCCACGTGCACGTCGCCGTGAAAATCGGCTTCGTGGCCCGCCAGGTCACCATGCTCGAACAATTCCCCGGACACGAAACTCACCACCAGGAATAAGAACCCGATGGACGCAATACCTAAAAATACTGCAAACGCTGAGAACCCGGCAAAGGTCAACATGAGTCAGCCTCGCAGTATCGAGGGAGCTTAGGGCTTTCCAGGCACTCCCAGGACGCATGCTTTGAATCAGTCACGCCTAACTCTAGAACTGCCCCCCGCCGAAGTCAAGTCACCCAGTTCACTTACCCCCCCTGCGCTTTCAGGTATTGGTGTCATTTATTGGTGTCATTGTGCGAGACCTAGTCATTCCCGCGAAAGCGGGAATCTAGTCCGCAAACCTTTGGAAATGTGCTCTCGTCGGACTGGATTCCCGCTTTCGCGGGAATGACCGGCGGTTCGAGTGGATCCCCATTCCAAATGACACCAGCACCCGCTTTCACGGGCTCTTGACATGAGCATTGAGTGGTGGTGGAATAAAGGTCCTCGCAAAAGGACCTGAAGCTCTTTGCCAAAGTGTACACTGTCGTACCCTACGCCGTCTCTTGGGAAAAAGCTAAGACTTGCCCAGGGAGGTGGTGTAGAACGAATCTGGCAATGCATGAGGGACTTGTAGTCTATTGCTCTGCATAACCCATCACGTATCCCAAGGAGCCAACAAAATATGAAGTGTAAACCCAAGGTACTCGAAGTTCTGGCCGGGGCGCTGACTGAAGAATTGGGCGCCGTGGTTCAATACATCCTCCACGCCGAGATGTGTGATAACTGGGGCTATAAATCACTCGGCGGTTTCACGAAAAAGCGTGCCATCGAAGAGATGAAGCATGCCGAGAAGTTGATTGAGCGGATTCTCTTCCTGGAAGGCGCGCCCGACGTGCAGGCGTTGCCGAAAATCGAAGCGGGCAAGGACGTCCCGGACCAATTGAGGATTGATCTGAAGGGCGAGCAGACGGCCATCGTCAGCTACAACCAAGGAATCGCCACCTGCACCAGCGCCAGCGACCAGGGCTCCGCTGATCTGCTGCTGGCGAATTTGCATGACGAAGAACGACACGCCGACTACCTCGAAACCCAACTGGGCCTCATCAAGGAACTCGGCTTGGCAAATTACTTGGCCCAAAAACTGGAGGAGTGAACCCTGCACCGGGGGTCTTTGACCGGGGTAGAGCCGGTCCTGCGCGGCGGGACTGGCAAGTGCCGCCGGGACGGCGGCGCTACGCTGTCAGTGCCTGCGGCGCTCCCGGGTGCGACGGGCTGGAAAGAAGAGGTATGGAAAGCAAGGAGGACTGCAAAATGAGCGGACAAAAGAACTACTCCACTGTGTTAATCGGAATCTGCATCCTGTTGGTCGTGGGGGCCGCCACTGTGCTCGTCTTTGCGCAGCAGGGGAAGATCGTCTCCAGCTATGGACCGACCAACCAGGACGTTTCCTTCGACCAAATCAAAGCCGCACGCATGGCAGTGAAAGCCGCACGCGCCAAAGAGCACATGGAATTACTGAACTCCCGTTATTCGCTCGCCAAGAAAACCACCTCCGAGGTTCTCATGTCGGGAGGGAAACCCATCCCCGTGGGACCGACAGCCAACCTCCGAGGAGTAACGTGGGAGCAGCTTGACAAAATGGGCCCCGAACAAATCAAAGAGAAGGGAGTTTTCCCATACAAGCCCTTACCGTTTGCTGACCACGCGGAGGGGGGCATGCTCTTCCCGGAGATGACCACGAAACTACTGCCCCGGCTGGTTCGGTTTGACTTGGATTTCGACCTGCCCGAATATTTCCTTCCAGACCCGGCCCCCGCAATTTACCTCACCACCCGGCCCGACCTTGGTGATGTGGCAAAAGGGCGTCTCATTACCATCGATGACTACTATGAGATCTTTAACGGCATTTTGAACCCCAAGCAGCTTGAAGGTCTGCGCCTTCTACTGACCCAGTTTCCGCAACAGCAATTCAACTCGACGGAAGACCGGCGGACTGACAGGCCCAGTCTGGGCGTGACTTGTTTCGACTGTCATGTCAACGGCCATACCAACGGGGCTAACCATCTTGTTGGAGACATTCGACCCCAGGAATTCAGGCATCGCATCGAAACGCCTTCCCTCCGGGGAGTGAATATCCAGCGGCTCTTCGGTTCTCAGCGTGCCCTTAAGACCGTGGAGGATTTCACAGAATTCGAACAGCGTGCTGCCTATTTCGACGGAGACATCGCCATGGCCGCCAAGAAAGGGGTTAACGTTCTTGAAAGGGGCTCCCAGGTCCATTTCATGGCGGAATTCCTGGAGATCCTGGATTTTCCTCCGGCTCCCAAGCTTAACATTTACGGCGAACTCGACCGGACCAAGGCTAGCCCAAGCGAACTAAGAGGTGAGGCGCTCTTTAACGGGAAGGCTCGGTGCGGTTCATGCCACCCTGCCCCATACTACACCGATAACAGCATGCACAACCTCAAGGCTGAGCGTTTTTACAAGCAGGAACTGGTGAATGGCATGATGATGGCCGACGACGGTCCTATTAAGACGTTCCCCTTGAGAGGCATCAAGGACTCCCCACCCTATCTGCACGACGGGCGGTGCTTCACCCTTGAGGATACGGTCGAATACTTCAACCTCATTCAACAGCTCCACTTGACCGCCCAGGAAAAGGAGGACATGGTTGCTTTCTTGCGCTGTCTATAGGAATTATCTCCACTGAAAGACAACAACGAAGAATTCGTCGCTCCGAAGGATATGCTGGCGGACCTTTGTGCTGACAGCCAGCAGTTGACACGGTCCTTTCGCTCCACCCATCAGGTCTGCGATCAGCACAACGATGTCGCTACTGCCAGCATGATTGAGAACTGGATTGGTCAGACTGAGCGCCGGATATGTTTTTTAACGGAAATCGACGTAGCCTCTGAGCCTCTAAAGGACCCAGAGATATCTAAACATCATCAACGTCAACGCGCACACAAACGCGAAAAGGACAATCTCAATGCCATACATTACGGTCGGGAAGGAAAACTCCGGCACTATCGATCTTTACTATGAGGACCACGGCTCGAGTAAGCCGGTTGTCCTTATCCACGGATATCCGCTGAGCGGCGCTTCCTGGGAGAAGCAGGTCGCGGCCCTGCTGGATGCGGGCCACCGTGTCATCACCTATGACCGCAGAGGATTCGGCAAGTCCAGCCAGCCCACAACGGGTTACAACTACGACACCTTCGCCGAGGACCTGCACAAACTCGTGACGCAGCTCGAATTGCGTGATTTCGCGTTGGTCGGTTTCTCTATGGGTGGCGGCGAAGTGGCGCGCTTCTTAGGGAAGTACGGATCGAAGGGCGTGAGCAAGGCGGTATTCATCTCGGCGGTCCCGCCCTTCCTCCTGAAAACGCCGGACAACCCGGAGGGCGTGGACGGCAGCGTCTTCGAGGGCATCCAGAAAGCCGTCGTGGCAGACCGTTACGCATTCTTCACCGAGTTTTTTAAGAATTTCTACAACACGGACCTCCTGCTGGGCAAGCGGGTCAGCGAACAAGCCGTCCAGGCTAGCTGGAACGTCTCAGCCGGGGCCTCGGCCACGGCCTGTCTCGCTTGCGTATCAACATGGCATGAGGACTTCCGCAACGACCTGACTCGCGTCGACGTGCCCACGCTGGTCATTCAAGGCGATGCGGACCGGATTCTGCCCATCACCGCTTCGGGCCTCCGGACCGCCAAGCTGATCAAGGGAGCCCGCCTGCTGGTGGTAAAGGATGGGCCGCACTGCATAACTTGGACACACGCAGAGCAGGTTAACGGTGAACTGCTGGAGTTTCTTAGGAAAGATAAGCGAAGCTCTCAAGCAGCCTAAAGCTCATGTCTGTTCCGATTCCGTTGTTGTAATGCCGCGGATAGATTTCGCTGCCTCTCAATTTGCTCATTCTTCTTGGGTGAGCTGGCGGCTTGGATCCACCAGCAACCAGGCCAACGCCCCTGTCCCACACAAAAACGCTGCCACTCCGAACGAGGCTCCCCAGCCAAAGCGTGAAGCGATCAATGGAGTGAGCGTGGCAGTAACCGTGCTGCCAATCTGTGCTCCCATGTTCATGACCCCGGACACAGAACCGGCAGACTCGCCCGCCATGTCGGCGGTAACCGACCAGAACGTGCTCTGTGATAAATAAAGCGCTCCGGCTCCGCCTGCCAGAACAATACTCGCCAGCCTTGGACTGCTGACGGCAGAGCCAGAGGCAACAAACGCTGCGGCGAGACCTATTCCAACTACCGCAACGCCGCATCTTCCCCAACGCTTGCCGTAGCGGCGCGTGATCCAATCGCTCAGGACTCCACCCGCCGGCGAACAAATCGCCATGGCGATGAACGGAAGCATTGCGAAGTATGAGCTCTCACGCAAGTTCAGCCCCCTTACGGTCGAGAGGTAGATAAAAAACCACGCGAAGAAAATGTAGGCGACGTAGCCATAACAGAAATAACTGTAGGTAACTAACAGGAAGTCTTTGCTCGCCAGAATTCTTCCCCACGGAAGTACTCCCTTCGCCCTATCGCTGGAATTGGGCAAACCGGAACGAATGACTTCCAATTCTCGGGCGCTCATCCAGGGGTGCTCCTCGGGATTGTCTCTCCCCAGCCAGAACCACACCGATCCGACGGCTAACCCCAAAAGCGCGCTCACCCAAAAAGAAAGCCGCCAGCCGCCGTGCAGCATAATGAAGGTAATAAGCGGAGGGGTGATCCCTGCTCCTGCACCCACCCCGGCAAATATGAGTCCATTGGCTCTTCCTCTCTCGTTGGTCGGAATCCATTTGGCTACCAATCGGTTCGAAGCCGGGTACATCACGGCCTCACCGGCGCCAAGCAGAAATCTCACACCAACAAAAGCCGCGACCACGCCTGTAATACTCCGTGGGATTGCCGTCGCTAAGCTCGTGAACACCGCCCACCAAAGTGTAGCGACAGTGATAACCCATCGCGGCCCATATCGGTCGCTGACACGCCCGCCGGGAGCTTGAAACAGCGCGTAGCCCAGCACAAAGGCGCTGAAAATGTAACCGAGCTGAATATTGCTGAGATGGTATTCCTTGACAATATAATGGCTGGCAATGGAAATATTGACGCGGTCGAGATATGCGACCGAACTTATGATGAAAATCCAAACGATCAGGACCCAGCGAACGCGTCCTTGCATGCCTGCAATCATTTCTGATCCGCCTAAAGCGCCCGGCGCCGTTTTCGAAGTGTGTCCCGCATCCTTAGGTACACCGAAAGCCTACACTGAGTGGCCGGACCTGGCAACCATTCCTGCAATGGACGGGCAAGATGACGCGGCTGCCGGATACCGGTGTCATTTGCGAGACATGGGCGTGGCAAGACGTAGTCATTTGCCACTCGCTTTCCGCTGCCTACCACCTACTACCCACCACCTACTAACTACATGTGTTTTCAACGACATTCCCGGATTTAACGTCTAAGTACCTGTGTTTTCATACACATTCGCGCTTTGCACTCAAGTTTTCCACAGCGATCCTTTGTTTTCAATAACATTCCCGCATCGTTGGTCTAATTTTAAAGTCACTGCGGTTCGTGGCAAGGGCTAGGCAATGACATACTGTCTGTTTGGAAACAAGGACGGGGGCATTCATCCGTGAGGTCTCTGCGGTCGTGACAGAACCGCCTGCCATAAGTCCCTAGGCTATCATATTGAGCGTAGCTTGTCAAGAGTCTTTTTGGAGCCAGGTTGACAGGTTGCTCAAAAAAGTCAAGGGCGTCCCCTCCTGAGCAGGACGTTTTCGCGCCGCCAAAACTTCTCCTCGTGTCATCAGCGCCCCCGTGTCCTCTGTGGCCAGAAGAGCCCGTCAGCCGACGGATCACTGAGACGCTCCGCGTGCTCTGTGTTAAAGCTTGAGAGGCACGGAGGACGCAGAGCGTGTCATTTTGGTTGCGGCCAACAGCCGCCCTATCATACTGAGCCCTTCGCTTCACTCAGGGCAAACTCCGCGAAGCATCTACGGCGCTGAACTACAGGAGGGAACTTGCTGTACAATGATCGACATGAGAAGGACAGTGCAAGCCCGACTTGATCGCCGCTCCCAAGCGGCCTTAGAACGGCTGGTGCACCGTACGGGCTGGAGCCCATCGCGCGTCGTGCGCGAGGGAGTTCACTTGCTCGCCGCGTGTTATGGCTTCCCGGCGGCCAAACGAGTGATCGGCGTGGGGCGATTTGCCTCGGGTCTTCCCGATCTAGCTTCCAATAAAAAGCACTTGAGGGGTTTCGGCCAGTGAAGATTGTCTGCGCAAGTATCGCGATCTCGCTCCGGACCTCGCCGATGCGTGCCTGGTTCAACTCGCCGAGGAGCTGGATACGGGAGACATTCTCACACTGGATAGGGATTTCGAGTCGTATCGCTGGCGCAGGAATCGCCCTTTCCATTTACTCGTGCCACTGGACCGAGGTGGGTAACGCGAACTTTGTGCCTTGATTAGAAGGAAAAGTCAGACTTTCTCGAACAATGCGCGACCGAATCTACCTCTTCGTATTCCTGGTGGGAGCAGGCCTGCTGCTCTATGTGGGTCGTGGTCTCATCGCCATGTCCGCCTACGCCACCTTCGGCCTGACCTTCGCGGGAACTACGGCTGCGGCGGTCCTGGGCATGGTTCTTTATCGGGTCCAACTCGAACTGCGAGCCAGCCGCCACGAACTTGCACGCAAAGAGGCGGAATTGAACTTCGCCCTGGAGGTGCAGCAGGCGCTTTTCCCGACACAGTTTCCGGTTGACCAAGGCCTGGAGTTCTCCGCGGTTTGCGTTCCCGCCAGAGGAATCGGGGGAGACTATTACGACGTCCTGCAACGGCGCGACGGCTGCCTGGCTTTCGCCATCGCGGACATCAGCGGCAAGGGGATTCCGGCGGCCATCCTCATGTCTAACGTACACGCTGTCCTTCGGACCCTCTATGATGCCGGCCACCCGGCGGGCGATCTCTGTACCCAGCTCAACCGCCACCTTTACCGGGTTACCGAGGGCACAAAGTTTGCAACTGCGTTTTACGCGGAGTGGAACGAGCGAGACCGTTCTCTCACCTATGTCAATGCCGGCCACCCTGCCCCCCTCCTGCTGGGATCATGCTCAAGCCAACTGCTTCAGACGGGCGGCCCTCCGCTCGGAATCTTCCCTGATACGGAGTTCCAAGTGGGCAGGCTCGTCATGCAACCCGGCGATATGATGGTGCTTTTTTCCGATGGTATTACGGACGCCGGCGAAAGTTCAGAAAGGGAATTCGGCCAGGCGCGACTGGAGGCCACGGTCAAGGAGCACTGCGAGGAGCCCCTGGACGAAATCCGGCAGCACATTCTGACAGCCGTACGCGATTGGTCGGGCGAGGAAGTGGAAGATGACATGACGCTCCTTCTCATTCGCGCAAGGTCGCAAAAGGAGGCATTATGAGAATCGGCGGCCACGGATTACGGGACCATATCCGCCTTTTGATGCCACTCTTCGGATTGATCGCTGCGGTGTGGTTGCTTCGCCTAGTCATGGACAAGGCGGGGGTGCCGCCTGCGCAGGTCAGAATAGTCAGCGTGACCGTAGCCACCGCCGCCTCGATCCTGCTGGCTGTGCTCCTCATCCACTTCAAGGTATTTGGCAGCTACGCGAGTGTTGTGGCGGCAGCCTTCCTTTTAGAGCTATGGTCACAACTCCTCATCTGCGGGGCCATTGCCTTTTCCGCCGTTACAGGCACAACTAATATTTACAGTGCGCCGGAGTATTCCTTTCATAGCGACCCAGGGGCGCACATCTTCGGCCATTTAACTGGGGTCCTGGGATTCGGCACGTTGTTCGGGGCAGCCATGGGATGCCTGTTGCTTTGGATGCTCCGACGCATCGTTCCGGTGGCGACAAGTAAGACCCAGGTCAAGACGAGTCTTTGACGTGCGGTAGGAATCGAATGGCGATTATTTCTGGCGGGACCGGTACGCGGCAACCAAGGCTTGGCCCAGGCTGAGGCCGCCGTCGCCGCAAGGCACTTCGGAGTGGGTGAAAACGTTCAGACCTTCGGCTTCGAGCCTGCGCTTCAGGTGTTCAAGCAGAAAAACATTCTGGAAGGAGCCGCCGCTCAGGCAAATGTTGTCGAGGCCAGTCTTTGCATGAATCAGTCTCGCTACCCTCGCCAACACATCCACAAACCCCTCATGGAAGCGGCGGCTGATGATCCCCACAGGCACACCGCACTTCAGGTCGTTCACCACGGCCGCAAACAGAGGACGGGTATCGATGATCCAGCCGCTTCCTTCCGGTCGAATCTCAAACGGGTAGCCGGCGCCCTCTCCCTCGCCCGCGATGGCCGCTTCGAATTCGATGGCCGCCTGGGCCTCGTAATTGACCCGTTTCCGAACTCCCGCCAGCGCCGACACTGCATCAAACAGGCGGCCGCAGCTTGATGTCAGGGGCGAGTTGACGCCGCGCTCCAGCATGCGGACGAGCACGGCCACCTGCCGCCGGTCGAGTTCACGCACAAAGGGAATTTCCAGGTCCCAAAGAGCTTCACCAAAATGCTTGTGCAGGTAACTCACCGCCATGCGCCAGGGCTCGGCGATGGCCGCCGCGCCGCCCGGCATGGGGACGTAATCGAGATGCGCCGCGCGCTGGAAATCAGCATACGTTGCAAGCAGGACTTCCCCGCCCCAAACTGCGCCGTCGGTTCCGTAGCCCGTGCCGTCCAAGGCGATGCCGATCACCTTCCCATCCAGGTGGTTCTCGGCCATGCAACTCGCGATGTGGGCGTGGTGGTGTTGCACCCCCATGCGCTTGATGCTGCTTTGGCCCAGCGCCCAGCGCGTCGAGAAGTAATCGGGATGCAGGTCGTAAGCAAGGAGCTGCGGCTCTACTTCGAGGATCCGCTTGAACCTAGAAATCGTGGTCTCAAAGAAGCCGTAGCTCTCCAGGTTCTCCAGGTCGCCGATGTGCTGGCTTAGAAAAGCGTGGCGGCCTTTCGTCAAACACACGGTGTTCTTGAGTTCTCCGCCGACCGCCAATATAGGCGGCAGGTCCTGGTTCAGAAACACCGGCACGGGCACGTATCCGCGCGAGCGGCGAAGTTGCCGCGGCTGCTCGCCCGTGACGCGAACCACGGAATCATCGCAGCGCAAGAGGATGTCGCGGTTATGGACCAGAAAGAAGTCCGCAATTCCGCGCAGCCGCGCCACTGCCTCAGGATTCTCAATGGCGATCGGCTCTTCCGAGATATTCCCACTCGTCATGACCAGGGCCTGAAAACGGCCGGCAGCAAAGAGCAGATGGTGGAGAGGTGTGTAGGGCAGGAAAACACCGTACTCATGGTTGAAAGGCGCGACCAGCTCAGCAATAAGACTCGGAGACTTTTTGCGAAGCAGCACAATCGGCCGCTCAGGGCTCTCGAGCAAGGCGCGCGAAGCGCCATCAAGCTCGCAGAGGTTCCGCACGGCCTCGAAACTGGGCGCCATAATTGCAAATGGCTTTTCGACGCGTCGCTTCCCTTCCCGCAGACGGCTGACCGCGGCGGGATTGGTTGCGTCAACCGCCAGGTGGAATCCCCCCAAGCCCTTAACGGCCACCACGTAACCCGCTTGCAAACGCGCCGCTGCCTCCGCAATGGGATCTGTAGGGGCGCCCCTCGTGGGCGCCCAGGAACGGGCAGGCACAAGGCCTGCCCCTACGGCATCCCACAACTCAACCTGCGGCCCACATTTCCAGCAGGCATTAGGCTGGGCATGAAAGCGGCGGTTGAGCGGGTCGTCGTATTCCCCCTGGCAGTCAGCGCACATGGGGAAAACCGCCATCGAAGTGCGCGCGCGATCGTAAGGGATGTCGCGCACGATGGTGTAGCGTGGCCCGCAGTTTATGCAGTTGATGAAAGGGTAATGAAAGCGGCGGTCGGAAGGGTCGAAGAGCTCGCGCAGGCAATCATCACAAATGGCCACGTCGGGGGAAATCAGGACGCGGCGGTTTTCGCCTGGGCGGCTCGGCAGGATGCGGAACTCGCCGTCAGCACGCGCGGGAATATCACTGGCCGCCCACTGCGTGATGCGCGCCAGCCGAGGCGCTTCCACAGGCAACTGCGAAACGAAATCGTCAACCGCTTCGGCAGGCCCTTCGACCTCGATGGAAACCCCTGCCGCCGTATTGGTGATGAATCCGGCGAGGTTGCGCTGCAAGGCCAAACGGTAAACGTAGGGGCGGAATCCAACGCCCTGCACGATTCCGGTGACTTCGATGGCTTTGCGAACTCGCGCGCTCATGCTTGGCCCGACGCCAGTACCTTCTCCGCCTTGGCCGATTCGCGGCGCCGCGCCAGCCACTTCATCCAATCGTCAAGGCCCGCGCCGGTTTGGCAGGAAAGTTCGACAATTTCCATCCCGGGATGCACTTGGAGGGCGTACTGGCGCGCTTTCCCGAGGTCGAAAGAAACGTAGGGGAGCAAATCGGTCTTGTTCAGCACCAGCAACTCGGATTTGAAAAAGATGGCAGGGTATTTGAGGGGCTTGTCTTCGCCTTCTGCAACGCTCAGCACCACCACCTTTGCCGCTTCTCCAAGATCATAGCTGGAAGGGCAGACCAGGTTGCCGACGTTTTCAATCAGCAGCGTATCGAGAGACTCGAGTGGCCAGTCCGCGAGCGCGCGCTCGATCATCCGCGCATCCAGGTGGCAGGTGCCGCCGGTGGTGATTTGCTTCACCGGAAAGCCAAAACGGGCGAGCCTTCTCGCATCGTTATCCGTCTGGATGTCACCCGTCAACAGAGCTACGCGCTCACCCGGGCTGAAGCGCTCGAGCGTGCGTTCAAGCAGGGACGTCTTCCCTGCGCCCGGCGAACTGATGAAGTTCAAGCAAAATATCTGGCGCTCCTGGAAACGCTCTCGCAACCGGCCGGCGATGCGATCGTTCTCACTAAGAACCTTCTTTTCGAGCGGCAAGCGGCTCATGATTCTTCCACCTCCAG
>JBEKUR010000180.1:0-12179 GCA_049514855.1 Terriglobia bacterium
ATCGACAACCAGGAGCTTTTCCACTCGATGTTTGTGAAGGATCGCCTCCGCTTCATCCAGCGTGGTGCCCACCGACACGGTGATCAGATTCTCTTTAGTCATCACCTGTTCGACAGGCAGGTCGAAACGATTTTCAAAACGCAGATCGCGGTTGGTGAGGATTCCCATCAGTTTGCCCTGGCGCGTCACGGGAACACCGGAGATCTTGTACTTTTTCATAATGTCCTGAGCCTCGTAGATCTTGCTCTCCGGGCTCACGGTGACCGGATCAACAATCATGCCGCTTTCGGAGCGCTTGACCTTGTCAACTTCCGCCGCCTGGTAATCAATCGGCATGCTTCGGTGGACAATGCCCATGCCGCCCTGTTGAGCTAACGCAATGGCTAGACGAGATTCCGTCACCGTGTCCATGGGAGCGCTCACGATAGGCAGGTTCAAAGCAATGTTGCGTGTCAGCTTAGTCTGGGTATCAACTTCGGTTGGCAAGACTGATGATCTGGCGGGCAGGAGTAGAACATCATCGAAAGTAAGCCCCTCCGGGATAGGTCCGTCAAGCATAGGTCCCTCTTCTCACTTCCTCACGGAAACATTAAATGATCCATTTTAACGGCCACTCGCCAAGATGGTCAAGCGAAGCGATGCCTGGCGGGCGAAAATGCCCTTCTGTACTGGTTGACATTTAACGCAGTGCGTTATAGGCTGGGGAGGTGATCAAGTCCTTCCGGTCCGACGAGACGGAGCGGCTCTTTCATCGCCAGCCCAGCCGGAAGTTCCGCGCCATCGAGCGCCCGGTTCTTCGAAAGCTCGATATGCTCGATGCCGCCAACGATCTGCGGATTCTCGCAGCGCTCCCCGGCAACCGCCTGGAACGGCTGCGCGGGGACCGCGAGCGGCAATACAGTATTCGGATCAATGATCAGTGGCGGATTTGTTTTGCCTGGCAGGAGGGCGACGCCTACGACGTCGAAATTGCGGACTACCACTAGGAGGCTAGAATGGCCAGGAAACTAAAGCCCGTGCATCCGGGCGAGATTCTGCGCGAGGAGTTCATGAAGCCGCTCGGCCTCAGCATGAACAAGCTCGCGCTGGACCTGCGCGTGCCGGTAACAAGGATTGCCGAGATTGTCCATCAGCGCCGCGCCATTACGACGGCTACCGCCCTGCGCCTCGGACGATATTTCAAAACCACGCCGGTCTTCTGGATGAACCTCCAGGTTCGCTATGACCTTGAGGTGGCGGAAGACGAGCAGGCGGAAAAGATCGCTCGGGACGTGCAGCCCTTGGTAGCTTCCGTCTAACTTGCCCCCTGCGTTTGTGATCTTTCATGTATGCCCCGCGAACACCCGCAACATGCCTGTCACCGCGTCCTATCCGTGGCCTGTGCTGGCTTCTTAGCGGTCCCGCAAGGCGGGATGTCGGCGGCAGCCGCGAAAATTGACACGCTTGGGTGCGTATGTTACGTTGAACGTTCGGTCAATCCCTCGATCACCTGAATGTACGGCTCAAGTCTCAGCTAGAGGGTAAGGATGCCGCCGGGACCCACGGCAGGCCGGGGCAAGCGGCGGCGCTACGACAACCAAGCATGGGGAATCCTGAACGCTTCTTTTTCGACCGCTACGGGTTGACGGAAGCTGGCCTCTCGCGAGTTCTGGCGACGGCGCTTTCGGAGGGGGGAGACTTTGCCGACCTATATTTTGAACATACTACGACCGCATCCATCCTCCTGGACGAATCGCTGGTCAAGACTGCTACGGAAGGCATTTCTATGGGCTGCGGCATCCGCGTACTGGCGGGCGAGCAGACGGGCTATGGTTACACGGATGACCTTGCGCCGGAGAGAATTCTTAAGGCGGCGAAGATCGCGGCACGGATTGCCAGCGGGCCTGCGCACGTTTCCAGCGTTGGGTTGAGCACGGTTGAGAACGCCCACAACTTTTATCCGGTGACGTCGCCGGCCACGGAACGCGAGCTGGCTGAGAAGCTGGAGCTGGTGTTGAGCGCGGACCGCGCGGCGCGCGCTTACGATTCGCGCATCAAAGAGGTTCGCGTCACCTTTGGAGACCAGATTCGCCACGTGCTGATTGCGGGTTCGGATGGCCGCGTGGTGACCGATTTCCAGCCCTTGGTACGGCTGGGAGTCTTTACCATCGCCAAAGAGGGAAGCAAGTTGCAGGCGGGGTCGAGTGGGGGCGGGGGTCGGGTGGGTCTGGAATTCTTCCATGGCGAGCATTCTACGGAGTATTTTGCTGGCGAGGCGGCGCGGCAGGCTATCGTTCAGCTCGCGGCCCGCGAGGCGCCGGCCGGTGAGATGGAAGTCGTGTTGGGACCAGGCTGGCCGGGCATCCTGCTGCACGAGGCCATCGGGCACGGGCTCGAGGCGGATTTCAACCGCAAAGGGATTTCCGCCTTCAGCGGGCGCATCGGACAGCGCGTGGCTTCCCAGCTTTGCACCGTGGTCGATGATGGAACCATCCCCGCCCGGCGTGGTTCGTTAAATGTGGACGATGAGGGCGAGCCGACGCAGAAGACAGTGCTGATTGAAAATGGGATTTTGCGGGGCTATCTCGAAGATAAGCTGAGCGCCGGCATCCTGAAGACCACGAGGACGGGCAACGGCAGACGCGAGAGCTACGAGCACATTCCGATGCCGCGCATGACCAATACCTACATGCTGGCCGGAAACGACGATCCGCAGGATATCCTCCGTTCGGTAAAGCGTGGTCTTTACGCGGTATCTTTTGGCGGAGGGCAGGTTGACATTACCAATGGGAAGTTCGTCTTTTCCGCCTCGGAAGCGTATCTGATCGAAGATGGCCAAGTGACGACGCCCGTGAAAGGCGCCACGCTGATTGGCGATGGCCCGACAGTGCTGACACGCGTGACCGCCGTGGGGAATGATCTGAAGCTCGACCCGGGAATTGGTACGTGCGGGAAGGACGGCCAGAACGTCCCCGTGGGTGTCGGCATTCCCACGATCAAAGTAAGCCGGCTGACGGTGGGTGGAACGTCCTTCGGGAAGTTGCAATCATTTCAGTGACAGGAGAAAATCAGTCAAAAGTCGAAAGTTGAAGGGACAGCGACTGGAGGCTGGGTGCTGGGGCAATTGTGAATGATGAATTATGAATTCTGAATTATGAACTCTGAATTATGAATTCTGAATTCTGGATTGCTCTCCTTCTCTTTCTCTTTTCCACTGACTCCTGACTTCTGCTCGTCACTCGTCACTTGTCACTCGTCACTGCTCTTATGATTGGTCTCGAACAAATCGCTAGCGATCTGGTGGATCGGGCAAAGCGCGCGGGCGCTACCTCGGCCGACGTGGTGGTGCGCGAAGCGGATGAATTCTCCACCACCTTAAGGCTGGGAAAGATCGAAAGCCTGAAGGAGGCGGCCTCCAAGGCGTTGGGATTGCGCGTCTTGCTCGGAATCCGAAGCGCCAGTTCCTTTTCAAGTGATTTTTCGGACCCGTCGCTCGGACGGCTTGTGGAACGGACCATTGCCATGGCCAAGGTGACTTCCGAAGACCCGGCCAGCGGTCTTCCTGAAGCAAGCCAATTGGGATGCTATCCCGGCGACCTCGCTCTTTTTTCGAGCGATATTGAATCGCTCTCCATCGAAGACCGGATCCAATTAGCGCGTCGCGCCGAGGAGGCTGCGCTGGGGGCCGACGCGAGGATTCAAAACTGCGAGGGCGCGTGGTTCGAGGCGAGCCAGGGGACGATGGCCTACGCCAACTCGCTGGGCTTCGCGGGGAGTTACCGCTCATCTTATTGTGCCCTGTCCGTGTCACCGATCGCCCAGCAGGACGGGGGCATGCAGCGGGACTACTGGTATTCGGTGGCGCGAGGCGCGGCAGCGCTTGAAACCCCCGAGGCGGTAGGTCAGAAAGCTGCGCAGCGTGTCTTGCGCAAGCTTGGAGCGCGCAAGGTTTCAACCTGCCAGGTGCCCGTGGTCTTTGATCCGGAGACGGCCCGCTCCCTGCTGGGCCATTTGTTCGACGCCGTGCGCGGGGACGCGATTTATCGCAGCGCATCATTCCTGACCGGCAAGCTGGGTCAGAAGGTGGCCAACGAAAACGTCACCGTCCTGGATGATGGGTTGCGCCCCGGCGGCTTCGGTTCGCGTCCTTTTGACGGGGAGGGAATACCTTCTTCCATTACACCGGTTGTAGAAAAGGGTGTGCTTCAGAACTACCTGTTGAATTGTTACACGGCTCGGAAACTGGATTTGCAGACCACCGGCAATGCTTCGCGCGGGATCGCGGGCCCGCCCGGTGTGGGGCTCAAGAATTTTTATATGTCGGCTGGCCCTTATTCCCCGGAAGAAATTGTGCAGTCCGTAAAGAGCGGGTTTTACGTGACGGAGCTGATTGGGTTTGGGGTAAACACGGTGACCGGGGATTATTCGCGTGGGGCTGCCGGGATGTGGATCGAGAGGGGGGAGCTTGCCTACCCAGTCGAAGAAGTCACCATTGCGGGCAACCTTGCTGAGATCCTGACTCATATCGAAATGGTGGGCTCAGACCTGGAGTTCCGGAGCGCCCTTGCCTCTCCTACCTTGCTGATTTCCGGCCTGACTGTGGCCGGGACGTGAGCAGTCGAGAGTCGAAAGTCGAGAGTCAAGAGTCGAAGAGCCCAGCCTCTCAAACTTTGAGTCCTTGACCTCCGACTCGCCGACTCGTACACAGAGCGAGATTCCTCGCGGAGTTTACCCTGAGCGGGCAGAGCGAGATCCTTCGCTGCGCTCAGGATGACAGCGAAGGGCTCGGAATGACAACCTAAGTCGAGAAGTCGAGGAATTGAGGAGTCGAACTTCTCGACTTTCGACTCTCGACTTTCGACTTTCGACTCTTGACTCGATCAAACACTTCGACGATGCGATTCAAAGACAAAGGCATTTCAACACTTTGCATAATCCTAATTGTTGGGGCTGCGATGTTGGCGCTCCTTGCCGTAGTCGTGTTCTTTTGGCATTCACACCGCGCCACCCGGTTTTCCGCCAGCGCTATACCGACCGAGGAGCAGAAGGCCTACTTCCGCCAACTCGAATTCACGGACTTGCACATGAGCGTGGCGCAGAATTTTCTTGGGGATAACGTGACTTACCTGGACGCACGGGTGAGGAACGAGGGGACGAAAACTGTGCGGAGGCTGGACCTGGATCTGACCTTCGTGGACATGCTCAGCCAGGTGATCCTGCGCGAGAGGGCGCATCCCGTGAGCGAGCGCACACCACCCCTGAAGCCGGGTGAAAGCAGGGCGTTCCGCGTCACCTTCGAGCACATACCTGTGGACTGGAACCAGGCAGCTCCGACCATGACGCCCGTCTATGTGCAATTCGAGTAAGTCGAGAGTCGGTGAAGCAAGTCGAGAGTCGAGAGTCAAGGAGTCGAAAAGTCAAGGGTCGAGAAGTTCGACTCCTTGGCCATGGACTCTTCCACTTCTCGGCTAGTTCGACTTCTCGACTATTGACTCTCGACTTGCTTCACTGACTCTCGACTTCTCGACTTGCTTCAGCGGCCGTGTTCGAGCCGCTCGATGAGCAGTTGTGGCAAACCTGCCTTCCGCATTTTCTCTTGCGTCCTGGGCAGGTCATAGGAAGTGCGGAAGTACTCGACAGTGTGTTGCCCGGAATCAAAGATAGCGAAAGCGGCGCGCCAATCACCATCTCGGGGTTGCCCGATTGATCCGGGGTTGACCAGATAGCGGCCCTGGTCTTCCAGGGGGAAAGCGAGGATCAGTCCGTCTTTCTTTAAGGGGAGGCGGATGGTTTGAAAGCGCGCCTGGGGGGAAATCATGAATCCGCCCTGATGGTGCGTGTGGCCGAAGCAAACGGTCCGAGTTTCCGGGCTCCTGAGCACGGGGAATGCTTGGCCCGGCCCGACGATGTATTCATCTTCATCGAGTGGAGAGCCGTGAACAATTTGAAAGCCGTCCAGTTGGACCGGGCCGGCGGGAAGGCAGTGAAGGAAACCAAAATGCTCGGGCGTGAGCTCATTCCGGGTCCACTCGGTGGCAAGGCGCGCCAGGGGATTGAATTCCGCGGCGACGGGGTGGCCCGAACAAGCCTTATCGTGATTGCCGCGAATGATGATCGAGGCCAGGGGCCTTATCTTTTCAATGACGGCATTGGGGTCGGGACCGTAACCGACCAGATCGCCTAGGCACAAGACTTGCTCGTACTTTCCCTGCGCCAGCTCGAGGCACACCTCCAGCGCTTCCAGATTGGAGTGTATGTCGCTGAGGAGAAGATAGCGCAAGACCGGATTCCTACGCAGCGCTGGCGCCTGCCCGGCTGGCCATGGGTTTTCCCGGCAGTAAGAAACCGCCGGGCCGCACGGCGCGCTGCGACCTACGGGGTTACAACCAATGCTCGTCACTACATTTGGCAAACATGCGCAGCAAGCTCCATTATAGTTTGGCCGGAGGTCTGCCGGCAGGTAAATCATGCGTCCATTCCCTCTTTTCAGCGTCCTGCAGGAATGGGAATTCTGGCGCAAATCGAAGCCCCGACTTTTGGTACCGATGTAATTTGGGGAAGTTGAGGCCTGTGAAGGAAGTCATTCCTGCGAAAGCGGGAATCCAGTCCGCCGATGGCGCATTTCCGAGGGTTTGCCGAGTGGATTCCCGTTTTCGCGGGAATGACTGGGGCTTGCAACGCCCATGTCTCCCAGATGACACCGCTACCCGACTTTTGACCGGGTCGCCCAATTTCGCTAAGATTAGCAGAGTGGAGACGTTTCCTAACGGAACGTGCGAGTGAGGCGATGTTACGTTTTCAGACCGCTGGCGAATCACACGGGCAAGCCCTGGTGGCGATCCTGTCTGGAATGCCTGCGGGCTTGTGCGTGGATTTCGATTACATAAACAGAGAGCTCAAGCGGCGCCAGGGAGGTTACGGGCGCGGGGGGCGGATGAAAATTGAATCTGATGCCGCCCAGTTTCTCTCCGGGGTTCGCCACGGCCGGACCATCGGTTCACCCATTACTCTGCTGATTTCAAACCACGACTGGGAGAATTGGAAAGCGGCCTTGGCAGTCGAGGACAGTCCCGAAACCCGAGCCAGGCATAAGTCCCTCACCCGTCCACGTCCCGGGCATGCCGACCTTGCGGGATGCCTTAAGTACAATTTCCCCGAGGCGCGTTACGTGCTTGAAAGGGCGAGCGCGCGTGAGACTGCGGCACGGGTGGCCGCCGGCGCCCTTGCCAAACTCTTCCTGAAAGAATTCGGCATCGAAGTTGCCAGCCATGTGGTTGCGGTGGGAAGCGTGGTCCTCGAGGATGAGTCGGTTTCGTTTCAAAAGGTGCTGGCGCTTCGCGCGGTTGAGGACATCATGCTGGGATGTGTAGACCCGGCAGTGGAAGCCCGCATGAAGGAAGAAGTGGACAAAGCTCTGGAAGCCCGCGACAGCGTGGGAGGAACTTTCGAAGTCATTGCCCATGGCGTGCCGCCTGGTCTTGGCTCATGCGCCCAGTGGGATGAACGCCTGGATGGGCAATTAGCTCAGGCGCTGATGTCCATCCAGGCGGTTAAGGCGGTTGAAATCGGCGGCGGGATCGAGGGCGCTGCAAGCCTCGGGTCCCGCGTCCATGACGAAATCGGATACGACCGAGAAAAATCCCGCTTCACCCGCAAATCGAACCGGGCTGGGGGGGTGGAAGGCGGAATTTCGAACGGGGAGGACATCGTCGTACGGGGCTATCTGAAACCCATTTCGACGCTGCGTCGCCCCCTCGAGTCTGTGGACTTCGAGACCAAGGAGACAGTGAAGGCGGCTTACGAGAGGTCCGACGTGTGCGTGGTGCCCGCTGCCGGCGTCGTCGGTGAAGCAATGGTCGCCCTTTCGATAAGCCGGTCATTCCTCGAGAAATTCGGGGGTGACTCGATGGGGGAAACAAAGCGGAATTTTCTGGCCTATATGGAGCAAGTGAGACAGTTCTAATGATTTATCCAATTGTTAAGTACGGTCAAGAGGTGCTGGAGAGGCCTGCAGCGCCGGTGACCCATTTCGACGGAAGTCTGGAAAAGCTCGTGGCTGATATGATCGAGACCATGTACGCCGCCAACGGCGTGGGACTTGCCGCTCCGCAGATTGGCATCTCTTTGAAACTCTGCGTGATTGACGTTTCATGCGGCAAGGATCCCACTTCAAAATTGGTGCTCGTGAATCCGGAGATCATTGCCACGGAGGGCGAGCAGGTGGAAGAAGAAGGCTGCCTGAGCCTTCCGGATTTCCGCGCCAAAACGCCGCGTCCGTTGCGCGCCACGGTTCGCGCCCAGGATGTCGGGGGCAGGGAATTCACCCTTTCCGGTGAGGGCTTGCTGGCGCGGGCTTTCTGCCACGAAGCCGAGCACCTGGGAGGGAAGCTCTTTATCTCTCATCTGAGCAGGCTGAAGCGGGACTCCATTAAGCGCCAGGTCCGAAGGATGGTCAAGGCGGGGGAGTGGTGAAGACGGCTGTCATTCCGAGCGGAGCGAGGAATCTCGCTCTGATTTGCTCCTCCGCAGACAGGGCGAGATTCCTCGCTCCGCTCGGAATGACAGGCTACACGACATTTCATGAAGCTAATTTTCTGTGGCACTCCACAATTCGCCGTCCCCACCCTCGAAAGGCTGATCGCGGAGAAGCATGACCTTGAGCTGGTGATGACAAACCCCGACGAACCCAGCGGCCGTGGTTACGACGTGAAGCCGTCACCGGTGAAGCTGGCGGCCTTGAAGGCGGGCCTGGAGGTCTTCCAACCGCTGAAGCTCAAGGAAGATTTAACTGCCGGGTTCCTGTCAAAGTTCCGTCCGGACTTCATCGTGGTTGTTGCCTACGGGCATATCATCCCGAAATGGATGATCGACCTTCCGAAACACGGATGCATTAACCTGCATGCGTCGCTCCTGCCCAAGTATCGTGGAGCGGCGCCGATTCAATGGGCGATTATCCGGGGAGAATCCGTAACCGGCGTCACCACCATGAAGATCGATGAAGGACTCGACACCGGGGATGTTCTTCTCAAAAGAGAAGTCCCAATTCAAGACGAGGACACAACTGAAACCCTCTCCGAGCGTTTGAGCGGCGTGGGCGCAGATTTGATGGTGGAAACCTTGGCGAAGCTCATTCGGGCCGAGATTCAACCCCAATCTCAGAATGATGCCCAGGCTACCTTCGCCCCGATTTTGAAAAAGGAAGATGGCCGAATCGATTGGATGCTCAGGGCGGAGGAAATCCGGTGGCGCGTGCGTGGACTAAGACCATGGCCCGGAGCTTATACAACCTTTCGGTCCAAGAATCTCCACATCTGGTCGGCCGCGCCCGTCCTAGGCCAGGCTGGGCCGGGACATGAGCCTGGCACGCTTCTTCCCGATGGCGGGAATCTGCGCGTGGTGTGCGGCCTGGGAACGCTCCTGGAAGTCCATGAGCTTCAGCTCGAAGGCCGAAAACGTCTGCGGGCGCGGGATTTCCTGAACGGTGTACGCCCCTCATCCGGCGAAAAGTTGGGGGACTAATCCCCGGCTCAGTGTCATTCCGAGCGAAGCGAGGAATCTCGCTCTGCTTCTTCCCTTCTACGCGCCCAACCCAGAGCGAGATTCCTCGCTTCGCTCGGAATGACACGGGCCGGTGCTGCGCTCAGCAAACGTGGCCGCGGGGTAAGAGATTCCAGCTAGGCGGAGGCCATCCTTGCCGATCTCGCCCGCCCGAACAACTGCTTATGGTATTCTCCGGCGCGTGCAAGCGGGCCGTGGGTTTGGTGTGGACCTGCTTCAAACCCAGGAAGTCTCCGCGCTCAAAGAAGCGGACCGGCGACTGGCGACTGAACTCGTGATGGGTGTTTTGCGCTGGCGCGGGGAACTGGACTTCCAGATTGGAGAGGTTTCTGGCAAGCCCGTGGAGCGCCTTGACCCCGAGGTGGCGACCATACTGCGCATGGGGGTTTACCAGATTCAGTTCCTCGAAAGAGTACCGAAGGCCGCGACGGTGAATGAAGCCGTGGAGATGACCAAAGCTGCTCACAAGCGGTCAGCGACGGGATTAGTCAATGCGGTGTTACGCCAATGCCCGGCGGGCAGAAGCGCCATAAGGCCGCGACGGTTCGATGAGCTGGACAAAGCAATGCTGGCCAGTGTGCGGCGCGCGACTCCTGCCTGGTTGCTCGAGCGCTGGGCGAACAATTTTGCGCAGGCGGGGATGGCTGCAAATGACGTGGCCATGCGCTTAGCCTGGGCGAGCACCCAAGTCCCTCCTACAGTACTTCGAGTGGTAGAGCTTGCACAAGACATTCCCCGCCTGCGCGAGGAGTTGGCGGCGGGGGGGATAAAAACCAGGCCAGGGAAGTTCTCGGGTCGCGCCCTGGTGGTTGAATCAGGGAATGTGCAGGCGTCCCATGCTCTGAGGCAAGGGCGGTTGGTCATTCAGGATGAAGCCTCGCAGCTTGTTGCAGACCTGCTGGCGCCGCAAGTGGGGTGCCGAGTCCTTGATTTGTGCGCCGCCCCGGGCATTAAGGCGGGCCAAATCGCGCAGGCGCTCGGGAGCGGCACTCTCGTGACCTGCGATCTGAGCGCCTCGCGGCTGCACACCATGGCAAGGCTGCTCCCGCATTGGCTTCCGAAAGAGCTCCAGTGGCTGGCGATTCGACTCGATGCGACGCAAGCCCTCCCCTTTCGCTGCCAATTTGAGCGAGTTCTTCTGGACGCGCCTTGTTCGGGAACGGGAACGCTGGCGCGCAACCCGGAGATCAAATGGCGGCTTCGACCGGCGGAGTTGACCCGTTTGGCAGAGGCTCAGGTGAAGATGCTCAAGAGTGCGCTCGGCTCTCTCTCCTTAGCGGGGCGGCTGGTTTATGCCACATGCTCGCTGGAGCCGGAGGAAAATGAATGTGTCGTCGAACGCGTACTTGAAGAATCTCCAGAGTGCCGAGTCGTTTCGCCGGCAGAGCTCAAATCTGAGTACCCTGCGCTCAGCCCGCTGTTTGATCCTCAGGGGTACTTGCGCACTCGCCCTGATTTGCACCCCATGGACGGCTTCTTTGCTGCTGTGATTGTGAGGAAGAGCCAAACGAACTTCTCCGTGTCCTCTGTGCCTTTAAAGCCTTAACACAGAGAACGCGGAGGGTCTCAGTGACCTCTGTGTTTGGCCTTTTCTTGGCCACAGAGAACACGGAGAAGAAGCGTACAGGGCCCAAGGAGGCCTTACATGACCTGTGATAATCTGCGACTCGCGTTTGCCGTTCGATTTTGGGCGCTTTGCGCTGTAATGACAATGGCTATTCTAACGCTCCCGATATGCGTCAGCGCGCAAACTCCCGCCACCGAAACATTTCAGCGCGATCCTAAGCAGCCCATCGACGAATCCTACACGCAGCTAATCAGGAAGTACACCACCGCGCCAGCCTTGAATTCGCCTCTTACCGATTACCTTCCGGCGTCCAGTTCCATCCCAACTCCCGCGAAAGTTTTGGGGGATGTGGCCGGTGCGCCCGACGTTTTGCCCTATGCGGAAGAGATTTACCGATATTTTCGATTGCTTGCGGCCGCCAGCCCGCGGGTGAAGGTCTTCACTATCGGCCATACCGAGGAAGGGCGCGAGATGATCGCCGTCGCGGTTGCCGATGCGTCGTTGCTTACTCAAGCCAAAGAGAACGGCACACGCTTGGCGCAGCTTGCCGATCCCAGGAGCCTGCAACTGGATGACGCCAAGGCGCAGGCCCTGATCAGCCAGTCGTTTCCGGTTTACTACATCACCGGCGCCATCCATTCGCCGGAAACCGGCGCGCCCACCGCACTGATGGAACTGGCTTACCGGCTGGCTGTAGACAACGCCCCCTACGTGCAATACATTCGCACTCATATGATCACACTGATCACACCGGTGGTGGAAGTGGATGGGCGTGACCGCATGGTGGACATCTACAAATGGCATAAAGCGCATCCTGGCCAGAACTGGCCGCGCCTGGTCTACTGGGGCCACTATGTCGCCCACGACACCAATCGCGATGCCATGGCCATGACGCTCGACCTTACGAAAAACGTTCTGAACACCTATCTCGAGTGGCATGCGCAAGTCCTTCACGACCTGCACGAGTCCGTGCCGTTTCTCTACGACAACACGGTGGGTGATGGACCTTACAATTCGTGGATCGATCCCATCCTGACTGACGAGTGGTCGATGCTCGCTTCCGACAACATGGCGC
>JBEKUR010000181.1:0-12144 GCA_049514855.1 Terriglobia bacterium
CACCAAGGGTGAAAACCCAAACGCTCGCCATGCCAAAGCCAGATAGATGATGACCAGGGGAGTGTGTCCCGTGGGAAGGGTGCTGCTGGGAACCAACTGTCCCGAGCGGTAGAAGTCCATCGCGGCAGGTATGTAGTACCCAGCCTCGTCCCAATAGTAGGGCAGACGAAGCAGTGGGTAGTGAAGAAGGCAAAGGACAACGAAGGCGGCTAGCGAACCAAGGATCGCGCGAAAGCGGAAACGCGCAGGCCTGGCGAAGTCTTCAACCCCAGACCGACGATAACGCTTTTCCAAACGTCTGTTCATCGTAGAGAAACTACGATTTTTAGTTTCCAGTTTCGATTGAGATCTCCTCGCAAGGTTGACTTTCATTGTTTGAAAGATCCACCGCTGTCACCTGATAGAAGTAGATGTGGCCCGGCTGGACGCTGACATCGCGGAGGATGGGGGTTCGGAGCAGTTCCTTATTCAGCTTCTTGGGTTGCTCACCCTTCTCACGCCGGTAAACATAATACCCGGCCAGGTCCTTCTCCGAGTTGGCCGTCCAAACCAATTCCACCGCCCCGGCGGTGTACAAAGCTGTTAACCCTTTGGCGCGCGCCGGCGGAAATGTATCGCGGGGGATCACTTCATAGGGTTGCGAGCCTTCGCCTTCGGCTACGGTCCCACCCTCCTTGAACAACGCCCGAACCTCGTAAGAGTAGGCGCGCCCGAATTCAAAATCACTGTCAAGGTATCGTGGCTCTGTGCTCTCCCCGACCAACTGGAATGACCCCGGTTTTCCAGTCCGGCTTCTGTAAATGTGATACCCCGCAAGAGACTTGGCCTGCTGGCCGCCAAAAGTGCTGGCAGGTGGCGGCCAACGCAGCTCAATGGCCTTCTCAGTAGTCTGACTCTCGATGCGGTTGGTGGGGCCCGAAACGTCCAGCAACCGTAGTCGGACGAGATTGGAAATTTCGCTTTCCACGGGGTGCCGGCGAAACCCGCGGGTGAGAGTGCGGATGGCAATGATCCAGTCTCCTGTCTGCCAGTTCTTGTATTCCTCTTCGGAAAGGCGGGCGGGATAGATGACTCTATGGTCGCTGGTGTAACGCGTCCACTGGTCGGGTTGAAGCCTCGTCCAAAGAGCCAGGGGTGGGGACTTTGGCGGTACCGAGCCCGGGGGGATCTGGGCGCGGAGAATCTCGATCTCCAGAGGTTTATTCAACCGTTCTCCATCCATAGCCTGCTGGGGAAGTGGGAAGCGGAGCTCGAGCGTGCGTCCCACCTGAAATGCGCTGAAGTCGGTTACGCGTTCCGGCACCTCGAGGCGTGGTGGTTGGGGTGGCCCCTGCACACCGCACCCCAGCAGGAGGCAGATGCCGGCGGCTTGTGCCAGGAGAACCAGCGTGGCGATTGGAGATCGGATACGGCGCCGTTGACGAATCGGGTCAAAAGAGATGGAACTGATGCGAAGGCCGGCAGTGCGCCGCGCCCACGAAAGGTGATTCACAGGATATACCGGCTGAGGTCCTGATTCTTGACGATATCCGCCAATTGCTTCTGAACGTAAGCCGCATCGATGCGGACCGTTTTCTTCTTCAGGTCGGGCCCCTCGAAGGAGATTTCGTCGAGAAGTTTTTCCATAATGGTGTGCAAGCGCCGCGCGCCGATGTTCTCCGTCTGCTCGTTGACCGCGGCGGCGAACTTGGCAATTTCTTCCAGCGCGTCGTCCGCGAAGGAGAGCTTGATGCCTTCCGTTTCCAGCAACGCCGCATACTGCTTTACCAGCGCGCTCTTGGGCTCCTTCAGGATGCGGATGAAGTCTTCCGTGGTGAGGGAATGCAGCTCGACCCGGATGGGGAATCGCCCTTGGAGTTCAGGTATCAGGTCGGAGGGCTTACTCACGTGGAAAGCTCCGGCCGCGATGAAAAGAATGTGATCGGTGCGGATCATTCCGTAACGGGTGTTGACCGTGGTGCCTTCGACGATGGGCAAGATATCGCGTTGCACACCTTCGCGGCTGACGTCCGGCCCGTGCCCCCGTTCCCGGCCTGCGATCTTGTCGATTTCATCCAGAAATATGATGCCGGACTGCTCGGCGCGTTCCACGGCCACGCGGGTGACTTGGTCCATGTCAATCAGCCTGTTTTCTTCCTCCTGGATCAGGTAATCCATGGCCTCGGCCACGCGCAGGCGGCGCTTCTTGGTTCTTGAGCCAAAAAGCCCCGGGAGCATGTCCTTGATGTTGATGTCCATCTCCTCGATGCCTTGAGAAGAGATGACCTCGAAAGCCGGGAAGCTGCGATCCCGCACTTCAACATCGACCTGCCGTTCGTCGAGTTTTCCCTCCCGGAACTGGGCGCGCAATTTCTCCCGTGTGCGGCGGAACTGTTCCTGGGCCGCAGCGGTGCGTTCCTCTTCTTCGTCGCCGCCGCTCTTTTCGTGGCGCTTCAAAGAAGGTGGAGCGGGCAGAAGGAGATCCAGCAGGCGCTCTTCGGCGTTCTGCTCGGCCTTATCAGCCACCTCATCTACCCGTTCTTCCCGGACCATGTCAATGGCGATTTCCACCAGGTCGCGGACCATGGACTCCACATCACGGCCAACATAGCCCACTTCCGTGAAGCGCGAGGCTTCGACCTTAAGGAAAGGAGAATTCGTCAGCCGGGCAAGGCGCCTGGCGATTTCCGTTTTCCCCACGCCGGTAGGGCCAATCATGATGATATTCTTGGGAAGGATTTCTTCCGCCTGCTCCGGTGGCAGCTTTTGCCGCCGCATGCGGTTTCGCAGTGCCGTGGCGACCGATCGCTTGGCTTCACTTTGGCCGATCACGTACTTATCTAATTCCGCTACGATCTGGCGCGGGGATAGCTCATCAAGTGAGCTGGCAGTCTCGAGACTTTCAGGCAAGTAGAAAACCATAGGATTCAGCGCTCGGAGCGCCCCGTTTACAGTTCTTCGATCGTTACCTGATCGTTGGTGAAGATGCAGATCTGCCCCGCCAGGAGCATGGCCTCTTCGACAATCTCCTTGGCGGTCATCGCCGTGTGTTTTGCCAGGGCGCGCGCGGCGGCCAGTGCGAAAGGCCCGCCGGAGCCGATGGCCACAATCCCGTCATCGGGCTCAATCACATCTCCGGTGCCGCTCACCAGATAGGTGCTCTTTTCGTCCGCGACCAGGAGCAACGCCTCGAGGTGTCTCAGGGCGCGGTCGGTGCGCCAGTCCTTGGCCAGTTCCACAACGGCGCGGCTCAGGTTTCCGTGATACTCCTCGAGCTTCTGTTCAAACCTGGAGAAAAGGGAGAGGGCGTCGGCGGTGCTCCCGGCAAATCCCGCCAGGACTTTCTCATTGAAGAGGCGGCGGATTTTCCGGGCTCTCTGCTTGACGATATTCTCGCCCATGGTCACCTGGCCGTCGCCTCCCATGGCCAGCCGTCCGTCTCGCCGGACGCAGAGAATAGTCGTACTCCGCATTCTGGGATGATTTTTCACGCTTGCTCCATCAAGCCATTATAACAGATGGAACTCTTACTGGACGGGTTGGAAATAGGTGGAGGGGTATTCGTCGTCATAGTGGGCGGAGCTGCGGAAGATTTCGGAAACTCGTTCCTCATCTAAGAACCTTGCAACGTGCATTGGGGTCATGATTCCCTGGATGCTCTTGTAGTCGCTGTACACATCCGCGAACTCGGTCCAGTCGCCCGTCTTGGGGTCCCGGACGCGATAGGTGATGCTAACCGGCAGAAACGTTTGACGATTCAAATCCAGTTTCAATTGAGTCCCTTGTTGGTCAACCATGTCCAGAGCTTGTGTGGCGACGTTATCCACAAAGTCAACACCGCCCGGCTGAATGAGAATTCCGGGTTCATGGAGGCGGAGACGGAGGAGATTCTCCAGCGCATAGCGATTGGAAATCCTCCAGCGCCAGGCCTGCTCTTGCGGCTGGGAGGTTTGTCCGTACCGGTCCAGTTCCCATGCCTGGTCGCCATTGTTGATGAGAATGACAGGGGGGTTCTTCCCGTAGCTAAACCGGCGCTTGTCCGGATATTCGACGGCGCTCTCGAAAGGGGCGAACGCTGAAGTGGACTCGTCCCTGATGGAATAGATGCGGCCTCGGGTGGTCAGCCGTTTCATATTCAGGAAAGCAGGTCCGCCCAACGCCCGAATCACGCGATCAATGACTTGTTGGGCCTTGGGGTCGATGCGTGAAGGAACCTCGGCGGGATTCTGCTCGGCGCGCAGTCTCGCCCCCCGGGCTGCTCCAAGCAATATTGCGGGAACAACCGCCCCGATGAGTATCCCTCGTATCCCACGGCTTCGCTCAGGCACAACAAACTCCCTTCCTCGGCCCACGCAAGATTAGGTAGTGTTCCAAATCGAATGTAGGGCCGCCTCTTGGGGCGGCCCACTCGAGTTTCTACATTCTCCCCTCTCCCCCAAGGGGGAGAGGGCAAGTCGCGCAAGGCCAGAAAATCTCAGCAAAAATGTAGAAACTCCAGGGGTCGCCCTTTGGGACCGCCCAGGCCGGGGCAAGCCCCGCGCCTACCCAAGATTATAAGCCCTTGTCTCGTTACGGCATAGCGCACGACTTGCGCTCCCTGTCCCCCTTTTCTAACCACACAAAACGCTCCCGCCGTTTACATTCAGGATTTCCCCTGTGATGAACGTTGCCATGGGCGAGGCCAGGAAGAGTATGGGCAGGGCAATTTCCTCCGGTCGAGCGAAGCGGTGAAGAGGAATGAGGGATATTGCTTCCTTGTATTGGCGCCGGTTGTTCAACACCTGCGTGCTCATGTCCGTTTCCACCCAACCGGGAGCGAGGCAATTCACTAAGATGCCGTGTGGTGCCAGCTCGCTAGAGAGCCCTTTGACAAAGCTAATCAGGCCGCCCTTGCTGGCTGCGTAATGGGTGTGAAAAGCCTCCCCGCGTTGCCCGGCGGTCGAGGAAACCACGATAATGCGGCCGCGTTTCTGGCGGATCATTTGGGGAACGACGTGGTGCACCAGCGAATAGACGCCTTTGAGGTTTATGGCCATCATTTCATCCCACTGCTTCTCCGCCACTTTCTGGATGGGCAGGGGGTTGTAATTCCAAATGCCTGCATTAGCCACCAGTATATCCAGCTTGCCGAAACGGTTAACCGCAGCCTCAACCAACCTCCTGGCGTCGGCCATGCTTGAGACATCGGCCCGTTCAGCAATGGCCTGGCCCTCCAGGCCCTTACAGCTTTCGATGACTTCTTTTGCCGCGCGGTTTGCTCGATGATAGTTGAAAACAACCTTCGCGCCTGCTGTAACGAACACCTTCACTGTCGCCGCACCGATTCCGCGGGACCCGCCCGTAACCACAGCGACTTCATCTTTGAGAGTTATGTGCATGCGTTGCAGTTTATCACTTCCTGCAACCACCGAGACTCGGAGGGCAATCGGCGAAGGCGAGGCTTGGCAGCGTCTCCCAAGCAGTGGAGGCGGTCAAGCTTCCGTTGCCACTGCCTTGAGGATACATCGGCGTTGAGGATTGCTCAGCCCTGCGGAGAGCCTGGTGTAGTGCCGATTCCGAGCCATGCATAGGTGAGATGATGGAGGGGCAGGCCTCGTGGAATGGTTTGGCATGACCTTCTATCCTCGAGATAAGTTATTCGGGGCCGTTCAAGCCGCTTCCACTTCCTGCGCCGCAAGGCACTCAGTCGGGAAGAGGCAGCGGGCCGCCTCTTCCATCTCCCGGGCGGAGTTGGCGTGTTCGGGATAATTGATTACGTGCACGTCAAATGAGAAGCGTGTGCTCGCCCCCGAGGCATCGTGAAGGCCCTCTGTGAGCCGACTCAAGATGCGGTAGGCATTCTCTGTCCCCACGCCGGGAAGGATGATGGCAAAGACCCCGCGACGGAAGCGATATATGGAGTCCTCAGCGCGAAGTTTCCTGGTCAAGGCCTTGGCGGCGTCACCGAGCGCTGTATCGATTTCGTCCTTGTCAGGGAGTTGCGGCGAAGGCTCCAGTTGGACAACCAGTAGCGAAAGGGGCAAATGAGTACTGGCGGCGCGGCGATGTTCCATGGCCATGCGGTCGCGAAAGAGGGTGAGCCCGGGCAAGGTCGCGAGCAAGTCCACGCTCGCTTCGTGCCGGATTTCCGCAACCCGCTTGTGCCCTTCCGCAACCCGCTGGCGAAGCTGATTGATCACGATCTGCCTGTCCAGGAAGTAGGCCACCGCCAGGACCGAGAGCACGCAGAAGCCGAAGAAGATCTTGCGTTTTGTCGTGCCGCTCACGATGAGGTCGTTGGAGAGAGCCGCGGGATACATCAGCAAGGCCATCCCCACAGCCAAAATGAGAATGACGGTGAGAGCCAACATCCACAGCTCCCACTGACGGCGGTTGAGATTGAGGGGGTCAATTTGGTCGAATATCCGCATGGGTCATCACTCCTCGCGAAGAGAAAGTCATGTCTTCTGAGCTCCGACGCTATCCAGTGCCTCGCGAAGCTTGCGTGCCAGAGCATCCGGTGTGAAAGGCTTCTGGAGGAAAACCGTGCCTGGCTCCAGCAGACCGTGTTGGACGACGGCATGATCCGCATAACCGGACATGTAGAGAACTTTCGTTTCCGGATGAAGTGGTGCCAGATGTTCGGCCAACTCCCTGCCGCTCATCTGGGGCATCACCACATCGGTCAGCAACAAGTGAATGTGTTTTTTATGCCGCTCGCCAACCTCCAGCGCGTCAATTGCTCCCTTGGTCTCCAACACTTCGTAGCCCCTGGATTCAAGGAGTCCCCTGGCGAAGGAACGCACTGCTTCCTCGTCTTCAACCAGGAGAATGGTTTCAGAGCCTCGGGATAGCTCATCAGCAGGCGCACCGACCGGAGCAATCACCTCAACCGCTTGGTCGATTCGAGGCAAATAGACCTTAAATGTCGTACCCTTGCCCGGCTCGCTGTAAACCCAGATGTGGCCCTCGCTCTGTCTGACGATCCCGTAGACCGTAGCGAGCCCCAGTCCCATCCCCTTACGCTGTTGTTTGGCGATGAAGAAAGGCTGGAAGATGCGGGCTTGCGTCTCCGCATCCATCCCGATTCCGGTATCGCTCACTGCGATCATCACATAGTGGCCCGGCAAGACGCTCTCGTGGCTGCTCCCATAGCTCGAATCCAGCTCGACGTTGGCCGCTTCGAGCGTCAACTGGCCGCCCTGGGGCATCGCATCCCGCGCGTTCACAGCCAGGTTCATAATCACCTGCTCGATTTGTCCCGGGTCAGCTTTCACGCGACCCAGTCCGGAGGGCAGGTGCGTGACTAGCTCGATGTCTTCCCCAATCACCCGCCGCAGCATCTTATCCACGTTCGTCAGCAGGCTGTTCAGATCCAGGATGTGCGGTTGCAGCATTTGCTTGCGGCTGAAAGCGAGCAATTGGCGAGTGAGCGAGGCGGCCCGCTCCGCCGCTTTCTTGATCTCCTCCACGGGGGGGCGCATCCCGTCGCGAGCGGAGACTCTCTCCAACAGGAGATCGCTGTATCCCATAATGATCGTCAACAGATTGTTGAAGTCGTGAGCTACCCCACTCGCAAGGCGTCCCACCGCTTCCATCTTCTGCGCCTGGCGAAGCTGCTCCTCGAGTCGCCGGCGCTCCGTGACGTCTTCAACAATGCCGTCGTAATACAACACTCTTCCATCATCGGCACGGAACGCTCTGGCAGATTCCCGAACAAATATCACCGACCCATCTCGTCTTTTCCAAGCCGCCTCAAGACCCGTGGCTTCGCCTTGCCGCTCGATTTGCTCACGAAATGCGCTTCGGAGGCAGCCAGCCTCAAAACCCTCGCCCTCAAGATTTCGAAATGCCAATTCCTGCCACGAGTCGTACCCCAACATTCGGAGCAGCGCGGGATTCGCCATCAGCACGCGCCCGTCCGGCGTGGTCCGATAAACTCCCAGGGGCAAGTTTTCGATGAACCTTCTGAATTGTGCTTCGCTTGCGCGGAGCGCTTCCTCCGCCCGCTGGCGCTCCGTGATATCCCGCAGCACGATGACGCTACCCTTCAAGGCCCCGCTGCTGTCACGGAGAGGGCTGGTGGTGAGGTCGAAGATCTTCCCAAGCCAAGGTTCCTCCAGATCACTTCTGGTCTCCGTCCCGGTTTTCAACAGGCACTGGTGCGGGCAGTCTTCCCGTGGTTTGTCCGACCTGTGCAGGACTTCATAGCAATGCTTGCCGATGATTTGAGACAACTCCATGCCCACAAGCTCAGCCAAGGCACGATTGGCACGCTGAATGCCGCACTCCTCGTTCACCACCATGACGGGGTCGGGAACGGAGTCAAACGTCAGTTCCCAGTCCCTTTTGGCGCGAGCAATTTGCTCCTGAAGCCGGGCGGCTTCCTCCCGATGAGTTTTGTCCATTAGGGCGCGGCTCAAGGCAACCGGCAGTCGCTCCAGGCGATCTTTCAGGAGGTAGTCGGTGGCGCCTCGCTTGACATACTCGACAGCAGCTTCGTCACCCAGGACAGCAGTCAGTACTAAAAAGGGGATATCCCTCCCTAACTTCTTGAGGATTTCCAAAGCCTCCATTCCGGTCCAGGTTCCCAGGTTGTGATCGCAGAGGATGGCATCGTAATCGGCATGGGCCAGCCGCTCCTCAAAAGCAGTGGCAGAGTCAATCACGTCGAACGCCAAAGGGTAGCCGGCCCGCTTCAGCACACTCACTGTAAGCTCGGCGTCCGCTGCATCGTCCTCGACAATTAAGACCCGAAGGGCGCGTCCGGAGGGAAATAGGTTACTTGCTTCAGCTTTGCTCATCGTCTCCTCCTTCATTTCGCGTGGAAGGCTGCGGGCGGCGGGGGTTGATTTACTACCAGCCAGTAAAGCCCCAGTTGCTTCACCATGTTGCGAAAACTGTCGAAATCTACGGTCTTCTGAACATAGCCATTGGCGCCAAGGTGATACCCATTGACCATGTCAGACTCTTCTCGAGACGCGGTTAGAATGACGACGGGAATAGCTCTGGTGCGAGGGTCCTTCTTGATCTCACGCAGAACTTCCATGCCATCCACTTTGGGCAGTTTTAGATCGAGCAACACTACACGGGGAGGCTGGTCGAAGCTGCGCTGCGCGTAAGGGCCGCGGCAAAAGAGAAAATCCAGAGCCTCTTCGCCGTCACGTGCCACCTCAATATGATTGGCTAACCTCTCCTGACGCAAGGCGTGCAAGGTCAGCTCGACGTCGTCTGGATTATCTTCCACCAGGAGTATTTCTACGTCTTGTCTTATCATGCGGCACCTCCAGGCAAGGAATTGCTCTCCCCAGGACGGCTCTGGACAGCCTCCAGAGTGAAGTAAAAAGTAGCGCCCTTGTTCAACTCTCCCTCCGCCCAGACGCGTCCGCCGTGTTTGTGGACAATGCGCTGGACGGTGGCCAGTCCGATGCCTGTCCCCTCGAAGTCCTCGGGGCGATGGAGTCGCTGAAAAACTCCAAAAAGCTTGTCAACGTACTTCATGCTGAAGCCGACCCCGTTGTCGCGAACAAAGATCACGGCTCGGCCATCCTGCGTCGTTTCCCCCACTTCGATCACGGCGCGTTCCCGCAGCCGGGTGAACTTGAGGGCGTTTGACAGCAGGTTGGCGAAAACCTGCTTCACCAAGGCTGGATCGCACTCCACGAAGGGCAATTTCCCGATTCGCCATTCGATCTCCCGGCCCGCCATCTCCGGCTGTAGATCGCGGACGGCTTCTTCGAGCAAGGAACTCAACCCCGTCAGTTGCATGCTCAGTTCCTTGCGTCCCACGCGCGTGAGGTTCAGCAAATCGTCCACCATCATGCCCATGCGGCGCGTGCCGTCGCGGATGCGAGACAGATGGCGACGTGCCTCGTCCGGCAGATCTGCGCTGTACTCTTCAAGAAGTAATTTGGAGAAACCGTCGATGTGGCGCAGGGGGCTGCGCAGGTCGTGAGAGACGGAGTACGTGAATGCTTCGAGGTCCTTGTTCGTTGCCTCCAACTCCGCCGTGTGCCGCCGCACCCGCTGGGCGAGTTCTTCGTTCAGCTTGCGGATTTCCTCCTCAGCCCGCTTGCGCTCGGAGATGTCGCGGGCGGCGGCGAACACGCCAATGACATCTCCCGCCTCGTCCCGATACACCGACGCGTTGTAAAGCACCGGCGTCACATGTCCGTCGCGGTGCCGAATCTCCAACTCGTAGTTCAGGACCAAGCCTTCTCGGAACACCTGCTCGTATCCCGCTCGGGCCTTCCCGGGGTCGGTAAAATAATCTGAAAAGTCGGTCCCGATGAGTTGCTGGCGCGAGAGGCCAATCACCTTCTCAGTGGCGTTGTTCACGTCGGTGATCTTCCCGTCCCTAGCGATGGTGACCAGCGGATCCAGGCTCGCCTCGATCAGGCTGCGGTTATAAGCGCCTGCCCGGCGCGCGGCCTCGTCTGCAAGATGGCGTTCAGTGGTGTCAGTGCTCATCGTCTCCTCCTTCATTTCGCCCGGAAAACCGCAGCCGGCGGGGGTTGATTTACTACCAGCCAGTAAAGCCCCAGTTGCTTCACGACGCTACGTAAACCCTATGGCATGTGGAGATTTTGCGAAGGGGAGACGAGTTGCGTAGTTCGTGTTTCTTCTTTGGGGAGAGAGGCCTCCAGCCTTGACATCCTTTCCTCGATGCTGGCGAGCGAGCTGGCCAGCCTTCCATGGTCCTCCTCGCGGCGAAATATCGGGTTGTTCACCCACCAGTCCATGCCCATTTCCTTGGCCTTATCGACCGAGCAGATGACCAGGCGGATCTGAACGGACAGGAGTTCGATGTCCACCAGTTTCACTCTGATATCGCCCGCGATGATGATCCCTTTATCCAAAACACGCTCCAGCACGTCGGCCAAAGTCGAGCTCTCCACCGCGTGTGACATGCTGCGTTGCTGCACCATAAGCTCTCCTTTTACAGAAGCCTTCCCAGCGGGCCAAGATCCAAGTTCAGGTCCTCTTCCTCGAGACCAAATTCCGCCCGCAGCCGTTCAATTTCCTGCGCTTGCCTCATCAGCGTCAGTCCCAGCCTTTCAATCTGCGGCGCACTCAAGGAACCCGCCTCCACCCGGCGGATAGCTTGCCGCTCCAGCAATTCGTGCAGGAGCTTGACCAGGGTCAGGACCAGTTGCCCCAGCCCGTTTTTGGCATCGTTCACATCGAGGT
Source organism: Terriglobia bacterium (assembly GCA_049514855.1). Lineage (GTDB taxonomy): Bacteria > Acidobacteriota > Terriglobia > UBA7540 > UBA7540 > CAVROP01. The sequence goes on from JBEKUR010000181.1 coordinate 11,149, forward strand.
TGAGCCGGCCGCTTCGCGGGCGCGGACCAGCGGACGATGGGGGCGCCAGCAAATCGTCCACTTTCATCACCTGGGCGAAATCGTGCACGGCCTCAGACTCGACCCGCGCCAGCTCGGTTGAGTCCATTTGCCTTCTCCTTTGCAATGCCCATGCCGGCGCCCAATTCGAGCGGCGCGCGGCGAAGGCTTTGACGCGCTGTCTCCATGGACATGAGCACGGCTTGCAGTCCAAGGTAAATGAGGTCGATATCCGCGACTGAAATGGTCACTTCTCCTGCCACCACAACTCCTTTGTTCAGCACCCGGTCAAGCACCTCGCACAGAGAGACCTGCCGGGTGTCATCTAAGGCGAGTTCGGATGGCAGGGTCGACCGGTTTGCAATGTTGCTTTCAACAGGCATAGACACTCGATTCCACGCGGCTGGGTTGGTAAAGGGCTTGTCCCAACTCTGCCAGCCGGCGAAGGCCCTGAATCTCCCCCCAACGATAGACAACCGTCATTTCCCTTCCTTGAAGACACCGCTGAAACTTCCGGCGCACGAGCGATTCCCGGCGATACAGAGCCGAACACAAAAGGCAATCACTGGGGGGCGTTACAAGGTTGAGAAAAAGTCCAGGCACACTGACGCCTAAGCGCACGCAGGCAGCCAGCAAGTCTCGTGTTTCCTCAAGAGCCATATCGGTGGGGATGCTGACCGCATAGATGGCGGATCGTGCCGGATCAGTCAGCAGTCGTCTGAACTTCTTGAGGTTTTTTGACATCGACACGAGCTCCTGAGAAAACCTGGTGAGTCGGAAGATCTGCGGGTATTTAAGAAACAAGTCGAAGAACGCTTTAAGCCATTGATCGACGATTCCGGGAAGTTCCAGCAAACGAATCAGGTGACCTGTTGCGGCGGAATCGAGCACGAGGACGTCGTAGTCGCCCGAGGCGAGTGAGGCCATGACCCTCGTCAGGCCCATCACCTCGTCGAGGCCCGGGGGGGAAAGGTCGAG
>JBEKUR010000182.1:0-12017 GCA_049514855.1 Terriglobia bacterium
AGTACTCCGAGAGAGGCTCCACCAAGATGAGTTGAGCATCCGGAAACGCCGCGTAGAGTTGGGGAGTGCCATGCGCCACACCCACGTCGATGATGGTTCGCGGCCGAAAACCGAGGCGGCGGAGGTAGGCCGGCTCCCAATACGCCCGGTCCTGTTCCCATCCTTGCCGAGCCGGCGCAGCCCGCTGCACCCGCCAGCCGTGCTCCAAGAGCTTGCGGTGAACGGCGTTCTGGAATTCGCGCATGTTCATGAGGCGACGCTCCGGGCTAGAATTTCGCGGTGTGCCAAGGCCAGCCGCCTTCCTATCGTAGACCAGTCGTAGTGCTGTTCGACCAGGCGTCGGGCGTTGCCAGCGAGTTCGGCCCGCAGTGTATCGTTGCCGAGCAACTGTACGACGCAATCAGCAAACTGTTGCGGATGGTCGGCGACCAGAAGGTGCACGCCGTGGCACACCTCGAGTCCGGCACAACCGACCGTGGTCGAGACCACCGCCCTGCCGAGGGCCATCGATTCCAGGATCTTCAAACGCGTCCCCCCGCCGGCTCGCAGCGGGACGACGGTGACCTTCGAGAGGCGGTAATAAGGAAGGATGTCACTTACGTAACCGGTCACCTCGATTCCGGGTTCCCGTCCCAGTGCCTTTACTCGCGCCGGGGGCACATGGCCCACAACGAACAGCTTGACGTTTGGAACGAAAGCCCGGATCCGCGGCAGAATAGACCGCGCGAAGAGCATCACCCCGTCCGTATTGGGAGGATAGTCCATAACGCCGGCAAACAGCAGCCCGGAACCCGAAGCCGATTCTGGCAAGGGCTGCAACTGCGCGCAATCCACTCCGTTTTCGATTACCACCGCCCGCACCTCGGGTAGGGCGCGTTGCAGAAGCTCGCGTTCCGCCGTGGAGACAACGACACAGCAGTCGAAGCGCGGGATGTAATGCCGTTCGGCCTTGCTCATTGCGAATGCTTTCAGGCGGTACAGCGCACGAGCGGCGAAGCCGACTTCGAGGCGCGCCATCTGGCGGTATTGCTCGAAACACACATTGTGCAGCGAAAGGACGGTTCGGCAGCTCCCTTGCCGCGGTGCGGCGTCGAGATACGCGCCTAGCAGCGAGTGCTCAACCTGGAAAATATCAATCTTCTCCCGCGCGATGATGCCCTGGAGTCGACTGACGGCCTCGGCGCAGTAGAAAGGAACGGTCGCGAGGGGGCGCCGCGCCAGGCTCGAGCGGATAAAGCTCACGAGTTGACGGCCGGACAGAGGGCATGGGAGCGGAGAGGTCTCGATAGATTGGCAGAAATCCCGGAGCTGTCCTACGTCCGTGGAAGCGCCAGGGGGGAGCAAGCTGAACAGGTGAATCCGGGAAGTGCGTGCAGCTTCGCGGATAAGATGAAAATCCCGGATTCGCGCACCTGCATCCGTAGGGTACGGCAAGCCATAGGTCAGCCACAAAACGTTCATGTTTTTGACGAGTCGTGGATGGCGGCGGAGGGAATCGCGGGCTGGCCGCCGGCTTCAGTCCCTGGCATGCTGCCCGTGTCCTCGTCCAGGCGATGCTGCCTCCGCAGGCGGGGTCCGGAAGTCCCGCATCCGAAGGCGATTCACCATGCGGATCCCCAGCTTGTGACGAAGTGCCTCCGTGCCGTCCAGCAACCACTGGTAGCACCACCAGCGTCGCGAGTGGTAATAGTAGAGCACCGAGTCAATGAATTCCTCCCGCTGCAAAGCGCGGTCGTCGCGCATCTGCAACGCCCAGTCGAGATCCTCCGAGTAGCTCACATCCGGGAAGCGGTAACGGACCGCAATCGCCCGGCGAATGGGATTCACGTGGGTGGGTGGACGGTAGTAGGTGTGATTACGGCTGAACATATCCGAGTACTGTACCGAATTCACGAACTCACACGGGTGAGAGCCGCGAAACGTGATAACGCCGCGAATTCCGAGGCAATCCACCTCCGGCCGCCGCCCAAGGGCATCGCAAATTAACTCGATATAACGGTCGCCGACTTCATCGTCGTCATCGATGGAAGCCACGAATTCGCCCTTCGCCCGGCCCAGCAGGATGTTCCGCTTGTGACCAATCGAATACCCGCCGGCGTCTGGATAGGGGAGAATTTCAACGTCCGAACTCCGCCCCGCATTTCGGATTTGGAATTCCAGGCCTTCTACCAACCGCGAAAACTGATCTCTGCGGCACTCCAGCGTCGGGATCAGCAGGCTGAGTTGCATAGGGTGGTTGATTATAACACGGCGAAACGAGTAAACTTCCAGATTGTTCATGAACCTAAAAGTGAGCGAATGAACCTGCTTTACCGCCATCTGCGCAAGCATGCACGCCTGGTGTTCATGGCGTTGTTCTGCGCGGGAGCAAATCAACTGCTCCTTCTTCTGGATCCGCTCATCCTGCGGCGCATCATAGACGGATATGCGCTCCAGGCGAGACAGATGGATGTGGCCACTTTTTTTCGCCATGTCGGTCTTCTACTTGTCGCCGCGATTGCCGCTACGTTCCTGGCATGGCTGGCCAGAAATTACCAGATCGATTTCGTTAACCGCGTGGCACGGCGCGTGGGAATGGCGATCTACAGCGAGGGGATCGGGCACTCGCTGGGGATGCCTTACTCGGCGTTCGAAGACCAACGCAGTGGCGAGATTATGGGCAAGCTCCAAACGGCCCGCCACGACGTGGAGGGCTTCGTCTTATCGTCCATCAATTCGGTCTTCAGTTCCCTCGTTGGAATCGCATTCCTGGTCATCTACGCGGCTCGCGTGCACTGGGCTCTGATTCCGGCGTATCTGCTGGCCGTGCCCTGTGTCTTCTTCGCCAGTGTTTTGCTCAGCCGGAAGTTGCGCGCGATTCAGGTCACGATCGTCCGGGAGTCCGCCCGCCTGGCAGGCTCAGCCACCGAATCTCTTCGCAACATCGAATTGGTCAAGAGTCTGGGCTTGGCGGGCCGGGAGGTCTGGCGCCTGGGCCAACACGGGGAACAGATTCTGGAGCTGGAACTGACCAAAGTGCGCTATATGCGCCATCTCAGTTTCTTCCACGGCGCTGTGGTGAACCTTCTACGGGTCGGCCTCCTCCTCCTCATGCTGTATCTGGTCTTCAGGCGACAGATCACCTTCGGACAGTTCTTTGCGTTGTTCCTGTACTTTAACTTGCTCTTCAATCCCTTGCAGGATATGGGCGGAATCGTGCATTTGTACGCGGAGACGGAGGCCTCACTGAACAATGTGCGAGCCATTCTAGCCTCACCTCAGGAAGCGCGACCTTCCGCGCCCGTAGAGGTGGGCCCCATCGAAACCTTGAGCTTCGACCATGTTGTGTTCCAGCACCACGGGAACCCCAGGCCGGCGCTGCGGGATATTTCGTTTCAGGTCTCGCGCGGAGAAACCATCGCCTTCGCGGGACCTTCGGGGGCCGGCAAGACTACGATCATCAAGCTGCTGCTGGGGCTTTACGCTTCGCGCTCAGGTGCGGTTACGTATAACGGTGTTCCGACTTCCGCCTTGGATATTGACCGCATTCGCGAACGGATTGGGCTGGTGACCCAGGATCCGCAATTGTTTTCGGGCTCCTTGCGGGACAACCTGCTGTTCGTCCGCCCGGAGGCAAGCGACAGCGAATGCCTGGAGGCGCTGCGCCAGGCGGCTGCTTCAGAGCTGCTCTTGCGCGCCTCGCAGAGTCTGGATGCTGTGATCGGCGAGGGGGGGCTGAAGCTTTCCGGAGGAGAGAAGCAGCGTGTGGCGATCGCCCGCGCCCTCTTGCGCCAGCCCGAGGTCCTGGTCTTCGATGAGGCGACTTCCTCGCTGGATTCCCTCACCGAGAACGAAATCTCTCAAACCATCCGGGAGCTGAGCGCGCGTCGGGAATTTGTCACGATTCTGATCGCTCATCGCCTCTCGACCCTCTACCACGCAAAATGGATCTATGTGCTGGATCGGGGCAGGATTGTGGAATCGGGAACCCATGAGGCACTCCTGCACAAGCAGGGGCTGTACAGCCGCCTCTGGTTGCAACAGACCGGCGTCGGATTGGTATTGCAGGAGCCGCAAGAACGGGAAGCATGAGGCAAGACGATCGATGTGACGGTTATTTCCTGACAGCCTCGTACCGAGAGCATCCCGATGAGAGACGTCCCCACGGCCTGATCGAACATCTTATAACAGGTTTATCGTGAAGAACGTGAGCGGTCTCACAGATAGAATCTGGTCCCATTACTACGGGATTTCGACTCACTTGGACTGCCTGCCAGGATGGGTGTCCGGCGTGATCGACTGGTATGCGTTTCGAGCCTTCCGGAGAGGCATTCCTTTCAATGGGCAGTTTCATCGCCTGCAACTGGTAAGAGAGATTCTCAAGTGTTTTGAGTTTCGTGCAATCGTCGAAACGGGAACTTATCGAGGCTTGACGACGGTGTTCCTGCATCGCATTTCGGGACTTCCTGTGTACACAGTCGAGGCGTCGGAGCGGTCGTTTTACTTTGCGAAGCAGCGCTTTCGCCACGAGGATGGAGTCTTTGTCGAGTTCGGAGATTCCCGGCCTTTCTTGGAGCGACTCGGGAAAGATCCCAGGCTTTCGGACGGTTGCGTGTTCTTCTACCTCGATGCTCACGGGCAAGAAGACTTGCCGCTTTATGAAGAACTGGAGATTATTGCTCGATACTGGCCTGATCCCGTAATCATGATTGATGATTTTCAAGTGCCGGACGATTCCGCGTACGGATTTGATGATTACGGTATCGGCAAACGGCTGACGGTGGGCTACCTGCCGGCCGAACTGAAGCAGGAATTCCGCCTGTTTTGGCCCGCCGTGCGGGGTGAAGAAGAGACGGGTTACCGGCGGGGTTGTGTTGTGGCAGGAAGGCGAGAACTGGCCGCCCGGAAACTGGAAACCTTGTCCCTGCTCCGAGAAATCACTTAGCTAAAGATGGGACCCTCAGAAGACGGGGAACGCGAAAAGGATGCTGCATCAGGGGCTGCAGTTAGGAACCGCGCTGCTGCACACAATCGTCGATGAGTAGTGCAAAGCGACCGACTCGGGCTATATACTGTCTAGGTCTTGAGCGTACCTACTGGAACTGGCCGAGCGGCATACGCCTTCTACGCGACCGACAACACCTACGCGATCGCCGCAATGGTTTGTGCGACTTTGCTTCGCAAGGCTGGGGCGAGCGCTGATTTTGTCCTGGTCCATTTGCCGCTATCGCCGTTCGTGATGGGCAGGTTGCGACAGATGGGCATCCGGACCCAGCTCGTCGCTTCGCTCGATCCGTCTCCGAGTTGGTATTACCGCGATTGTCTCGTCAAATTGCAGATTCTTCACCTGACCGATTACGCCCGCGTCATCTATCTGGACGTGGACACGGTTCCGCTCAAGAGCCTGGACGATTTTCTTACCATGCCGCTGGGCGTTCCGCTAGCGGCGCCGGTGGCCTACTGGCTGCCGCATCCGTACTGGTCGAGCCACCTGCTCGTCGTGGCTCCTTCAGAGGAATTGTGGAAACGGGTAAGGCGCAGGCTGGAGCGAACACCAACGAACCGGCGCTACGACATGGATGTAATCAATGCAGAATTTGGCAGCGAGATCCACAGCCTGCCGCCGAAACTCACGCTTCTCAATTCGGAATGGGAAGACCGGCGGCGCCCGCATGCGTTTGGAGACCCGGCTGAGGCCTTTCGAAACGTCTCGTTGATTCACATCACTGCATTGGGAAAACCATGGTCATATACGCCCCAAAGAGTGCGTCGCTTGCGGCCGAATGCCCATCCGGAGTTTTACCGGATCTGGGAACTTTGGTGGCAGGCGCGGGCGGAGGTTCTTCAAGAGAGGAGAATCTCCCTGACAGCGGCCGACCGCCTTTCACGCGCGGCAAGGTGGCTCAGCCACGCGCGCGCGTTGTGGAACACCCCGGCTGAACTCCAATCCAAACTGCGCGAGAAAGTGCTTGCCCTCAAAGGCTCGGGGCCACTTCGTTAAACACGCGCCCGCTAGGGGTCGGAATAACTGACCTCCTCTAACCGGTATCGGCGTGCGATTTCGCGCCGCATGGGGTTGATGTGGACTGCGGGGCGATAATAAATCCCGCCTTGTTTGAAATAACTCCGGTACTTCACTGAATGAACAAATCAGTGCGGGTGGGCTCCTCCGAAAGTGATGATCCCCTGAATGCCAACGCAGTCCATCCCTGGATTCTGTTTGACTCTAGAGTAGCAACAAGAACGCTGAGCAGCATCTTAATCACCCGCGCGGGGCTTCGCCCGTCGAGTTAGAACGGGCTGGAGCAAATAGCTGGCCATCCCAAAGAGCGCTCCCAGTCCGCTGTATAGGTATCCGAACCAATTCACCCCTACCGCCCGCAGCAGGAACCATAGACCTTTTTCGCCGTAAACGAACCGGTAAAATTTCCAGTTCAAGAAGAAGAGGAGCAGGAACAACAAGGGGAGAATGATGGCCAGCGATGGCCTGAACGGGATCAACGGAAGCGTGACCAGCATGAAGAAAGTAGCAAACGCGCTGGCCATGTTCTCATAGCGAGTGTTTAGATCATTCCGATAGATGCGCTTTTCGAGCATAATCTGCGTCCATGGAATGGCCCGGCGGAGCAAATCCGAGCGGACCAGCTCTGCCGGAGAATACACTTTCTGGTGGGTGACCTGGATTTTCTTGTTGAGGAAGATCTTATAACCTCTTTGGTGGAGGCGGTAACCTAGCTCGATATCTTCCATGTTTCGGTAGCTTTCATCAAAACCACCGACGCGCAGAAAACTCTCACGGTAGATGGCCCCAAAACCAGCGCAGAATGTGGCCGCATCTTCACGAGCCGTCTGGTGAGTAAAGTGGTGGAGCAGGTTTTTGTAGGTGGAGCAGAAATTTCCAGATGGCGTATTCTTTTGGTAGGAGCAGAATAGGGCGCTGATTTCTGGCCGGTCTGCAAATGTGCGGACGACCTTGGTCAGTGTGTCCTTTTCAATGATGATATCGGCATCAAGGAAAAACAAGAAATCCCCTTTGGCGGCCCGCACTCCCTGGTTACGCGCCGCTGCCGCTCCAAAATTCTTCGCGAGATCGATTTGCTTACAGGGAAATTTGGCAGCAATGCTGACGGTTTGGTCTGTGGAACCGTCATTGACCAGGATCACTTCAAAGGAAGGATAGTCGGATGAAAAAACCGCTCGAAGGCAGGCTTCAAGCGTTTTCGCACTGTTAAATGCGGGGATGACAACGGAAACTGTCCGCTCCCCGGGCTTGAAAATCGGAAGACCGATTAATTGATCTGTCACTGGACGTTCCTCGGTATCGCTGACTGTAAGTTCGCGCAGAGCAGCCAGTAACGCAGCGGTTTGCGTTTGGCGTCCACCTGCCTGCGAGATTTGAGCGCGCACCCAAACCAATAACTCCCCAGGCCCGACCGTGAATCGGGCCTCTTGCTGGTCAGACCGCCAGGCTGTTAATAGTTCCTGCACACTCCAGATATGGTCTGTGACCTTCGCTTCCATCGCAGGGGTCGCGCGGAGCGTCTGATGCACCCCGCGGGAATCATACCACACCATGTAAATAGACGTTAGTAAGCTGCGCGATGTCCATATCCGCGCCCCATGCCTCTGCAACGGCATCGCTATAAGGCTTGAAGCCGTCGGACGTGGCTTGGCAGCGGCCAAGAATCCGGTCGCATAAGTCTTGCATGAACTCGTTAGCGCACGCCCCATCACGCTTCCCGACAAGGCGCGAAATGATCAGCTCCGTCTCGCTGTGCAAGCCAACCCACCTGTAGGCGTCGCCCCATTCTTCCCGGCCGCGCTCGGCAAGATGTTCTTCCTTTGTATGGACAAAGGCCCACGCTTCATCAAGCGGGAGATAACGCACTTGCACGCGCCGAATGTGAGCGTTGAGTAGGCTCCGGCGCTCGCCTCCGGCAGTGGGAAGAATCGAGAGGATCGTGTTGCGGACAATGGTGGTCAGGCGGGCGATAGCGCGAATGCTGACACCTTCGAGCATGAGAGGAACGGTCTTTCTAGACGGTCCAGCCGTCTCGGAACATCACTGGCGGTTGACCTTAGGTATTGTCTTTCAGTGTGTGGAGAACGCTTTCCTGTTTTCGCCGTATATGCGAGGTTGAAAGCGGTGCAAAGCTGTATTAATGTAATTACTCTCGCGGGGCAACCGAAGCCGCCTCCGAAATGGCATTGCTTGGTGGGAAATGAAATCATCTTCCTCCGTCCGACTTCTTTTGCTTGTCTTTTTGCTCATGGGCATGTTCCTTCGGGTGGGCGCGGCCTTAAGGTTCCCGACCGTGGATCACCCGGACGAAATCTTCCAGACCCAGGAACCCGCACATCACCTGGCCTACGGCTACGGGGTGGTCACCTGGGAATGGAGACAGGAAGCTCGCTCCTGGGTGTTTCCCGCGTTTCTCGCAGCCGTGATGCGAAGCACTGATTGGATGGGCTCCGGATCAGCAGGATATCAGTGGGGGATGGCCATTGTGCTCTCGCTGATTTCCCTGACCACCGTCTGGTTCGGCTTCGCCTGGGCCAAGCGCGCCAGCGGGACGGAGGCAGCTATTGTCGCCGCGGGAGCTTGTGCGATCTGGTACGAATTAGTCTATTTTGCCCCAAAGACTTTGACTGAAGTGGTGGCCACCCATGCCCTCCTACCAGGCTTATACCTGGGCATGTATGGTGAAGGGTTAGGGGAAAAAAAGCGAATGTTCCTGGCGGGAATCCTCAGTGGGCTCGCCGTGTCACTGCGAATCCAGCTAGCTCCGGCGGTGGGCTTCGCGGCTCTTTATTTTTGCTACCCCAACTGGCGAAAGCGGATGCTCCCTCTCGCCGCGGGGCTTCTCTTGCCGGTGGTTGCTTTCGGCTTGGTGGATGCAGTTACTTGGTCACATCCCTTCCAATCATTTCTCGTTTATTTCCGGGTGCACGCTAGGGAGTTCTCAGTTCCGTCGCTCCCCAGCACCGATGTTGCGGAGGGAGCACACAATACCGAGACTTGGTATTGGTATCTGAGGATGTTGTTTGCGCACCTGGGTCCGGTGGCTTTTCTCGTTCTCGTGGGAATTCGCCGCAGTCCATTCCTGGGTTGGGTAGCGCTGATCAATCTTGTCTTTCATTCCTTATTCGGCTTTAAGAGCGTCCGCTACCTTTATCCACTTGTGCCCCTTGAAATCACCCTCGCGGCGCTCGGCCTTATGGAACTCGCACCGGCCTTCAAGACACGGCGGGGATCGCCGCTGTCGCCAAGGACGATCGTTGGCGGCGGCTTGGCCTTCCTGGCGCTCAGTTCCTGCTTGCTCGTCTCACAATTCAATTGGTCCCAAAGGTCCGGCTGCTTGGTCGCTCTCGATCAACTCAGTCGCGACTCGACTCTTTGCGGGGTTGGACTCTACCGCATTCCGTGGTGGAGTATCGGAGGTTATGCGCATTTGCACCAAAATGTTCCGATCGTTCTTCTTGCAGAAGTACCCGACCTAGAGGAGCAGGCGGCGAGTTTTAACGCTGTTCTCCTCTCCGGAACTCTCACTGACCCCAGCCACACTTTCGAATTAGCAGGATGCTGGAAAGGCGTATGTCTGTATCGTAGGCTGGGTCCCTGCGTGCCTCCTCGGGCTGACAATGAGATTAACTCGGTGCTCCGGCGGGCTGGCCGGTGAGAGCACAGTTCACTCCATACCTAAGCCGGCATCTCGATAAGGCATCCAGCCGCCGCCCCGTCCCTTCGCGCTCTACGCAGGAGACATGAGAGCGAATAAGAATCTGGCGATGCTGATTCGCGCCTTTTCGCGATCCCATGCGCGCTCGCCGGCCTAGTGCTAGTCGGCGACTATGCTTCGGATCGGTTTATGTGCGCCCACCCGGCGCGGCTCCGCCTATGCCGGGCGAGGCAGTTCCTTGGAAGTCGCCGCCTTCTTCTCTTCCTGGTAGTCGGGCTCGGTGTTGATCGCCCAGAGGTCATGATGAGCACCCAGGATGTTGCGCGCCGCACCCAGCGCGGTCATCATCGAGTGGTCCTGATTGTTGTACTTGTGCATGCCGTTCCGGCCCACCAACTGTAAATTGGTGAGATTTTGTTCGACGTAGTGTCGGATTACATTCACCTGCTCTGCATAGCTTTCCTGGTAGAGGGGATAGGCCTTCGGCATGCGGACCACCGTGCCGTCCTCGATTTCCTCGGGTCGCACCAGACCCAGTTGCGCGATTTCCTTGCGAGCTAGTTCGATCAGCTTGTCATCAGGGCTTGACCACAGCTCGTCGTTCTCAAAGACGAAATACTCCATCCCCAAACACGTCTTGTTCGGGTCGGGTACCATGGCAGGGGACCAGTTCTTGAAGTTCTGAATGCGCCCCACCTTTACGCTCGGGTCGTGCACATAGATCCAATTGTCAGGAACCACGTCCTTGCGGCTGGTGACGAGGCTGACAATCAAGAAGTCACGATAGCGGAGGCGATGGGCAGCGCGCCGAACCTCCTCGGGCGCCGGCTCATCGAGGGCGTTGATCAGCTCCCGCATGGGCATGGAACTTATGAAGTCGGTCCCACCAAAATATTTCTCGCCGTCAGGCCCAGCGGTTACCAACCCTGTCACCTTCCCGCCCCGGTGATGAATTCTGACGACGGGATGCTCAGTCAAGACCGGATAATTCCGCTCGTACAGTCGTTCTCTGAGAGTTTCCCACATCTGGCCGGGTCCGCGTTCCGGATAATGAAATTCATTGATGAGAGTCTTTGCTTCCGGCTTTTTTTTCTTCCACAACGCGCTGCGCAAAGCAGTTGTCAGAGAGAGCCCGCGAATGCGCTGGGCTGCCCACTCCGCGTCGATTTCCGTGCAGGGTATACCCCAGACCTTCTCCGTGTAGGTTTTGAAGAAATTCTCGTACAGCCGTCTGCCAAAGCGATTGCAAACCCACTGTTCCAGGTTTTCTTCTTTGGGGGATGGGAAGATTCGTGCGCGCAGATAGCTCGCCATGATGTGGATGGCTTCAACGAGTCCAAGGCCGAACAGCAGGTTTTTCGCCCTCAAGGGATAAAGAAAGAATTTCTTGTGATAGTAGATCCGCGAAAGCCGCGGGCGCAGAAGGAAATTGTCACCGAGGACTTCCTCCCATAATTTCTGCACTTCGTCCCATTTCGTGTAGAACCGGTGGCCGCCGATGTCAAACAGGTACCCCTTATAGTTCACGGTGCGTGCAATTCCCCCCACGATCGAGTCCGCTTCCAGTACGACGGCCGGCACCGAATGCTTGGAAAGTTCGTAGGCAGCCGTCAAACCCGCAGGACCGCCGCCGATGATGATGACGCGCCTGTCCTCGCGGTTCGGAGTCTTCGGTTCGAACCCATGCTCATGCATCATTGCCACCGCGGTTCCACGCCACAGGTTGCCCCAAACTTCCTGAAGCTTTCAGCCCCATGTTCATACATTAGAGCACAAACACGAGACCGGGAGAAAGGGGGTCATTGAGTCGGTTGACTTTGGCTTTTCGCAATCTGATAATTCCCAAGCGGCCGGAATACGGTCTGCTCCGCGGCCATAAGTTCGTGAGGGAGCGCGAAGAGGCTTGCGGCCAAGAATCCACGATGGAATCACAGGCAATTTCATTGTGGCCGTCACGTCGTTGCTGCGAGGATACATGTCCACTGCGACAAACCAGGTTGTGAAAGCTGCGAAGCTTGCAAAGGAATTGCTCGTCGGCGCCTACCGGATGGTCTACATGTCGCGGCGAGTGGACGACAAGGAGATTCAGCTCAAGCGCCAAAACCGGGCCTTCTTCCAGATCAGCGGCGTGGGTCACGAAACCATTAGTCTTGCGACGGCCCTTCACCTGAAACCCGGTTACGACTGGATTTATCCTTACTACCGCGACCGCGCGCTATGCCTGCAACTGGGAGTGACACCTTACGAGATGTTCTTGGCTTCAGTCGGCGCCAAGGATGATCCAGCCTCGGCCGGCCGCCAGATGCCTTCGCATTGGAGTTCCAGAAAGCTCCACATTGTTTCCCAGTCCAGTCCAAC
>JBEKUR010000183.1:0-11996 GCA_049514855.1 Terriglobia bacterium
GCTTTTCCTCCATGACACTGCTCACTTTCCACGGCATCGGCGCTCCTCCCTGCAAGCGCCTGCCATTAGTTCACAGTGTCAGGAATCCTCCCGGTCCGTTCTGTCAGCCATCCGCCCGGTCTGTACCGGTTGAAGGTACCCCCACCCCCCTGTTTTTGCGTAAGTAGGGGAAACAAAGCACTTACGGGCGGCTTTCCTGGATGTAGGGGAAACAAAGGACTTAGCGGGCGCAAGAGCGAAGAAGAGGCAAAAGAGAAGGGTGTGGGGCGCATTGTTTGCGTCCCGGATGAGGCTCCGGGACGGATCGAAATGGCACAAGAGCAATGTCCCCTCAGCATAACAGGTGAAGCATATCACATTATTTACCACTTGTCAATTATTATTTATAGAGTACTAGTTTCGAAACTGGTACTCGCGCGGAATTGGAAGCCCCTGGACCCAGCCTCTCACCACGAGGCCGGGGCGCCCAGAGTCTAGTGCGCATTTTTCGCCCTGGTCACGCGCCCGGATGGCTAACCGTCTTAATTTGGGGTAATATCCGAGTCAGCATAATAACTAAAGAAGATTTATGAGAGATCTCTTCCCTGCTTTCTTTCCGCCCACAGAAGAAGAATTCAAGAAACTGTGGAGCGAGGCAACGTTCGCGTTTGACGCAAACGTCCTACTTGATCTCTACAGAGTGACGCCCGACACTCAGCAAGCCTTCTTTGACGTGTTGCAAAAACTGGATGGCCGTATCTTTCTGCCTCACCAGTCGGCCTTCGAATATCTCCGTAGTAGAATTGCCACAATCGCTGCTCGGTCCCGTGCGCACGAGGCCCTCAAAGAGTTTGCGAATAAACTCGCGAGTGGTTTTGAGTCCCACCAAAATGAATACCCTTCCCAGATGGCGACTGAATGTGCGGAAGCTGCAAAGCGCGCCGCTAATGACATAACTGAAATCGTAGACAAGTCGATGAACAGCCAACCGGACTTGCTGAAATCTGACGATGTCTTGTCAAAGCTGTCCAAGATCTTCTCGGGGAAAACGGGGAAACCCTACGACCAGGCTAAGCTGGAGGAGACCTACAAGAAGGGACGTCTTCGATACGCGGAGAAAACTCCTCCAGGCTTTAGGGACGACACCAAACCAGAACCGAATAAATTTGGCGACCTGATTATCTGGTTCCAGCTAATCGACTACGCTGCTTCAACTGAAAAGCCTGTTATTTTTGTTTCCGGAGACGCGAAAGAGGATTGGTGGTGGAAGCACGAGGGAAGGACGATCGGGCCCAGGTGGGAGCTAGGCCAGGAAATGCATGAGAAGGCTAGCGTACGCTTCTACATGTATACGACGCCGAAATTCTTGGACTACGCACAGCAATCCCTTGATGTGAAACCTGAACCGACCAAGAAAGCCAAAACAGAATTCGAGGAAATAGAGAAACAGGATGAGCAGGCGGCGGACTACTCTGTGACCCAGTGGATTACCGCCCAGCCGATTTATGGTTCCCAATTCGCCACAACGATACCGTCCACCGGATTTGGATACGTCAACACCTTTCAAGGGACGGTTGACTCTGGCGTTTTCGACTTTGCTCAGACTAAGTCACCATCACCCGAAGAAATACGCCACAAGAACAACCTTCTTCAAGTATTACCATTCAACGGTCTAATTTTTAGTGCCAGAACAGGTAAGTGGACCTGTGAAATTGAAAGTACGCCCCCGATTGGCACACCGGATCGCGGATCTTACAGTCTCGAATTCCAAGCGAAAGATTGGCCGCGCAAGACCCGTCGCCTGGATCTCCGGGTGTCTTTAAGCCGCCTGAAGAGCGATGCCGATTGGACGTACAAGCAGGCTATCACTCGTGCAATCTTGGCATGGCTGGACGGCGGTATAGGCCTGGGCGAAATCGACATGGCTCCCTGATCGTCGTTCGCGGCCGACCCTGAACGCAAAATGAGAGCCCTTATTACGTGACCGTGCGATTGTGAGTGCGAGGGAGGGAAAGTCGTCAATGCCCCCTTTCAAGAAAGTCTTCCTAGAGAGCACGGCTCTCTTTCAACTCGGCCCCCAGCTTGAGAGCGTAGAGCTCTCCATGCTGCTCGCCGTTCGCGAGTCCACCCCATTTGAGATTCTAGTCGCAGAGGTCAGCTGGATGGAGTACCTCAGAGATCGAAAGTCAGAGGTCGGAAAGTCTCTGGATAAGCTCAGCCTCATTGCAACCCAGGCGGACAAGCACGGCTTACAAATGGATGAGTTGGCAAATGCCGAAGCGGCGCTGCGATCACACTTAAGTCGGATCGATGAGCATTTCAGAGTGAGGGCCAGCGCACTCGGTATCCAGATACTACCTCTCCCGGAAGATATCAGCCTCCGGTCACTGCTTGAAATGTCTATTGACTGCGTGCCGCCTTTTGAGGGGCGCGACGCCAAATCCAAGGAAAAAGGTTTTCGCGATTCCCTGATTATGTTCACGGTGCTCAGAAATCTCAGGAGCGACGGTATCGATCCAGCAATCCTAGTGACCGGAGACGGGATCTTGGCTGAGGGCTTCTTGTTGCATCAGGAACAATTCGGGGCAAACATACAGGTGGTTGCTGACCTGTGGGAGGCCGTGGAACTGCTTGAAAGAGGGATGGAGGACGAAAACCTCCAACGCATTAGGGCCAGCGGTGAGGAAGCTAAACGCACCCTCGAGACTTTTCGTGAACAGATTTTGCAAAAGGTCGCCGAGATACATGAGCTGACCGATGCCGATCTGGGGCAGGGCGGACCGTTTCTTGAGCTAGACGACAAGGCCGATTATTTAAGCCCTATGCTGGGAATCAAATCGCCAAAGGAGTACGTTGAGATTCATCGTATAAAATCAGTCACCTACTCCGAAATCGGAACTGCAGTATGGCAACAAAAGAATGAACAGGACGCAACGATTCTATTCACGATCCGCTGCGAAGTACATGTCCTCGCTAGGGCGCCCTATCTTGTTACCTACACCAGAACGAAAAAATACGTTGTCGGTGCCGCACCAACCATGCTTGACCTTGCGTTCACAGGTGCACCCACCGAGGACAAGACGATGAATCTTCATTTCTTCGGAAAGGCAAAACTGGAGAGGGTGAAGACTGGCCCATGGAGACTGACATCGCTCAGCCTCGATAAATCACTGCCCTCTGAGGATGATTACAAAGCACTCTGGGGGACTGAACTATCTTCAGCGCAATGAGCCCGTGCTTCTAGTCTCCGCGGGTGGCCTACCCTTTGCGGGGTTGGCAAAGGGTGGGTGGACCGTGCACTCTTCTCCACGCTTCCCCCCTCATACCAGTTCCGACGCTAGTACCTCACAATGTCTATTGGGGAAGAGAGTGACCAGCGATCAGATATCAGCGATCAGGAGGTAACAGCAGTGGCGGGTGGCGATCAGCGAGCAGGAGGCAAGAGAGATCCCTCGACTGCGCGACCCGACGCGCCACAATTCGGCGCGAAAGAAAAGATCGGGCCGCTCCACTCGGGATGACAGAGGGCCTGCGAGGCGAGTGGCGAGCAGAAGGCAGGAGAAAAGCAGATCCCTCGACTGCGCGGCCCGACGCGCCACAAGTCGGCGCGGAAGAACAAATCGGGTCGCTACGGTCGGGATGACATGGGGGGAAAGAGGCGGGTGGCGAGTGGCGAGCAAACCTCAGAATAGAGCGGACAAGCCGGGGGAAGAAAGAGTTTGAGGAGTTTTTGGTTTTGGGGTGGCCTGTATGTCGGAGCTGAAGCTCCGACCCCCTAAGGAGGAAGAAAGAGTTTGAGGAGTTTTAAACCGCCAATCGGGAGATTGGCGTTCCGGGGATTGCCATGCCCTGACGAAGGAGGAAGAGAGATCCCTCGACTGCGCGACCCGACGCGCCACAATTCGGCGCGAAAGAAAAGATCGGGCCGCTCCACTCGGGATGACAGAGGGCCTGCGAGGCGGGATGACAGATTTTGGGAGCATTGGTGTTGGGGGCGGATTTATGTCGGACATGAATGTCCGACCCCCTAGGGAGGGGGAGAGAGGCGGGGAGGAAGAGGGATCCCTCGCGTTGCTCGGGATGACAGAAGGGGAGGACGGGAGAAGAGAGAGAGTTTGGGGAGGGTTTGCTTTGTTTTCGTTTCCCAGCCCTGACGGGCTGGGCTAACGTCTGGCGCGCCCTCCAGAAGACGGCGGACGCAAACGGCGCGCCTCCGGCGCTGAGGAGAAAGAGGGACGACGGAGGGGGAGAAGAGCCAAGAGAAACCCAAGAACCGGTCTGAAGACCGGCCACTACATAAGAAAGAGAGAGGCGGGCACGATGTATCGTGCCCCTACGGCGGCAAGGATGGCGGGGCTAATCGGAGGCGGCTGGGGTGGAGATGGCGGGGGCGGGATGAGGAACGGCTTCGCGGATGAGGAGCGGAAACCGAGGGAAGGAGAAACTGCCGGCGACGTCGTCGATCACGTTCACTTGGCAGAGATAGAGGCCGGGCTTCAAGGATTGCAGCGGCAAGTCCATCTGGAAGATGACGGCTTTGCGATCGGGCGCGGTGACTTCGTTGGCCTCGACCAGCTTGGATTCATAGACCTTCGTCCCGCCCTGGATAAATTCGATGCTGGTGAGGACGCGGACGGAGTCACGCGCAGGCTTTGGGGCCACGGGTGATTTGGCCGCATCCTGCTGGCCCGGAGCGGCGGGAGCCGGCGCAGCTGGCGCGGAGTTCTTGCCCTTGGCGGCATCATAGACCTCGTACTGCAGGTACAGATGCTGGTCCGGCGTGAAGACGTGGGTGATATTGGGAACGAGCTCCATTTGGTCGCGCACCAGCGGATTGACGCCCGTCTTTTTTGCGGTTGCCGGGACGCGCAGGCTGCTCAACACCACGGAGCTCATTTTCATGGGCGACTTGCGAAGGTCCGGGATGCGCACATCGGTCTCGAACGAGCCCATGCGCCCGGTCTGATTTTCGCGGATCACGAATTTCAGGTGGTAGCTGCCGGGAGCCAGGAGGAAGCCGGTGTTGTACTGAACGTTTTTGCGGCGGACCTCGCGCGTGCTTTCAACGGCGAGTTTTACGGTGTCGCGCAAGCGGCCCACGGGGAATTTACCGCTCTCGAGAGCTACACCGATGATGTCAATGGTGGCGTTGTCTTTGTCCTTTTCGGTGACAAAGGGAATCTGGGAGCCGGGGATGACGAGGGAAACGGCCAAATAGTAGTGGGAATCGTCCTTGCGGAAATAGGAGGCGCCAGCGTAGAGCGGCACATCCACACGAGGCAACTGGGCGGCCATCTCGTCTTCGAGCTGCTCTTCGCGGTCGGCATGGTTCAGGTGCTCGAAGTCGCGGCCGGCGTAATAGCCGGAGCGGAAATCGAGCTTCAAGTCAGGCCGCTTCACGGTGACTTTCAGATGCCGGAACCTGCCGTCTTTAGCCGGATTGTTGCTGGTGAAACCCAGAACGTAATAGACGGAGCTGTCTTTCTGCACCTGGGAGAAGATGCCGCTGAAATCGTTGGAATCGAAGAAAGCTTTGCCGCCCGTGTCCGCGGAAAGCGTGGCCAGTGTGTCTTGTGAAGCGGCGTTGCCATTCAGATCGTTTAGAGTGGACGCGCCCGTGTAGGCGGATTGCCCGTGCAGGCTGGCGTTTTGCGCTTGCCCGCCGGGAGGAAAGGCTTGCAGGCCGCGAACGTCGAGGGAATAGATGGAGGCGTTGGACTTTACGGCGGCGGCCGTTGCGGCGCGCAAGGCAGACTGGTTATCCACGCCGGATTGCGTGATGCCATTGCTGAAATAAATGACGCTCTTTTTCTGCGGGAGCTTGCCGAGCGCCTGCATCAGGGACTGAATGGCAAGGAGCTTGCGATCGGCGTTGAAGGTGTTGAGATCGGTGTCGTCTTCGGTGAAAGAGCCGCCGGTCTCCGCGGCACCCTCGGAACTTCCCGTGGCGCCGTTGTCGAAGCCTTGGCCTTCGCCGGAGTTGTAGCTGGAGAGCACGGCGGCGAGTTTCTGCTGGTCATCGGTGAAATCGCAGTCCACGTGCATGTTGGTGGCGAGCGAAACGATGGCGATGAGATCCGCGGGCTGCATCTTCTCGTGAACGAATTTCTTCGCGGCGTCCACCGAGCGGTCAATCTCCTCGGGCTCCATGGCGGAAAAGTCGAAGAAGAGGAGAATCAGGCGGCGATCGCGAGCATCGAGCGTGGGAGGAGCTTTCTTGCTGGAGTGCAGCAGTGTTCCCGGCGTTTCCGGCGCCGCGCCTGAGACTGTTGGGCCGGCAGTGGCCGGCAATTCATCAACATTCTCAAAATCGAAGCTGGAGATAGCCTGCTTTTTGCCGTCTTCGTAAAGAGTAAAATCCTCTTTCTTCAGATCCTTGATTAAGTTGCCCTTTTTATCGTGGGCGACGACATTCACTAATACGAGTTCGGTAGTGATGCGAATGCGGCCCTGAGCGGCGACGGGCTGGCCGGGTTCCTGGGCGACAAGCGGAGCGCCCGGCGAGAGCAGCGCCGCGGCGGTAAGCATTGAGAGAATGTTTCGTGTGCGTAGCATCGGTGTTATCTCTCAGAAGCGAAAACGGGCCTGCATGGTGACACGGCGCATGCCCCCCGCAGCGGTGACTTCCCCAAAGGTCAGCGAGTTCACGGCGGTGCTGATGGAAGTGAAATTCACGTGATTGAAGACGTTGCTAGCTGTAAGGCGCAGATCGAGAGAGCGGGATTCCTTGAGCGGGATGGTGCGATTGATGGACATGTCCAGGGTCACTGTGCCGGGCCCCTCGATGGAGTTGCGTGTGGCATCGCCGTAGGGTGAGTCGCTCGGATTGCTGCAGTTGATTCCCGGGGTGCAAAACGCAGCGGTATTGAACCATTCCCGCGCCGTTGGATTTGGAAGAGAGATCGATTGCCCTGGGACAAGGTTGGCACGCTGCGATCCGCTGACGCCGCGTGCGATATCCAAGGCGCCGCCGAGCACGCTGGGAGTGAAATAGAGACCCGAAGCAACGGTGAAGTCGCCACTCCATTGCCAATTGGAGAGGGCGTGAGACCACACACCTTTTTGGGCGAAGCGGCGGTTCTCGCCGAAGGGAAGATCGTACATCCAGTTTCCAGTGAATTTGTGGGTCTGATTGAAACTGGAGAGCCCCCGGTCAGCCGAGATATCAAAGGGATTCTGAGCTACGACAACGCCACCGCCGCCGATGGAAGAGGCATCATCAATGGACTTGGAGAACACGTACTGTGCGCCGATACCGAGGCCTTTGGACATGCGCCTGCGAACGCGAACGGAGGCGGCATGGAGAATCGAGTTTCCTTCGGAGGACTCGTAAATGAACGGCTGATTGCCCGCGAAGACCAGAGCGCGCTCCGTATCCAAGCGCGTGCCTTTGGCGCCGTTGTAGCCGACGTTTAAAACCACATTGCCGGGCAATTCGTGCTGGAGGTCGAGATTCCAGATCTGCACGTAGCCCAGGGCGTAGTTGGGATCGACGGCGAAATTATTGGTTACCGTGCTTTGGGAAGCGGCGGGGAAACCGTTCGCAAGAGTGAGCGGGGCCGGGCCGATCAGGCTGGCGACATTCGTGGCATTCGTGACCGCGTTGGCAAAGGGAGGTTGAAATGCGAAGTTCTGAATCATGGTGCTGTACTGGGCGAGGTTGTAGTTGATGCCGTACCCGGCGCGGACGACCGTCTTCTTGAGAGGTTTCCAGGCAATGCCGATGCGAGGTGCGAAATTATTGCGGTCGGGATGAAGGAGAGATGGATTGGAGAAGACGGCCAATGTCCCCGAACCTGGCGGCAACACGGCACCGGCTGGAACGACCGGAACTGCAGTGGCAAATCCCGGGCCAACTTCCAAATTGGCGATACGGTCCTGGGCCTCGGTGTAGGGGCCGTTGTACTCGTAGCGCACACCGAGATTCAGCGAGAGACTGGAAAGTATGCGCCAGTCGTCCTGGGCGAAAAAGTCGAACGAGTTGGCGCGAAAATTGTAAGAAGTGGCACCGAACTGCAGCGATGTTTGCTGAGGAAAGCCAAGGAGGAAGTCCGCGAAATCATAGCCCGTGTCGGGGAGAGGTTGCGTGCTGCCCGGTGCGTATTGAGAGGTGGCAAAGCCTGTAAAGACGAAACTGCCCTCCGCATTTCTGGCAGAGTGAAAACTCTGAAGTATGCGCCGGTAGTCTCCGCCAAAGCGCCAATTGTGCTTCCCATGATTCCAGGAAACGGTGTCGGAGACGGTGTAGGTTTGATCGAGTTCGCGGCGCGGCGTGGGATCGTTGAGCCCGCCAAATGAAGTAAAACTGATTCCCGGCAATCCCCAGTCAAACGGAACGTTCGAGATTCCCGTGATTCCGGCGCCGCCAGGGCCTGCAACGTCGGTGACGTTGGAATAGAGATTCGTGGTGGAAACGTGATTGTGGTTGTAATTCACCCGGAAAATATTATTCATGCGATTTTTGCCGTAAGTCCAGCCAGCGCTGGCGTTCAAGCCTTGCGTTCCCGTACCTCCGGCAAGTGAGGGAAAGGGATTGACGATATTGGTCGAGGTGCGCGCCCAATTGAGCCCGAAATTGATGTTGTTTTGCGGCCGTCGCCCGCCACCTCTACCCCCGCCACTCCGTCCACTGGGGGTGGGGATTGATCCGAAATTGTGGACCAGACGCAGGATCACGGCGTCGGAGCTACTTGCGGCCGAAGTAAGGTACTGGAAATTCTGACCGGACGCGGTGGGAGGCATGTTTGGCAGGGGGATGTACTGCAGGAGAGCTTTGGCAGAGGGACTGATCAAGCTTGGATCCAACTGGTTGAGGACACCATTGAACTGATACTGCTGCCCCGTGGCAGGATTGAATAGCTGAACCGGCGCGGCGTCGTTGTAGGTGGCCCCTGTAAAATCACCATTGCGTTCGTCACTTGTTGGCACTCTGGAGTAAGCAACGTACGGGGAATCGCCGCGCGATCCGTTCCAGCCGGCGAAGAAGAACCATTTGTTGCCACCGTCGTAAATCTTGGGAATCTTCAAAGGGCCGCCGACGTTTGCACCGAAGCGCGCCTGGTTGTATTGCGGTTTGATGGCGGGGACTCCGTTGAGCGAGTAGGGTGTGGCGTCGAGCGAGGCGTTGTCGTCCGAGAAATAAAGCACGCCATGGGGCTGGTTGATGTTGAACCCGCGGCCACCCAGCCTGCCAATAGCGATGGGCCCGCCACCGCCACCTCCGCCCGGACCGCCGAAGCCAGGTCCGCCACCGAAGGGGCCACCGCCACTTTGTACACGGTCGCGAAATTCCTGGATGCGCTGTTGCAGTTCATCTTCACTGCCGCCGCCGAAGTCCTGTGTGCGCCCCTGCGCACCGCTGATGCTGACTGATTCCGTGGGGCCTTCTGCGCCGGCGCCATTCAAGGGAAGACTTGAGAGATCATTGGAGTTTTGCGCAGCGCCGGGTGCGCCCGTTGCACCAAAGCCGGAATCACTGCCGGCCAGAGAAGAGAGTGTGCTGTCCACGGCCAGGCTCTGAAACCCCCGGCCTGCCGCGATGCTCGCGCTGGAGTTGTTCGATTGCTGCTGCTGTCGGGAGGCGAGCAGCAATTCGGCGTCTACTTTTGCTGATGGATTCTGTGGATTGAGCAGGAGCTCCTGAGTGAAGAGAGAGAAGCCCATGAACTCGATGCGTACAACGTACCGGCCACGAGCGATGCCCGAGAAAGAGAATTTACCCTCGGCGTTGGTCACCGCAGCATATTTCTTGCCGGTCAATGTGTTGGCGGCAGTGACAGCCGCGCCCGGCAGAGGAGTCTTGCCGCTGCGTGTAGATCCGGTAATTTCATAATACGAGGCAGAGGTGCCCGGCGGAACGGAGATTACGGTGCCCTGCGCAGGTGCAACGGGCGCAGTCTCTTGCGCCTGCAAATGCAAGGCGAAGAGAATCGCCACCAATGCAATCGTCAATATGCCGTGAAGAATTGACTTCAAACTGCACTCCCTCGGTGAGTTATGGTTGCGGCGAATTGCCTGTGGGCGCGTTAGGGGGTGCACTTCCGGCAGGTCCTCCTCTAGCGTTACCCATCTGCTGCAGGCGCTCCCACTGTTCGGGGGAAAGGACCATTACGTTTTTGGGAACGAAGACATTATTTTGCGACGCTCCGCGGACCACCACATGGTCCCCGGGATGAAGGTCGGCCATGGTGATGCTTTCGCGGCCTTTGCGCAGAGAAGTATCTTCGTTGAGTTCGAGGGTCTGTGTGACATTGTCGGTCCGCAAGATGGTCAGCTTGGGTGCGTCAATGGACTTCACCTCGCCGGCGACAAAGTCTTTGCCCATTTCGCCGAATCCTCCGCCGCCGCCGGATCCCCCGCGACCGCCTCCTTGGCTGTTGTCTGTGCGCGTCCCGATCATCTGAGCGGTCACAGTGTGGTCGGCATTTTCATCGCCGCGCACAACAACAAAGTCGCCGACTTTGAAGTCGGCAATTTTCGCGGGCTGGCGGTCCTTGCGGAATTCGGTTTTGTCCGTGAGCTTGACGGTTACGGATGTTCCGTCAGGCTTGGTCATCGCGATCGAACCGCTGTTGATGGCGGTGATCTTTCCGAAGACGCCGCGACCCTCCATGGGCCCGCCACGGCCCTGCCCGCGGCTGCTGCGGGGGGATGTGCCCTGTTCTTGACCCTGGGGTGAAGTATCGGGAGTCTGTGCCGGGCCGGTTGTGGCAATGACCAAAAACAGGAAACTCAATAAGTAGAAGTGCTTATGGTGCATAGGGCTTCTTTCCTTCGCTAACCTGCTCATTCTTAAAGACGCAGGCACGGGTACTAAAGTTACGCCACCCAAGCTCATGGGGTTGGGGGATCGACTCAAACTATACCCCTGTAATTCCGCAGAGGCAGACCGAAAGTTCCCGGCGAATCCTGCCTGACAGCTTTAGCAGGATACCATCAGGCAAACTGGGGAGGCGTCTCGGGTATGTGATGTGGCGTGGGTAACAGGGCAGGAAGCTGCATGAGGGCAGCACTTGGTATGAGCCTGAAATCCGAAGTTGCAGAGGGATTCTCCTACGACTATGGATTGAAACAGAATAAGAGGCACACGCCTGTAATTGGCCAACTTCGAATTTGGGACTATGGTATGTCAGCGGGGCAGGCGGCTGTAAAAGCGGCGGCAAGCCGCCGCACTCCAAATTGGGTTGAAACGTGCCACGCGCACACCTTGGGACGCAAAAGAAAAAAGGCAGGAAGTTGCGCTTCCTGCCTCTCGGAACTTCGAAACCGGCGAGCTCTATTTCGCCTGGAGGGAGTCGATATAGCTCACCAGGTTGCTGATTCTCTGCTGCACAACGGTCTCGTGGTACTTGTCCAATGACTTGAACAACGGACCCCAAACCGGCATATCGGCCGAGCCGTGGGAAGCGGGGCCGCTGCCAAACTTCAGTACGGAAGCCACTGAATTGGCTGGATACTTGCCATCGTGTTTCCTGGCCAGTTGGGTCAAGTCGGTTGGCATCACCTTCATCGATGACGCCGCGGGACCTGCACCCTTACCGTCGGTTCCGTGACACGGCGCGCAGTACTGGCTATACATCTCTTTGCCAGACGCGGCGCTGGTTTGCTTAATCGGGGTCTTCTTGACCACGGGTTGCTGGTTTGTTTTCTCCTGTGCCAGACAGAGGCTCGTTGCCACGAGCAAACTTGCCAGCAGGATCATGCTCTTTTTCAACATGAGATCCTCCTTTCGATTGGGGATAGATAATAGGTGAGTGGAGTGCCTGGTCTATCCGAATTGTCGCTAAAATGGACTATATCACGGCTGCCGACCAAAAGGCTGTGATGTGTGCACAGTATGCAACACCCGCCAGAAGTGGCCCAATTCGGCCATTTCCCTGCGATCCACGCTAGAAAACCGGACCCGGTCCGGCTCAGAAGTGGAAGACGACGCCGGCGACGCCCTGGAAGTCGTTCTGGTGCTCGCTGAAGAAGGTGTTGAACACATAATCGCCTTCGGCCCGCAATGACAACCGATC
>JBEKUR010000184.1:0-11968 GCA_049514855.1 Terriglobia bacterium
GTGTCGGACCCTGCGGAGATCGTCAAAGCGGGCGAGGAGATCACGGTCAAGGTCCTGCGCGTGGACGAGGAAAAGCAGAAGATATCGCTCGGGTTGAAGCAGCTCTCTGCCGACCCATGGTCGAGAGTGCCCGAGATGTACGAAGTAGGCCAGCTGCGGCCTGGCCGCGTCACGCGCGTCGCGGAGTTCGGCGCGTTCGTGGAGCTCGAGCCGGGCATCGAGGCGCTGGCCCATGCTTCCACGTTCGCGCCGACCGGACGATCGGGAGGCTGGTCGGGTCAGGTCGCTACCGGGATGACGGGCACATTCGAGATTCTAGCCATTGACCTCGAGCAGAAACGGATCGGCGTGGCGCTCGTTCCGGAAGGCTGGGCGCCGGCCGAGGGGGCTACGGGAGCCCGGCTGGGCATCGTTCCGGGCGCGCGCCTGACGGGAAAGGTCGAGCGACACGAGAAATTCGGCGTGTTCGTCTTCCTGGCCCCCGGGCGTACCGGTGTCATCCCATTGAGCGAAACCGGCATCGCGAAGGAAGGCGATGTCCAGCGAGCCTTTCCGGTCGGCGCGGACGTCGAGGTCATCGTGCTGGAAGTCGATCCGTCAGGCCGGCGCATTCGCCTGAGCGCGAAGGCAGTCATGGAAGCGCGCGAGGCCGAGGAAGTGCGCGAGTGGGCGGAGCGCAATGCTCCTCCCGCCGAGGGCTTCGGGATACTCGCCGACAAACTGCGCTCGGCGCTCAAGTCGCAAGAGAAGTGACACTCTCACCGTCCCGCCTCTTGGTGCTTCCGCCATCCAGTGTTGGTGCGCCGGCCTTGGAAGGCGCATATTCTCAATCCTGGCCAAAATGGCCGAGTCGAATAATGGTATTGTGACCACGATCCGGTTCTCACTGGACGTGTCGTCGGCAACCCGGAAGTAATCCACATAAGCGGTAAGTCGGCTTGTCGGAAACTGGCCGCTGCCGTGCACACGTACCAGGGAACAGGGAATAGGGAACAGGAAACAGGGAATAGCAAGTAGCCCCAAATACGTTCTTGCTGGTCGCGTTATTTATGAACGCGTGGTTTGCGATTCAATTCAGACTGACCGACTATCGAAAAACCTATAGAGTCTGATATAGAGTTCCTACCGCGTCTCCGCCGATGAGGCTCTCAAACCCCGGTTGGAGCCAATTAACCACCAACGATTACTGGGCCTGCGCTTTTCCAGCTCGAGAGCCAACGTAGCAGGCTGCGGAAAAACCCGTCTGGCCGGTCATTCCGAGGAGTTCGCCATTCTTATTGGCGGACGACGACCCGTCGCCCGAAGACGGCTTTGGGTCGCAGGGCGAAGGCTCTGGGCCGCAGGGCGAGGAAGCTCGCATCGCGTTGAGAGTATTCAGTGCGACATTCTACGCTCCGCCCTAGGCCCTCCGGTCCAGGGCTCCGCTTGGAATGACAGCATGGAGGGGTTTTTCCGCCCTCTCCAGATCCCGGGTCGGAAATTACAGGTCTTCATCGGCCAGGAAAGGGCAAGCCCTACCGCTACGCACCGCGCGTGAAAACGACATTATGTCACCGTCTCGCCCTCGCCTCCCCGCTCGATTCGGAGGGAACGAGCTAACACGGAATTCTTCCCGGGGGTGGGCCCCTACCCTGGGCGATGGATAGCGAGCCTGTCGCTACAACCCGCTTTCTCCCATCTGGAAAGCTTTGAGGACGGCTTTGGCTTTATCGAGGCATTCCTGGTGCTCACGGGCGGGAACGGAGTCCGCAACGATTCCGGCCCCAGCCTGCAGGTATGCGCGCTGGCCCTTGATGAGCACCGTGCGGATGACGATGCAGGAGTTGAGATTGCCGGAAAAGTCGAGGTAGAGTACCGCGCCGCCATAGAGGCCCCGGCGGGTGGGTTCGAGCTCGTCGATGATTTCCATGGCGCGCACCTTGGGCGCGCCGGTGAGCGTGCCAGCGGGAAAACAAGCCGCCAGCGCGGCGTAGCTATCCGCATCCGGGCGGAGCCGGCCGCGAATGGATGAGACCAGGTGCATCACGTGGGAATAGCGCTCGACGAACATGACTTCCTGCGGGCGCACGGTGGAGAACTCGCACACGCGCCCGATGTCGTTGCGGCCCAGGTCCACGAGCATGATGTGCTCGGCGCGCTCCTTTTGGTCGGCGCGCAGTTCTTCCTCCAGCCGCTTGTCCTCATCCTCCGTCTTTCCCCTGGGGCGCGTTCCGGCGATGGGCCGGTATTCCACTTCGCGTCCGGAAACCTTCACCAACATTTCCGGCGAAGAGCCGAGGATGGTGGAATCGCCCATGCGCAGGTAGTACATGTAAGGCGACGGGTTCACCACCCGCAGGGCGCGATAAATCTCGAAGGGCGGGACGCGCACCGGCGCTTCCAAGCGTTGCGAGATCACAACCTGGAAGATGTCGCCGGCGCGGATGTATTCCTTTGCGCGCTCCACCATGGTTTCGTAACGCCGGCGGGTCATGTTGTGACGCACGCGCCAGGGGCCGCGAGGCGGGCGGAGGCGCGGCAGGACAAGGGGGCGGCGCAGCAGGCTCTCCATACGCGCGAGCTGGCGGACCGCGGCGTCGTACTTGGCGCGCAGGGCGCCGCTGCCTTCTTCCGTCAGGACATTCGCAATCAGGAACAGGCGGTGCTGGACGTG
Source organism: Terriglobia bacterium (assembly GCA_049514855.1). GTDB lineage: Bacteria > Acidobacteriota > Terriglobia > UBA7540 > UBA7540 > CAVROP01. The sequence goes on from JBEKUR010000184.1 coordinate 2,654, forward strand.
GTCGAAGGCGACGAGGTTGGCAAAGTACATGAAGGCAGCGTCGTCCACGTCGACGTCCATCTCGACGCGGGCCGGAAGGCGTTCCAGCTTGCGGACCGCTTCGTAGGCAAGAAAGCCCACCGCGCCGGCAGTGAATGGCGGCAGGCCGGGCAAGGTCACGGAGCGGTAACGCGCGCCCATCTGACGCAGGCATTCGAAGATGTCACCGGATTCTTCCCTCCGCCGCGAGCCTCGGGCGATGGTAATTCGATCCCCGCGAGAGGAAATCACCTCAAACGGGTCAACGCCGAAAAAAGTGTAGCGGCCTACCCGCTCACCGCCTTCGACGCTCTCCAGCAAGAAGCTGTAGGGATGCGCCTTGCCGGCAGGGGCACGGTGGCTCGCCCCGGCAGAGGTCTCAGGGGAAAGTCGCAAGTAAGCAGAAACAGGGCTGAGCAGGTCCGCAACAATCGTCCGGTAAACCGGCACCACGTTTCCGCGGCGGGCCAGGCGCTGGAATTCGGCGAAAGTGGGTTCGATGTCGGGCATAAGAACAGTTGTCAGTTGTCAGTTGTCAGTTGTCAGCGGTCAATTGCCAGTAGTTATTGACTGAGAACTGACAACTGAGAACTGATGACTGCTTTACCCGCTGGTGGAGCGATCCAGGACCTGGCGGGCGGCCTGCTCCATCAGGGCGCGTGGGGCCGTGAGCCCAGTCCAGATTTCGAATTGACGCGCGCCTTGCGCCACCAGCATTTCAAGGCCGGAGATAGTGATCAAGCCGCGCCCCCTGGCCTCTGTGATGAAGCGCGTGGCGAGGGGGTAATACACCATGTCGAAAACCACGGAGGCCCGCAAACGCGCCAAGTCGAGGGGCGAAGAATCCACATGGGGGTACATGCCCACCGGAGTAGCATTAATCACCGCATCTACTTCCAGCCCCTCGGCGCCCTCCCAGGAGACCGCCTCACCATTGACCGCGCGTGCCAGCCGCCGCCCTATCTCCTCGCGGCGCGCCGCGACGATGACTCGTGCGCCCTCGGCGCGCAAGGCGTAGGCGGCGGCGCGGCCGGCTCCTCCCGCGCCCAAAATCAACATGCGACTGCCGGACAACCTCAACCGCTTCGTGAGCACTTCGACCACCGCCGCCGCATCGGTATTCCAGCCCATCCATTTGCCGCGCTGGACGGCAACGGTATTGCACGCGCCGATGTGAGTGGCGAGCGGGTCAGCCCAATCCAGCGAACGCAGAACGGCGCGCTTGTAGGGCATGGTCACAGCGAAGCCGAACAAGCCCGCCTGGCGCGCGAAGGTGAGGAAGTCCGAGAGTTGATTGGTCTCGCAGGGCAGGAAAACGGCATTCACATGCTTGGCCTGGAAAGCCGCGTTTTGCATGGCGGGCGAAAGGGAAATCGAAGCGCGTGACCCGACGACGCCATAAAGCTGGGTGCGCTGGTCAAGCCGGTCCACCCGGTAAATGGACCGCATGATTTCTGCGGCAACTTGGCCGGGCACCACCGAATGGTTTCCCGGGGAAGCGTAAGTGATTGCCGAACCCCAAAGCAGAGCCAACAATCGCGAGGGAATGCCCGACGCGCCCATCGCCACCGCCACAAGCTTCGGACTCCGACGATGATAGGTCTTGAGGAGTTGTCGAATTTGAATGTTGTTACGCAAATGCTGCGCGTGCGTGGCGACCTTGACCATATCTACCGGGAGGCGAGCGAGTTGGCGATAGACGGCGCCCAGCGAGGGGGTCTTACGATAGTTGTGATAGGAAGCGATCACCCTTGCCGGGTGAAATTGCCGCAGCAGCGAGGAACCCGCTGCCTTGATGGACTCGAACTCGATGTCCACCCACCGGCAACCCGCACGCACCGCGGCAGCAATGACTTCTGCTTGCTGTTCCACAGTTCCCTTGAAAGCTCCGCCTGCCTCCTCCCTTCGGCAGGTGGCGATGGTCTGTGGGACATGTAAGCGCGAAAGCATCTGATGGAGTGAGACCTCGAATTGGGTAAAGTCCTGGAGGTGGTCCAATCGCAACTCGTAGCCCACGGGAGCACCGCTCAAGCGGCTTGCCTGGGCTTCCAATGCCGCGAGGCTAGGACCCGCCAGCGTGACGAAGATACGAGGTGTTTTGGGTTTAGCCAACAAACCGTCCCCAATCATTTTTTCCCGCGGGGATCAACGAGTTGACTATAAAGGTTTTGACTAAAGAAACGCAAGAATTTTGCGGTGGTGGTGCTCGTGTCATTCCGAGCGCAGCGAGGAATCTCGCTCTGTTCGTCTCCACCCACCTCGCAGGTAACCTTGAGCTCCGGACCGCCTGGCGCAGAGCGAGATTCCTCGCTGCGCTCGGAATGACACACTATCTTCCTCCCGCGGTGTACCAATGCTTCATGACCTCCATCGCCGGCACGCCCCAGGGCGTGTGCGAACTGTCTTCTCAGGCGAGTCATCTGATATAGTAGCTCGTCTCTTTGAGATGTCGAGTTCCTAGAAATTGGTCATTGAAATCATGGATGATTTCCAAAACAGAACTGCCAGACGCACCACACTCGGTAGACTTCATCCGATCCGCATCCTGATGGTTCTGGCCGCGCTCTCGTTTTCCGCTTTCGCAGAAACCCAGCTTGATGACCACTTCCGGGCGATTGCCTGGCCACCCTACCAGGACGAGATGGTGAAGTTAATGCGCGAGTACCTGCGTATTGACACCTCGAACCCGCCCGGGAACGAGCTGGCGGCTGCGGAATTCTTCCACCGGCTTTTCGATCAGGCTGGAATTCCGAACACCATCCATCCTTACGCCCCTGGGCGAGCCAATATCTACGCGGTCATCAAAGGTGATGGAACGCTAAGGCCGTTGCTGCTGCTGAACCACATGGATGTGGTCCATGCAGACCCCGGGAGCTGGCGGCTTCCGCCTTTTTCCGGCGAAATATTGAACGGGGAAATGTACGGGCGCGGGGCGCAGGATATGAAGGACGAGGGGTTGCTTCAGGCCATGGCCATGCTGATCGCAGCCCGGGAACACCTGCCCCTGAAGCGTGACCTGATTTTCCTGGCGACCTCGGACGAGGAAGTCAACGGCACGGGTAGTGCCTGGATGCTCGCGAACCATCCGGAACTGGTGCGCGGCGCGGAATTCCTCATTACGGAGGGCGGCTCAAATCTGATTACCCGTGGGCGGGGGACGATTTACGAAGTGGGCGTGGCGGAGAAGGCCCCCTTCTGGCTTCGCCTCACAGCCTCCGGTAGAGGCGGCCACGGGTCTATTCCCATTGCTGACTCAGCGCCCAACCGGCTGGTAAAGGCCCTCGCCCGAGTGGTGGACTGGCAGCCACCCATCCGATTGCTACCCTCCGTGGAACAGTACTTCACCGTGATCGCAAGACTCGAACCGGGACCGCTGGCTTCAAAGTACCGCAACATCCGAAAAGCGCTTCAGGACCCTGCCTTCGCCCGAAGTATCAGCCGGAATGAAGACCTCAACTTTCTGCTAAGGGACACCGTTTCACTCACCGTCCTCCAGGGCGGTCCTCAGACCAACGTGATACCCGATACCGCCTACGCCGAGCTTGATGTGCGGTTGCTTCCGGGTGAAGACCCCAAGGTGTTTCTGGCCCAGCTTCGAACCGTGCTGGCGGATGACTCCATCCGGATTACGTCTGCCAGCCGCTTCAAGCCTCCCAACTCTTCCTCCACGGACACAAGCCTCTATCGGCTGATTGAGCAGGTGGTACACCAATACAATCCGCAGGCGATTGTTGCCCCAGCGCTGGGCGGCGGATACACTGAGAGCCAGATGTACCGCCCCCTTGGGATTACCTGCTACGGGTTCAACAGCCTCGAAGTCACACCGGAAGTGGACGCCACTCAGCACGCGGCCAACGAGCGTGTGCCCGTGGAACAGCTCCGCCGGGGGGTGAAGATCTTCTATGAAGTCGTGGCACGGGCGGCGAATGAATAGCTGCCAAATCTGTCGGCATTTCGATTGGCGACCCGCGTTGACGGGTACTGGTGTCATTTGCGAGACATGGGCGCTCGAAGTCGCAGTCATGCCCGTCCCGCCGTGGCGGGAGGAATCTACCCGGCAAACGTTCGGAAATGCGAGGTCGACGGACTGGATTCCCGCCCTTCGGCAAGCTCAGGGCAAGCTTTTCGCGGGAATGACGACCCTTGCCGACAATAGTAGCCCTCTCCCCTGGGGAGAGGGTGGCCCGCGTCCGGCGTTCTCACCAGCCGGCGCGGGACGGGTGAGGGGTTAGTGCTGACGTTTGGGAAGGCGTCCCCTCCAAAATGACACCTGGCCCCCGTTGACGAGAGGAGTGACGACCGAAAAGATGAAACGAGAGTATCCAGAGGGTCCGATCGTGGGCGTGGGCGGAGTGGTGGTTCACCGCCACCGCGCCCTTCTCATTCGCCGCGGCAGCGAGCCGCTCAAGGGCGAGTGGTCTATTCCCGGCGGGATGCTCGAGCTTGGCGAGGAATTGGCCGAAGGGGTGCGGCGCGAACTGAAGGAAGAAACCGGCCTGGAGGTTGAGCCACTGGAAATCGTCGCGGCGTTTGACCGCATCACGCGCGAAGGGAAGCGCGTCAAGTACCACTATGTCATCGTGGATTACGTTTGCCGGCGGAAGCGCGGGCGGCTTAAGCCCGCCTCCGACGTTGTCGACGCCCGCTGGGTGCGGCGGGAAGACCTGCCGAAGTATCACCTAACCGAGATGGCTACTAAGGTCATCCTGGAATCGTTCAAGATGATGAGAAGACGGCGCTAAGGACTCGCTCCATTCTGCGCGACGTTGCCCCCTGAGTGGCCATATATTCTGCAGTGCTCAATAGTGATATCCTTACGAGCGGTGTGCCGCACGATTGGCAGGCACCTTGAATAGCTTGATGAATCGATTGGAGGCCTGGCGATGAAACTGATGAACCTGGAGTTCAGCCGCATTGCGCATGACACCTTTCGCATCCAAGCCTCGAAGCTTATTTACACTGACCCCTTCAAGGTGACGAAGGCGGATGAGGCTGACATCGTTTTAATTAGTCACGAGCATTTTGATCACCTCAGTCTGGAAGACCTTCAAAAGGTGATCTCCCCCAAGACGACCATTGTGGCAAGCGTGAGCTGCAAAGCTGGGCTCAAAAGGGTGAAGGCGAAGGAAACGAAGTTTCTCGATCCCGGTGGCAAGGTGACTATCGGGAAGGTCGAAATCGAGGCAGTCCCTGCTTACAACGTGAATAAGTTTCGAGAGCCGGGGCATGTATTCCACCCCAAGGAAGACAAGAAGCTGGGCTTCGTATTTCAGATGGACGGGACGCGCGTCTACTTTGCCGGCGATACGGACTTCATCCCGGAAATGAAATCCATCACCTGTGACATCGCCCTTCTCCCCGTCTCAGGCACTTATGTTATGACGGCGGCAGAGGCGGCGGAGGCTACGGAGGTGATTAAGCCGAAAATCGTCGTGCCGATGCATTACGGGGCGATTGTGGGCACAGAAGGCGACGCGCAGGAATTCAAATCTCTGGTAAAGAACTGCCAGGTGGAGATTATTTAGGCAAGGGTTTTTGTCCCTTGCGAGAGCGCCGCTAAACAGGCTGCGGGAAAACTCGGCGACGCTGTCATTAATCGAAAGGGAAATGCGTTGGGTCTGGCGCGAGATGGGAATAATGGCAAGGGGTTTCTGTGCGACCAGGTCTATTGCGGAGACGGTTCCCGGCCCCACGTTGGCGGTGTAGCCGCGCTGCCCATCATGGGTGATGGCCAGCATATGCGATTCCCGCTGACCGGTGGGAATGGAGGAGACGATTCTCAAGCTTTTCGGGTCAATGACGATTATGGAATTGGCAAGTTCGGTGGTCACGTAGAGCAGGCCGTTCTTAGGTCCGAAGACCGCGCAGTGCGGACGCGGGGGCTTGTCGAAATCCAGTGTCTTAACCACACGACGAGTTGCGAGGTCAATCACCGCCATAGTGCGGCCGCCTGTGCCGGGCTTGCCTACGCCAGAGTTCCCGTAAATCGGGACATAAGCCATCGACCCCTCGGGTGATGCCGCTACTTCATGCCCGGTAATTCCCCCCTCAGGAATCTCCGCCACTTCGCGCCCTGCCTCAGGATCGAGAATCCCCAGCGTTTGGTTGCCCTTGTTTGCCACCAGCAGCATCCCATGAGAGGGCGAAGTCTCAGTTTGCGCAGCCATCCATAACGGTACGAGCAGACTGAGGCAGACTAAGGCGAGCGTCCTCAAACTGCACCATTCCACCCTACCCTCCAAGCTCTCTGAATTCCTTGCGGCCCCCTTCGGTAACAACTACCCCATATCCCAACATAGTTTTGCCATTTGCCTTTTGCGCTTTGCCATAGGTAGTGGGTCAGTTTGGGCTTGTAGCGGCGAGTTTACCTCGCCACGTGGCGGCGTAAAGCCGCCTCTACATCAAAATGACCGACTATGTCTGGGCAGGTTGCCGAGAAGCCTCACACTGCGGACAAAGGCAGAGGCGGCGCAAGTAATCGAAGGAATAGATACCGGATGAATGACCATCGTTCCAAAAGACCTGCAAGGCATATCGTCCTACCAAGTCTGCGCGCTCAGGTTTCAGCGGTTTGACACCGAGCATCGGCAGAAGATTCGATGGCTGTCGATGCGTCCCGCCTCCCTCACTGCATGAAGCACACGGGCAGCGGTCGCGAAGGTAGCGGTACGAATAAGCGCTGGCGTGGCCATCCGACCAGTTGATGGATAACGTGTCGTTCCCGGCTGCGAGTTTGATTTTAGTTGGGATGGGAGGCATAAACGGACTACTCAATACTAATCGCCTGCTGGTTCGCCACTCTTACCTGTTCCGCCAGTGCTGCGGCCACTTCCTGGAAGGCTTTCCCGTTCACTGATTTCTCCTCGAGCGCCACGGGTTTGCCATCGTCGCTTCGCACTCGAATGACGGGATCGAGCGGGATCTCGCCCAGAAATGGTAAGCCAAGCCTTCTGGCAGCTTCGCGAGCGCCGCCGTGTCCGAAAATTTCCTCCCGATGGCCGCAGTGGGGGCAGGCATAGTAGCTCATGTTCTCAATAATCCCGAGCACAGGGACATTGAGTTTTTCGAACATCGCGATGGCTTTCGACGCTACCGACAGAGCCAGATCCTGGGGGGTCGAAACAATTACGGCGCCTGTCAGCGGGATAGTTTGCGACAGGCTCAACTGAATGTCTCCCGTCCCTGGCGGCAGGTCCATAATGAGGTAGTCTAGTTCTCCCCAGCGCACGTCGCCGAGAAATTGCTGAATGGTCTTGTGGAGCATGGGGCCGCGCCAGATGACGGCTTCGTCTTTGGGCAAGAAATATGCCATGGAGATGAGTTTGACGCCGTAGGCGAGGGGCGGTTCAATCTTGCCCTCCACAACATGCGGCTGCTCGTCACCGCCCATCAGGACCGGAATGCTAGGGCCGTAAACGTCTGTATCCATCAGGCCGACGCGAGCGCCAGTGCGCTCCAGTGCGATGGCCAAGTTGGCGGCTACCGTCGATTTGCCGACGCCGCCCTTGCCGCTCGCCACGGCAATGGTGTTTTTGACCAGGGGTATCGGGTTCGGCTGCCCATGATGGGTGGACGGAGCCGAATCGGTCACGCGCACTTCAACATCGGACACACCCAGTCCGTTCACAATGCGTTTTATGTTCGCCACCAGTTGGTCTCTGGCGGGGCTCGCGGTTTGCATCAAGATGCTCACGCGGCGATCCCCCACTTCGATGTCCTTTACGAATCCGAGCGAAACAATATCCTTTTGCAGGTGCGGATCGTTGACCACCCTCAAAGCGTTCAGGACATCCTGCGGGCTTAGGTCTATACGCACGGTAACTCCTTATAGTTGCTAATTCCGGCTAGCATTCGCTTCAATCCACATCCCAGGATCGTCACGATGTGAAGATATGACGCAGATTGCGCTCATTATTTCCAGGTAACCCAAGGTCGAATGCTCACCAATACCTCAGGCGTTGTTTCATAGCTTACCCCCACTTATTCCCACTCCTCAATTATACATTCAGTGTGGGCTCGCATAGCTGGGGAATCGGTCGTGGTGCAATTTGGTTTTCTTGTAGCGCGATCTACCCGTCCCGGCCTCCCATAGATGACCAAAGTTCCCCGCAGGGGAACAACATCATTAGTCCCGCAGTCGCGGGATGAAACCCACGGACAGGGACCCTCCAACAAAATTGCCTGTCGACCCCGATGGGGTCGAACCCCTTCTATACCAACTCGGCGCCAAACCAAATTCAACCCCTTCGGGGTTGGTAAACCGTCGGGGCGCATCGTTTCCGTGGGTTTCACCCACGGCTAATGACATTGGACCTCTTTGAGGTCCCCCCTTGCCTGTGGCTACAGCAAACTGCACCACTACCGGGGAATCTTCGCACCGGTGCCAGCTCTTCCCAATTAGATCGCTGTTGACCGGACTGCGCGATTCCTCTATTGTTCCGAAGGCTGAAATAACAGGCATTTACGGTATGGATCTGGTCAAACCCGGCACAGCACCCGCCGCCGCAGTCTCTGAGCAGCCCTCACTCCTTCGTGCCCTGGGGTTATGGGATACCACGGCAATTGTCATGGGGATCATGATTGGCTCCGCCATCTTTATCGTTCCGGCGGAAGTCACTCGCGAAGTGGGCAGCGAACGAGCCGCCCTTGGCGTGTGGGTAATTTCCGGACTGCTCAGCCTGTTTGGGGCACTGTCGTTCGCTGAGCTTGCGGCCATGCTGCCCCAGGCCGGCGGCCAGTACGTATATCTGCGCGAGGCTTACGGGCATTTGGTGAGCTTTCTGTGCGGCTGGACGTTCTTTCTGGCGGTGCAATCGGGCGGCATATCGACTGTAGCCGTGGGCTTCGCACAGTATTTGGCCGATTTCTTTCCCATCCATCCCGGGCAGCAGAAACTGGCGGCCAGCCTAGCGATCGTCGTTCTGACGGCCATAAACTATCGCGGTGTGCGCGAAGCTGGCTGGGTGCAGTCCGTCCTGACCGGCGCCAAGGTGGGTGCGATGGTCGCCATCGTCGCCCTTGGCTTCGCACTCGTGCACGGGCCCGTCTACAGCACGGTTAGACTGCCTACGCCTGCGGGGTGGGGGTTTCTCTCCTCCTTTGGGGTAGCTATGGTCGCAGCACTCTGGGCTTACGATGGCTGGAACAATGGCACTTTTGCGGCCGATGAGGTCAGAAACCCTGAACGCAACCTTCCCTTGGGCCTTATCCTGGGGACGGCCGCGGTCATGGTAATCTACATTCTCCTGAACCTGGTCTACTATCACGTGCTACCGCTGTTGACGGTGGCTCAATCTC
>JBEKUR010000185.1:0-11860 GCA_049514855.1 Terriglobia bacterium
ACCAAGGCGCCGAGCCGGACGTGGTGATGGCCTGTTGCGGGGACACGCCCACGCTGGAGATTTTGGCCGCCGTTTCCATCCTTCGCGAGCATCTGCCCGATCTAAAAATCCGGGTGATCAATGTCGTTGATCTCATGAAGCTGCAGTCTGCCACCGAGCACCCGCACGGACTGAGCGAAACGGATTACGATTCGCTTTTCACCAAAGATAAACACATCATCTTTGGCTTTCATGGATACCCATCGCTAGTCCACCGGCTGACCTACCGCCGCACCAACAGCAACCTTCACGTCCGGGGCTACAAGGAAGAGGGCACTATTACGACGGCTTTTGACATCAGGGTGCAGAACGACCTGGACCGGTTCCACTTGGTGCAAGACGTGGTCGATCGGCTACCGCACTTGGGGTCCAAAGGGGCCTACCTGAAGCAGATGATGCAGGACAAGCTCATCGAGCACAAACACTACATCGACAAGCACGGCCAAGACATGCCGGAAATCCGGAACTGGAAGTGGAGCAACTCCAAATGAATACGCAACAGCTTATGGATACCGCGAAAGCTCTGGTCGCCGACGACAAGGGGCTGCTGGCAATGGATGAAAGCAATCCGACCTGCAACAAACGATTTGCCAGGTTGGGGATTCCGCAGACCGAGGAGGCCCGGCGCGCCTATCGGGAGTTGATTGTGACCACGCCGGGTCTCGGTGAGTCCATTAGTGGCGTGATCCTGTACGACGAGACGATCCGCCAGAAGAAAGAAGATGGCACTCCCTTTCTCAAGGTCATCACCGATGCGGGAATCATTCCCGGCATCAAGGTTGACACCGGCGCAAAGGCCTTGGCAGGTCATCACGGAGAGAAAGTGACCGAAGGTCTGGACGGATTGCGGGGCCGCCTGGCGGAATACTCGCAAATGGGCGCGCGCTTCGCCAAGTGGCGCGCAGTGATTGCCGTGGGCGATGGCATTCCCAGCGGGGGCTGCATCGAGGCCAACGCACACGCGTTGGCTCGCTATGCCGCGTTGTGTCAGGAGGCCGGAGTGGTCCCGGTCGTCGAACCGGAAGTGCTCATGGACGGCGAGCATACCCTGGAGCGGTGCCGCGAGGTAACGGAGCAAGTCCTACGAATGGGTTTCAACCAGCTTTACACACAACGGGTGATGCTGGAGGGGATGATCCTGAAGCCCAACATGGTGCTTCCGGGATTGACCCGTGCCCAGCATGAAGATGTGAACGAAGTGGCCGACGCCACAGTGAGGTGTCTCTTGCAAGCCGTCCCCGCTGCGGTTCCGGGGATTGCGTTCTTGTCGGGAGGCCAACCCAGTGAACTGGCCTCTGCTCGTTTGAATGCCATGAACCTCAGATTTAAGTCGCGAGTGCCTTGGGCATTGGCGTTTTCGTTTGCCCGCGCCATCCAGCAACCGGCTTTGGAGATATGGCAAGGCCAGCAGGCCAATGTGTCGGCGGCACAGCAAGCCTTGTGTCATCGAGCCAGATGTAACCGGGCTGCGCGCCGTGGCGAATACACTCCCGCAATGGAATTAGAAGTTGGTCCGGAACAGCGCCATGCGGCACAAGCGTCCCATTGATAAACGCGGCCAAGACATGCCGGGCGCTCGTAAGTGGAAAGAGATAGAGCCGATCAGCAACAACTTCGGCCCAAAATCATTCGGTCTTGGATCGAGAAAGCAGGGAACCAATGCATGAAAGTAACCACGGTCACCACCAAGATGAAGTACCGGATGGCGAGCATGTTCACCGGGAGATTCCTCCGTACTGGAGGCGCGCTCACCGTGATTGGCGGTTCTGGCTCGGCTTGCTTCTTATGTGTGTGGCTCTTACCACTTATTTCATGAGCGATGACCTGTCGTTGGTGCCTAGCGGCAAACCGCGCCATCCAACATCTGGTGACGCCAGAAGATAGCGGAGCCTGCTAGCGCTTAAAAAGGCAGCGCGGGCTAATTTCCGGCGACAAGCTCCTGCTGGCGATGGATAGATATAGGGTAGAGGACGTTCTCATGAGCCAAATCGTTCTGTATCCCCTTCGATTCGAGCCGATCTATCAATATCGGCTTTGGGGCGGCCGGCGTTTGGCCGATCTGTTCTCTGCACCCCTGCCGGGCAACGGCCCTATCGGCGAAGCGTGGATACTCAGTGACCGCGATGACCACGCGAGCCGCGTTGCCAATGGTCCCCTTAAAGGGCAGAACATCACTCAATTGATGGAGCAGTCTCGCGAGCAATTGCTGGGAAAGTTGGCCCAACGTTTCCGCCGGTTCCCACTCCTGCTGAAGTTCCTCGATGCACACGAAATGCTTTCGGTCCAGGTACATCCCGCGGATTCGCAATCTGGCCTGCTCCCTGCGGGCGAGAGCGGGAAGACGGAAGCCTGGGTGGTCGTGGAGGCGGGCGCAAAAAGCCGCATCTATGCGGGGCTGAAGCCAGGTACCACGAGAGAAGTTCTGCAGCGGGCGCTCGCGAATGGATCGGTGGCGGACGACTTGGCATCGTTTGTTCCGAAGGCCGGCGACGCCGTCTTTACCCCGGCTGGCACAGTTCATGCTCTCGGCGGTGACGTTGTGGTGTTCGAGATTCAGGAGAACAGCGACGTGACGTTTCGTCTGTACGACTGGGACCATGTTGACGCCAAGACCGGTCACCTGCGGGCGCTCCAAGTCGATCAGGCACTGGCCTGCATTGATTTTGTAGACGGTGAAGCCGGTTTGGTGATGCCCTTGGTAGAAGCGACGACGCCGGTGGGGCGAGAGAGCCTCTTTCATTGCAAGCAATTCCGGTTGTGGCGCCTGCGCGGACAATCGCCTTTTACGGTCGGTGCCGCGGGTGTGGCGCGCGTGCTGGTATGCATCGAGGGCGCGGGGCAGGTCGAACACGACGGCGCCACTTATGCCGTCGGAAAAGGCGATGTATGGCTCTTACCTGCGGTGGTCGGAGCGTGTGCTTTTCGGCCAAGCGGAGTAGTGAGTTTGTTGGAAATTGCGCTGCCGGAGTAGTTTTGAACCGGACAAGAGTCGGATGGTTGGCGAGGCCGGAAACTCGAATCGAGATGGCAAGAATGCGGAGGTGGAAAGATTGTGAAAAAGCTAATTGTTTTTGATCTCGACGGGACACTGGCTGAAAGTAAATCGGCCCTTGACGCCGAAATGGCGGCACGACTGCATGACCTTCTCGGCCTCGTCAAAGTCGCCGTGATTTCCGGAGGTGATTGGCCTCAGTTTGAAGAACAAGTGCTCTCCCATCTTCCCCAAGACAACCGTCTGGTGAATTTATCTCTCCTACCTACCTGTGGGACCAAGTTCTTCCAATACACGGGAGAATGGAAAAAGCTTTATTCAGAAGATTTCACTGCGGATGAAAGGCAAAGAATAATCACTTCTCTAGGGAAAGCGGTCGAAGTAGCGGGCTTCAAGGTCGAAAAGTTCTGGGGAGAAGCAATTGAGGACCGGGGAAGCCAGATAACATATTCCGCTTTAGGGCAGCAAGCCCCCTTGGAAGAAAAGGACAAATGGGATCCCGATTTCGCCAAGCGAAAAAAGATCAAAGCGATTCTCGATCCTTTGATTCCCGGGTTTTCCGTGCGACTGGGAGGCGCGACATCCATCGATGTCACTAAACCTGGCATTGACAAAGCCTATGGGATCAGAAAGCTACGAGACCTGCTCGGCATTTCATTGAAAGAAATGATTTACGTTGGCGATGCGTTGTTCGTCGGAGGGAACGATTATCCGGCTGAAGAAGCAGGCGTTGTTTCGATCTCAGTTCGAGGTCCCAGTGAAACTAAATGCGTTACCGAAGCAATCATTGCTTGCCTGGATGGCGACCAGCCAGCTTGACCTTGTGGGAGAGTTGATGAGTGGATTTAAGTTGCGACGCCTCGGAATTGTGATGGAGCCGGAGCCGGGTAATCCCCAGGAGATCGAAGGCGTCCTGAATCCGGCTGCCGTTCGTGGACCTGATGGCGCGCTCTACCTCTTTCCGCGGCTGGTCGCGTGTGGGAATTACTCGCGAATTGGAATTGCGCGAGTGCAGTTCAATGAAGCTGGCGATCCCGTAGGAGTCGAGCGACTTGGCATCGCATTGGAACCGGAAGCCGATTATGAGCAGCGGCCCAACGGAGGCGGTGGCTGCGAAGATCCTCGCATCACGCTCGTGGAGCCGCTTCGACGCTACATCATGACGTACACCGCGTTTTCGCCTCAGGGGCCAAGGATCGCTTTGGCCTTGTCGGCGGACCTCTTCCACTGGCAGCGTTTGGGACTCGCGACCTTTGGTCCGTATAAAGGCATCGAGTTCGGCGACGAAGATGACAAAGATGCCAGCCTCTTTCCTGTCGCTATCCCTAATCCATCCGGACATCCGGAACTGGCCATCCTCCACCGGCCGCTTTTCCCCGGCACTCGCCCGGAGGAAACCGCCTGCCACGCTGCTTCTCGTGAGCTGGATCTTGATCGGGAAAGCATCTGGATTTCCTACTGCCCGATGGTCTTGCAGAACCGTGAACCAAATCGCTTCGGTCAGTTCACCTCGCATCACCGGCTAGCCGCCCCGGTTGCGCCCTGGGAGCGGCTCAAAATTGGTGGTGGCACTCCACCCATCCTAACTCGACACGGCTGGCTAATCATTTACCACGGCGTGAGCGAAATGACGGAGCCGAGCAACGACCCACATCCATTGTGCTACTCGGCCGGGGTGATGGTGCTGTCCGGGGAACACCCGCAACTGATCCGCTATCGTTCCGCGGAGCCCGTATTGACGCCGGTGTTACCGCAAGAACGCAACGGGACTATCGCCAACGTCGTGTTCCCCACGGGCATCGACCGGCGCGACGATCTTGGCACGCCGGACCGCTTCGACGTGTACTACGGGATGGCCGACAACCGGATTGGCGTGGCGCGCCTTGACCTACCGGAGTTCTTGCCCCCGGGAAAAGTCGCCGACCCGCCAGGTGCAAAGGTGTAGAGCGCCCGCTTTTAGGGGTTCAAACCGTGAATAAGACTTCTTCGACAGCGACTGTTCACGGATTTTCCAAGACTCCTTGGAACTAGATTCGGTGAAGGCAACAGGAACAGAAAGGAATACCCATTATGAAGCCCAATGCCGACCAAGCCAAAGTTTCCAAATCGAAGCCGGGGTCGGTGCCCGATGCAAAGGACGACCTGAAATCCCTGCCCCTGCCGGAAGTGGAGAAGAAATTAGAGTCGTCACCAGACGGCCTCAGTCAAGCCGAGGCTCAGAAACGGCTGACGCAATACGGCCCCAACGAGATTGAAGAAAAGAAAACCAATCCGTTCCTGAAATTCCTCACCTATTTCTGGGGCCCCATCCCATGGATGATCGAGGCGGCCGTAATTCTGTCGGGGATTGTCAGGCACTGGTTGGATTTTTTCATTATCCTCCTTCTGCTTGTTTCCAACGCCGTGGTCGGATTCTGGGAAGAACACCAGGCAGGCAACGCGATCGCCGCTTTGAAGGCCAAGCTGGCGATCAATGCCAAAGTGAAACGTGATGGAAAGTGGATCACCCCGGCGGCGCGTGAGTTGGTGCCGGGCGACGTCATCCGTGTGCGCCTCGGCGACATAGTGCCGGCGGATGCGCGCTTGTTGGAAGGTGACCCTGTCGAGGTGGACCAATCCGCGTTGACAGGCGAATCTTTGCCCGCCACTCGCAATCCGGGCGAGGCGGTGTTTTCGGGGTCGATTATCCGCCAGGGTGAAATCGACGCGATGGTGTACGCCACCGGGGCCAACACTTATTTCGGCAAAACCGCGCAACTGGTGCAGGAGGCGCACACCGTCAGCCATTTCCAGCGTGCCGTGCTGAAGATTGGCGATTACCTGATCATTCTTGCAGTGTCCCTGGTCGTGTTGATATTGGCCGTGGCGCTCTTCCGTGGCGATCCCATCCTCAGTACGTTGGAGTTCGCCTTGGTGCTTCTGGTGGCCGCGATCCCCGTGGCAATGCCTACCGTGCTGTCCGTGACCATGGCAGTCGGCGCGCGACTGCTGGCGAAAAAAGAAGCCATTGTGACCCGGTTGTCTGCTATCGAGGAACTAGCCGGCGTGGACGTGCTGTGTTCAGACAAGACCGGTACCCTGACCGAGAACAAGCTGACGTTGGGCGATCCATTCAGCGTTAGCGGTATCCCTGCCGACCAACTCATCCTCGACGCCGCACTAGCTTCACGTGCGGAAGACAAGGACACCATCGACCTCGCGGTGATCGGCGGCCTGAAAAACGATCAAGCCTTAAAGGGCTATCAGGTAGTCCATTTCCAGCCGTTCGATCCCGTGCATAAGCGCACCGAAGCCACAGTCAAAGCCTCGGACGGAACACAGTTCTACGTGGCCAAGGGAGCGCCGCAGGTCATTTTGGAAATGTCGACCAACGCCGGTGAGATAAAACCCGCCGTCGAGAAGGCCGTCAATGAATTTGCGGCACGCGGCTTCCGCTCCTTGGGCGTGGCCCGGGCAGACCAGGAAGGCAAGTGGTGCTTTGTTGGCGTGTTGCCATTGTTCGATCCACCGCGCGAGCAGGCCAAAGCTACCATCGCGAGCGCTCGGCAGATGGGCGTCAACGTCAAGATGGTTACGGGCGATCAAATGGCTATTGCTCAAGAAACTGCCCGACAACTGGGGATGGGCACGAACATACTCGATGCCAGCGGATTGGGCGACACCAAGCGTCAGGAGACGGCGCAGTCGGCGGAGTCAATTGAGAAGGCGGACGGTTTCGCCCAGGTATTCCCCGAACACAAATTCCACATTGTGGATGTCCTGCAAAAACTTGGCCACATCGTCGGCATGACTGGCGATGGCGTGAACGACGCCCCCGCGCTGAAAAAGGCAGACTGCGGCATCGCCGTTTCCGCCGCGACAGACGCGGCCCGCGCGGCGGCGTCCATCGTGCTCCTGTCGTCCGGCCTATCGGTGATCATCGACGCAATCAAGGAGAGCCGCCGCATCTTCCAGCGGATGAACAGCTACGCGATCTACCGCATCGCCGAAACTCTGCGCGTGCTGTTCTTCATGACGCTGGCGATCTTGGTGTTTAACTTCTATCCACTGACTGCGGTGATGATTGTGATGCTGGCATTGCTCAACGACGGAGCCATCCTGTCCATCGCCTATGACAACGTTCATTACAAGGATAAGCCCGAGGCCTGGAACATGCGCCTAGTGCTCGGGATCTCTACGGTGCTGGGTCTCATCGGGGTCGTGTCCGCGTTTGGCCTGTTTTATCTTGGCGAGCGCGTTTTTCACTTCGACCGCGCGCACATCCAGACGCTGATGTACCTGAAACTGTCCGTGGCCGGACATCTGACGATCTTCCTGACGCGCACGCGTGGCTCGTTCTGGTCTATACGCCCCGCGCGGATTCTATGGGCGGCCGTGCTCGGTACGCAAATCGTGGCGACGTTGATAGCGGTTTATGGGCTGTTTATGACCCCTCTTGGCTGGGGCTGGGCACTGTTCGTTTGGGGCTACGCTCTGGCTTGGTTCCTCGTGAATGACCGCGTGAAACTGCTCGCGTATCGTATTTTTGACCCTACGAAAGCCCCATTGTTGGCCAAGAAGCCGCTCGACCTTACACCGCGGATTGCAACAAGGGCCTATGAACTCTACGAGCAGCGAGTCCGGGGCAAAAGCCGGGCAGATCAAGACTGGCTGGAGGCGGAACGCGAGATCCGGAAAGATGAGGCAACAAAAACGAAGACTGCTTGAACGCCCTCCTAAGCCGCATGTGTGCTAAGCGCGACTGACGCTGCTCGTCACACCGAAAGGATGAAGATGACAATCAATTCAAAAGCCTTGATCGAAGAAACCCTCAGCTCTTCCCGTGTTGGACAACCTCCACAGGCATGTGGCTCAGCTTTACGAAAATTCGGCTCCGACGGCGCAAGGGCCACCAATCGTAGAGATAGATCTGCATCGGTCGCCACATAGCAACCCATCCGGCAATCGTGAGGCTCTCTCGCACGACAGCAGCCCAGGTGCCCGCCTCGCGGCCTAACACCATCTTGCTGAGAAGTAGACAGGCTGACAAGAACAGCAGCCCGATGAAAAGACTCGTACGGCCTTGCTTCAGGAGGCGCTTGAACTCCAAGTTAGTAATCTGGGCACGGTGGGCAAAGTGGTTGTGGACGGCCGTCCTGATCAGTTCTTTGGGGTCTTCAGCCGGCAACTGGTCTAAGTAGATTCGCAGTTTGAGCGGAGCGCCAGGGGAGAATTCTTGGGCCCAGCTTACGATGAATTCTTCCGCGTCGTCGTCGAGATCCTTCTCGATGAACGGAGAAGGGTCCATCGAATTGAAGAGCTGACTCATTTCGCGCAGTTTCAGACTTATGATGTCCGGACGCCCTGCGTCCGTGGCGGCAGTTTTTGGTAAAGAAAAACGCATACGAGAATTCTTGCTACCTTCCGTCCTGCCAAGAATATCGGCTTTGTGCACCAAGGACTGGTTCCTAATTTCCTTTCGAACCGCTATTTCGCTCGCGGGCTCGAAGTCTCCTTTTGTCATCGGATTGTGAGGCCATCAGAATTGCCTCAAGCATTCCAGCGAGTCGCTGAGAGTCGGCATCGTTCTTTCTTACCGACCGGCGGGCATGGTCCCAGCTTCAGGCTTCCTTCCGGTTACCGGCAGAAAGGTTGTAGAGCCATGCAAACAGAAGTCCTGCGATCGCTCCGTCAATCAATGCGTCGACCGTGCCAATCACGACATCGACGAACGACCGTGACGCATGAAACCACGGATACACGGAGCTGATCATTTCGAGAAAGCTAACACCGTAGGTTGGCTTGACAAGGTTGATGAGTCCGACGAACAGGATACCGCCGCCCCAGAGTAGCCCACTGGCAACCGTCATCCCTTTGAGGGAAAGTCGCATTGTAAGTCCTCCTTTTCAATTACGTTCTAATCCTGATCTGTTGCTACGCCTCATATTCCCGAGCCAGCCGGGCTCCTGAGAATCGAATACTCGGCAGGTCGTTCATGACTCCACAGGGTCGTCCACTGGATGCCGTCATGTTGAACGGTCCTCACGCCAACAGCGGCGATAAATCTGCGGTCCGCTCTTTGACTACCCTGAGACAGCATCACGGCTTACACCTCGCGTTTCAGTGGGAAGGACGAACCCTAACAACCTCGACCGAACAGCGGGCGTGCCGTGCTACGGCATCCGACACGCTGCCCATCAAGAAGCGTTCGAGACCGGTCTGTCCAATCGAGCCCAGAACAATCAATTCAGCCTTCCACTGTTCTGCCGCGTCGAGGATCCTTGACTTAGGGTCACCTTTTGCAACGGCTGTGGAAACCTTCAGACCCTTGGCACGGAGCGTTTCAGCGATCTTGGAAACCAGATTCTCTGCTTGTTTGGTTCGAGCCTCCTTCACCTTGTCCAGGGCAGGGTCATAGCCGCCTATTCCCCGGTCGACCAAGAATGGCAGTGGCTCCACCACATGCAAGACTCGAACTTCCGTCTCATTGGGCCGCACTTGTTCGATCAACAGCTGCGACGCTGCTTCTGAAAATTTGGAATCATCAATCGCGAGCAGTATTCTCCTGACTTTGCCTTTCGCTGCTCCGCTTATGCGTTTCGAGCCCTTAGCAGGACGAGGCAGCCTAACAAGCTCAACGGAGCAGTGTGCGTGACGCAAAACAGAATCCGGCAAGCTTCCCAACAGGAACCGGTCTAGGCCCGTCCGTCCGTGCGAGCCGAGGACGATCAAGTCGGCATGCCATTCTGCGGCGATGTCTATGATTTTAGATTTTGGGCTGCCCAACTCCACGGCTGTAGTCACCTGTAGGCCTTTGGCACGCAACAACTGTGCTGTTTTTGCAACTAAGGCTTCTGCCGGCTTGCGTTGCGCGTCTCGCGCGTGTTCCACTCCTGGGTAATAGGCCGTCATTTCGGGGAGCTGGTTGGAAAGCACGTCAATGACATACATAACGTGCACCTCGGTGTCCCCTGGCCTGGCTTGTCCGATCACGGCCTTTGTTGCCGCGTCTGAGAACTTAGACCCGTCGATGGCGAGAAGAATTCTCATGACTCATCTCCTGCTTGCTTTTGGATAGTAAAGACATAACTCATCTTACTTCATTGCCGCTCTGTCGTCAGAAGGTGATTAACGGTTTGATGATCCCATCCACTGCGGATTCCGGGTGAAGGCGATCGGCATTCAACCATTCCCGCACTACGCCCAAACGAGCCGTACTACCACCACCAACTAGCCACGGCCACTTGCGTTTGACACGGCCGGGAGGGAGGGCTAGGCTCTCGGGCCAAGGGGAAGTTCAAAATGGAAATCCCGGGTGAAATGAGTTCAGATCCTCACACAGTATTGCGAGTCACCAGAACCAAGGCTCAGGCAAAAGAGAGTTACGACAGAATGAGCCCGTTCTATGACTATTTTGCCGGGATCTTCGAGCGGAACTACAGAAATCGGGCGCTGAAGCGATTGAATATCGCGGCGGGCGAGACCGTTCTCGAGGTTGGTTTCGGAACTGGCCACTGCTTGAAACAAATGGCCGAGGCGGTGGGGGAAGGGGGCAAGGTCTATGGCATTGATCTATCCTCCGGGATGCTTGCTGCCAGCAAGCGGCGGCTGGAAAAGGCCGGACTTTGGAACAGGGTTGAATTGACTTGTGACGATGCGATGAAAATGCCGTACACGGACAACAAATTCGACGCTGTTTTCTCGAGCTTTGCGCTTGAGCTTTTCGATTCACCCGAAATCCCAAAAGTGCTTGCCGAAATCAGGCGCGTCTTGAGAACGAGTGGAAGGGTTGGGATTATTAGCATGTCGAAAGAAGATGGAGCATCGCTCTTACTGAAATTGTACGAGTGGTTGCACCGCAAACTGCCCCAATATGTTGACTGTAGACCCATCTATGTCGAACATTCGATGAAGGGCGCCGGGTTTGGAATACAGTACAAGGAGCGTGTCAGTTTGCTGGGATTACCCGGAGATATTGTTATTGGTACAAAGCTGTCCTCCTCAGTTTCAGTTACAACTTGAAGGTGATCGCTACTCCCTGAGGGGAAACCAGTAATATAGAATGTAGTTCACTCCAGCGATGACCATGAAAATTGACGAGACCAGGCGATAGATTGTGCATTTCTGATATGCCGAAGGGCCGATTCGCTTCTCCAGAAATGCTGGACTGACGCTCTTCACATAGAAGAAAAGGAACAGAAAAGAAGAAACAACGAGAACGCTAAAATTGAGCCATGGGGTCAGGAATAGTAGCCTTCTTCCAATACTAGTGCTGCTCCCCAGACCCGTCCTCGTTCCGCCGTACCTTAGTCCGGGAATATAACCCTTGCTCGGAGTAAAGTTGAAATGAGAACTCGCTCGGCGTGAATTCTCCTGAGTATGAGGCCTCGATCCCAATTCGAGAGAAGGAAAAACCAACGCATCCCTACTCCCACCGGCCTGTGGGTATCCTGCAAATTCGATGATCGTCGCACCACTTTGCGCGTTCAGGACTTCAGCGTTTCTGGTGCTTTGCTTGTGACCGAAGAACCCATCCCAGTAGGGACTCGCCTTGAATTGCTTTTTTCCGTGCCGGAAGGTGAGATTCGTGTACTCGCCGTCGTCCGCTCATTCACGCCGGGCAGGGGTATCGGCGTAGAGTTCGTTGGTATGGAATCAATAGCATTTGACCTCATCCTCAGGCTGGTGAAGCGCCTGCTCTCTACCGCCAGCGATCGGAAAACGTTGGAGACGACAGACTAAAGGTTTATGACCGTCTGGGTGGAAGCACTCTCCAGCAACGATGCGGAGGTCTGAAATGCATTGCATGGGACAGAATCCCGTTCGCTTGACGCTTGTAACCTCCCTCGT
>JBEKUR010000186.1:0-11831 GCA_049514855.1 Terriglobia bacterium
CACGGGAATCTCGCGGCTTTTGAATTCGGGTTGAATCTGGCGTTTGATTTCGAGCGCCGTGCCGGAGGGCGCGTCCTTCTTGAACTTGTGATGAGCTTCGGTGAGGTAAGGGTCGTACATCGCAAAGGGGGCAAAGATTTCCGCCGCCGCGCGGGCCAGCCGGTAGAACAGATTCACGCCGATGGAAAAATTCGCGGCGTAAACCATGCCGACGCCGGCGCTTTCGATGATCTTCCGCACTTCCTCCAGCCGGTTATGCCAACCCGTAGTCCCCACCACCAGATTCACACCCAGCGCCGCGACACGACAGATGTTCTCGAAAGCCGCATCCGGTGTGGTGAAGTCCACGCAGACGTCGATACCCTGGAATTTCTCGCGCGTGATGCCCCGGCCTTGCGCGTTGACGTCAATATCCATCACCAAGCGCACTTCGAAGCCGCGCTGCGGGGCAAGCTGCGCCAGCGTCTTGCCCATCTTCCCGTAGCCGAGCAGGGCCAGATTTATACGTCTTGCACCGGGGGATTCAGCAGAAGCGTTACTCACATTTCACCCGCCTTGGGGAAGAGGTTTCAGGTGTCAGGTGTCAGGTGTCAGAAGAACCTCGCCACCAGCCTGTGGGCAGATGGGCAGGGGGCCTGACCGACACCTGACACCTGGCACCCGACACCTGACACCCGACACCTAGCACGTGACACCTGGCACCCGACACCTGGCACCTGACACCTAGTCGAGATACCCTTCCGACTTCATCAATTCCGCATTGAGCAGAGCCGCCCCGGCAGCGCCGCGTATGGTGTTGTGGCTGAGGGCGGTGTACTTGAACTGAAGCACTGGGCATAGCCGCACGCGCCCCACCACGGTAGCCATCCCGTGCTCGATCGCGAGGTCGAACTTGGGCTGCGGGCGGTCCCGCTCTTCTCGAACGATAATGGGATGCTTGGGGGCAAACGGCAAACCTCGCTCCTGAGGAAGCGAGCGAAATTTCCGCCACACCCCAATTAATTCCTCCACTGACGCCTTGGACTTCAGAGAAATCGATATCGACTCGGTGTGGCCGTCCTCGACCGGCACGCGGTTGCAGTGGGCGCTCACCACGAAGTCGCCGGGCTTGACCGTTTCATCGACGAATATCCCCAGCAGCTTGCGCGTCTCGCGCTCCACCTTTTCCTCTTCCCCCGAAATATGAGGGATCACGTTGCCGAGAATATCCAGCGTGGGCACGCCCGGGTAACCGGCGCCGGAAACCGCCTGCATGCTGGTCATGAGCACCTTCTCGAGGCCGAAAGCCTTCTCTAACGGAGCCAACGACATCACCAGACCGACCGCCGTGCAGTTGGGGTTGGTGACGATCATGCCCTTCCACCCGCGCCGTTTTCTCTGGATTCGCACCAGGGCCAGATGGTCGGGGTTCACTTCCGGAATCAACAAGGGGACGTCCGGTTCCATGCGGTGATTGCTGGAATTGGAGACCACCACGTGGCCCGCCTGCGCAAATTCCCTTTCGACTTCACCCGCAACCTTGGAATCAAGCGAGGAGAAGAGCAACTGCGGCGCGTGGCCCGGTTTGCATTCATGCACGGGAAGCTCGCCTGCGGCTTTGGGCAGGGGTTCGCACAAGCGCCAGTTGCAAGCCTCCGCATAAGTTCGCCCTGCCGACCGGTCCGAGGCTGCCAGCCATCGGGCTTCAAACCAGGGATGGTGTTCGAGCAAGCTCACAAAGCGCTGGCCGACCATTCCCGTCGCGCCCAGGATGCCGACTTCAATCTTCTTTACCATTCAATAACAACTCCTTTGTCAGACAAGTCAAGAGTCGAGAGTCGAGAGTCAAGAGTCGACTCTCGGCTGTAGACTGTCTTTCTGCCCCCGACTCTCTCTGAAACTCCCCAACAACTTCACCCAACCCTGTCATTCCGAGCGGAGCGAGGAATCTCGCTCTGCTTCGGGTGGATCGCGAAGGAAAGATCAGAGCAAGATTCCTCGCTCCGCTCGGAATGACAGCTTAGCCTTCTGGACCAGCTCGATTCTGGTTGGCCCCACCCCGGCGTTAACTCTCGACTTTCGACTCTCGACTCTCGACTGTCTTTTTCAGCTCATGGACAAGCCGGCAATAAAGGTCGACGGCCTCGATCAACTCAGCTTTGCGAACGCACTCATGCTCAGTGTGGGCTACGAGGATCGAACCCGGCCCCAGCAACACGGGCTGGCCCCATCGGGTCAAGGCCGGCAGGTCGGTGGTGAAGGACACCACGTCGGTCTTGTAGCCGTCCAGTTTCTCCATGCGCAGGGTCGGCGTATCGCGGACGAACTCAAACTCACACCGCCCTGCGAGCAACTCCGAAATCTTGCGCCGCAGCTCCTCCGTGCCGTTGACGGTCCGAATCAGGATCTGGGCCGCGGCCTGGTCCGGCACAACGTTTGCAGCCCGGCCGCCGGAGATGTGGCCGATGTTCAGCGTGGCAGGGCCCAGCAAGGGATCATGGGGCAGCGGAACCTTCCGCAAATCAACGAGCACATCGAGCAACTTATCAATGGCGGATTCACCGAGGTGCGGGTAAGCCGAGTGCGCCATCTTACCTTTGCATCGAATGTCCAGCCGCAGGTTACCTTTCGACCCCACCACCAGTTTATTTTCCGTGGGCTCACCGTTAATAAGGTAGCGGGAGCCGGGTGGATGCAGGTTCGCCTCTCGCGCGCCGTCGCTCGTGGTTTCCTCTCCCACCAGGTAGAGCAGGCCGAAGTCAGTCACCCCTTCGCTCACCAGCCGTTCAGCCGCCACGATCTGCGCGGCCAGGCTCCCCTTGGCGTCACATGCTCCGCGCCCATAAATGAACTCCTCGTCCTCGCGGGCGAGAAGGAAAGGAGGGACGGTGTCGATGTGCGTGCTCAAAACAACATCCGGCTTTCCGGTCTTTGCGAAGACGTTGGAGCGATCTCGTGAGACCGGCTGGAGCTCCACTTGGAAGTTTCTCGCCACAAGATAACCACGCAGGAACTCGGCGCAGGCGCGCTCGTGGCCCGTCACGGATTCGATGTTGATTAAGGCCTTGGTGAGCTCAAAGATCTTCATCACATTTGTCTTCCGCTGGTTTGATGCGGGACGCCGCTCCAGGTCTCGAGTTTGTCAGGACGCGCTCGCAAATAGCCCCTCCGCTAGACCTTAGCTCACAAATGAAAAGAGCGTCAAGTTGTTCCACAGCTTCTCGCGCTCCGGGCTAGATTTTTTCGCCCCTCCTGGCCTGAATGCTCCGGCGCCTTGGTACGCGGCCTTTAGTCCCTTCCCACTCGCTCTCCCCTACCCACCACCAGCTACCCGCCGGCTGCCGCCTACTAAGTACCTTTGTTTTCACCAACATTCCCGGCTTTAAGGGCTAACTAGCTTTGTTTTCATGCACATTCCCGCTTCATGGGCAAGTTTTCGACAGCGCTCCTTTGTTTTCATAGACATTCCAGCATGGTTCGTTCATTTTTTAAAGTCACTACGCTTGTCGCGGGCGAAGGGTGAGCAAAGACATAGTGTCGGTTTTGAGACACAGATGGAGCGGTCATTCGTGAGGTCTCTGCGGTCATGGCCGAGCCGTCCGGCATCATTTTGTAGGCTATTCCATTAAGCATAGCTTGTCAAGAGTCTTTTCTGGAGGCCCGTTGACACCCTGCTGAAGAAGGCACCGGTGCCTCATGTCGACCCTGGCTCCTGTCGTCCTGATCCTGCACAGCGGGAAGGGTCGCTGCGGTTCTGAGCGCAGAGTTCCGGTGACCAAAACCTCTTCGGCTTTTCGGTGGTTCCCACAACTCCGCAGGCACCTGGGGAGATCGCAGGCGTGCTGGAGAAGCTCATGTCTGCACTACCCGCCAGGCGCGGGTCGTGATAAGATAAGCCAATAGGTAACCTAGGTGAAGACGACAAAGAGAAGATCTCTGCGCATCGCGTTCGTCCTGGATGAATCTGCACTAGGGCAGTTGGTGAGGGTGCTGGAACGAGCATGTGGAAGATTGGGATTCGCGATATCACTATCTGATGGTTCCAGCATACACCTGGAAGATGTGAAGCAACTGCTGGATTTTCCTAATCGCGCATCACGCGCTATCTGCTCCTTAAGAATTACCGGTGAGCAGGAAACCCGCCCCTGGGAAGGATTAAGAGCAGAAGTAAACCTCAACCCCAGCCATGACTTCACCGGAGCCGTCGACTACGAGGTTGAGGGACAAGACGATAAACAGGTCCTTGGCGTTGCCGACGAGTTAGAAGGTGTATTTGAGTCTATGGGACAACCATTTTCCGCACTCGCTTATTCCAGCCCAACAACTTACGGAATCGCCGGCGTGTGCTGGGGGGCAGGAACTATACTGGTCGCCATGGGTTTCATAATATTTCATAGACACGAACATCCGCATCTCGGGTCAGCCTTTATAATTGTTGGTGATTTGTTACTATTCGGCGTCGTATTCCCCAAATGGATAAGGAAAAAGTGCTTTCCGGCAGGAGTCTTCGTTTTCGGCGATGGAAAGAAACGGTACGAGTCAGTGCTAAGAAGAAGACGACTTGTATTCGGGGCGATTGGTTTGACCTTGCTGGTCTCCTTTCTCGGAAGTCTTCTAGCAACACTATTCGTTCGATAACGCGCTCGCTGGCGCAGACCTTTTCAAGCAAGTAGCGACCACGGACCCCCGTTTGTGAAAGTATTCGTTCAACTCCCCTGTACGCCCTCCCAGCCACGCCTCGCCGATCCTGTTTATGAGACCCTGGACTTCCTTGCGTGAGCTCCCTCCCCTGGGGAAACCATGTGCAACCTCCTTTGAGCAAAGTCCCGTACAGCACTATTCTGGAAATTCTTGGCGTCTTGCAAGGAATTTCTGCGTTCACTGCTTGGCCGAGGATAGACTGTGAACTACCTTGGCGCGGATTTTGCTACTTCCGGCCCAGGAGACGAACCCTGGCTGTCAGGGCGCGGCCCTGGATGCCGCCGTAGGTCAGGAAATCCGGAGAGTCCACGTTGTTGTTCACCGCCGAGGGGTTGGACCGATTGGTGATGTCGTTGAATCCCGCCCGCAGCGCCCACAAGAATCCGAACAAGCGAATGCGCCGCTCCAGTTGCAGGTCCAGAGAAAAATACTGGGGGAAACGCCTGGAGTCTGGAGCACCTACGAGTTGCTGGTTCTGGTTCACCAGGCTGAAGGGAAATCCGTCGCGCCAATCGAGCGAATAGGCGAGATCGAACTTCCCGGGCAGGGGCATCCAACCCCAGGAGAGAAAGCGATTCGGCGTGTCCCAGGGGAGCGGCCCGCCCGCCTGCGGGCTGAACAGCAGGCTATCAATGCTGAAGTCAAAGACAGCGTTGGAGTGGGCCCTGGAGCGCGTGTAAGAAGCGAAGACCACGTGGCTGCCCTTGAAAGTGTGGCGCGTGGAAATCTCCACGGAGTCGTAGCGGTCCTGCTTCAGACCTTCCAACCGGAAATTGCCGCTGAAGCCGCTGCCCTGGTTGACAAAAGTCCAGCCGTCGCGTCCGCGCTTCTCGAGGAACTGAAGTTGGAAGTAAATCGAGTGCGGCATTTTCCTTTCAACGCCCAGGCTCCAATGGGTGAAGCGAGGAATCTTGAGCATCCGCTCATCGACCACGAACGAGGTCACAACGGGTGGCCGGAGAAGCGTCTGGCCCGTCAGGTCGTAGAAGAAGTCGGTGCGCTGCCCGCTCAGGGAGCGCGTGAGCATATCGAGATTCGTCGCGTCACCATAAAGGCCGACACCGCCGGAGAGCTTCGTGTCACCACTTCGGCTCAGAAGGTAGCTGGAGGCCAGACGGGGGGAGACCAGGAAATCCCGGATAACATCATCCCAATCAAAGCGCATCCCCGGCTCCAGCAGCAGGCGGTCGGAAAGCGACCAGCGGTCCTGAGCGTAGCCGGTGGACTCGAAATTGTCCTTCGTAAATGGCGCCCGGTTTTGGAAGGTAATCTCCTGGGAAAGAGTGCCATCTTCGCGCACGATCTCGATCGGCCGCCGCTCATAAGACTGGCGGTCGGTGATGCGGTCGAGATCCAACCCGATTTTGAACTCGTGCCGGCCCTGCCAGTTTCTGGGTGGAAGAAAGATGTTGGCGATTCCCTGCACGCGGCCAGCGCGCCCGTCCGTGGCCTCGAAGTAGTTGCCGCTGTCTTGCTCCGGGCTGATGACATATTGCATCGTGCCCAGCGGTTGGAGTGCTGTGCGATATTCGCTGTAAGCCCCTCCTACCTCGACAAGCGTCCCGCCGGGGGAAAGGTGCTGGTCCTTGAGCGTGAACAGGTAGGCGGAGTCCCTGCTGTCGAGGGTGGTGTCCAGGGGAGTGAACCGCGACAGCCCCAGATGGTCCGCCCGGAACTCATTCACCAGGAAGCTCGCGGTGAGGATATTGGAGGGGGTCAAGTTCACCTGCACCTTGGAGAGGTTGCTGATGCGCCAAGCTGTGCCACGGTCCGCGCCGGCAGGAAGGTCTTTGATGACGTTCAAGTCGTAGTTACCGTCGGCTGCGTTCAGGAACCAGGCCTTGTCCTTGCGAAGCGGGCCGGAGACAGTCACTCGCGGTGTCCAGGTCTTGATGTGGATGCCCTTCTGGCCCTGAACTGAGGGAATGAAATCCGTGGCTGAGAAGCGAAAATGGTCGTCCCCCATCACCGTTTTTAAGCTCACCAATCCCCCGGAGCCCTTTCCGTACTCGGCGGAGTAACGGCCGCTCTGAACTTCCGCCGACTGGAGGGCATCCACGCTCACTCGCAGGTCAAACAACCCCGTTGCCGGATCCGAGATATTGAATCCGTCGAGCTGATCAAAGATTTGATGCGTGCTCGCCCCAGCCACGTGAAGCTGCCCATAGCCGTCCTGAAGAACGCCGGGCAGCATCGGCAAGGCGTAGCGGATATCGCGACCTACGGTGTAGGGGAGATTGATAATGTCCTGGCTACTCAGGGCCTCGCTGGCCGAAGTTTTTTGGGGATCGATGGCTGGCGGCGAGTAAACCACATTGACCGATTCCACGTATTCCTTGGTGTGATTCAGCGTGACCTCCAAGTTGCTCGTTTCAACGACGCGGACGTCATTGGAGTTGAACACGAAGAACCCTTCTTTCTCAACCCGCAAGGAATAGACTCCGGGGGTAAGGTTGGAAAATTGATAACGGCCCGCGTAATCAGTCTCAGCTTTTTGGACAAAAGAGTTCGGTTGGTCGGTAAGCGTCAGGCGTGCCGAGGGCACGGTCACACCGTTTTCATCCAGGACCGTGAGCAGCAAATCCTGCCCCGCGAGTTGCTGGGGCCCTGGCCACCGGGGAAGGGCCGAGGCGGAAAACGTGGTGGTGAGAAGCAACCCACAAAGGGTGGCAGCCCTGCGAAGACACCAAAGCGCTACGCCATGTCGAGGACGGGCTCTGCCGCTCACCATTGGAGAGACCTCTCCCCCTCAGGGGTGCACCTCTTGTTTCCCTATTATCGGAGAATTTCCCTGCCGAGTGAAGGTCTAAACCAGATCAATTGAGGCGTTTTTTGCCGGGCCGCGGAGTGGCTGGGGAGACAGTTGGAAGTTAGGTCAGAGAGGCGTTTCCAATACGGGTAGTGGTGTCATTTGGAATATCATCCTTTACGAAACGCCGGTCATTCCCGCGAAAGCGGGAATCCAGTCCGTGAACAGCGCATTTCCCAAGGTTTGCGGAGTGGATTCGCGGGAATGACTGCGGCCTGGAGCGCCCCAGTCTCGCAAATGACACCACTGCCCCAATTCGCGACGCGAATTCGCCTGGCAACCGAATTGCTCGAAGCATGTGATGCTGTGAAATTCTACCACGATTGCGCGGCGCCTCGGACAAATGCGACGAGTTTCGGGAGGCAAGAGAGTCTTTTAGTCATTATGGACATTTGCTGGACGTATGAGGTGCTGTGAAATTCCACCATGATTGCGCGGGGCCTCGGACAAATGGCATGAGTCTCAGAGGGCAAGAGCGTCTTTTGGTCACTATCGGCGCTGCTGGCCTCGCTGCTGTCCTCCTTGCTGTGTCCCTGGAAGCCCAGCAAGCCAAGCCCTTGCCGGGAAGCAAGCCTTGCATGGATTGCCACGCAGCCGGCCCCCGCACAGGCAAGCGGCAGCCGGGAATGCCACCCCCCTTCAACGAGGCTACCCTGCGGGCCTCGCCGCACGCTACACTTGAGTGCACCAGTTGCCACGCTGATCTGGCTGGAAAGGAGTTTCCCCATCCCGAAAAGCTCCAGCCGGTTGACTGCGGCACTTGCCACGCCGATGAAACAAAGCAGCATTCGGAAAGCTTGCACGGGAAGGCGGCGAGACGGGGTGACCCGCTGGCCCCTCGCTGCACGGATTGTCACGGAACTCACAACATCCTGCGGCCTTCCGATCCCGGTTCTCCCACCGCGATCACCCAGATCCCCCTTTTGTGTGGCCGTTGTCACCACGAAGGCACTCCCGTCCAGCTTACTCACAACATCCCCCAGGACAAGATCCTGGAAAACTATACGGAAAGCATCCACGGCGAGGGCTTGTTCCGCCGCGGCCTGATCGTCACGGCGGTTTGTACCAGTTGCCATACTGCGCATTTCGTTTTGCCCCACACCGACCCCCGGTCTTCGATTTCCAAACAGAACATCACCCGGACCTGCACGAAGTGCCATGCGCTGATTGAGACGGTGCACCGCAAAGTCATTCGCGGCGAATTGTGGGAGAAGCAGCCGCACCTGATCCCCGTCTGTGTGGACTGCCACGAGCCTCACAAGATCCGGCGAGTCTTTTATGCGCAGGGGATGGCAGACCTCGACTGCCAGCGCTGCCATGGCAACCCGGAGTTGAAAACCGCCAGTGGCGGCCGCATGCGCTCCCTGTTCGTCAACGAGCAGGAACTCTCCGCCTCGCGGCATGTCCGAGTAGCTTGCGTGCAATGCCATACAGGCGGCGACCCATCCCTGCTCCGGCCCTGCGCCACTATAACAGCCCGGGTCGATTGCTCGACTTGCCACGCCAGTGCCGTCGAACAGTTTCAGCAGAGCATTCATGGACAGTTGTTGGCCAAGGGCAGCCCGGATGGGCCCGCCTGTGCGGACTGTCACGGCACGCATGCAGTCCTGAGCCGGAACAATCCCCGCTCGCCGACCTTTTCCCGCAATGTTCCAGCTCTGTGCGGCAAGTGCCATCGCACGGGGCAGCAGGCGGCGGTCCGTTATAAAGGGACGCAAAGCAACGTGGTGGAGAATTACGAGGAGAGCATCCACGGCAAGGGTTTGCTGCAAAGTGGCCTGACCGTGACGGCGAACTGTGCCGACTGCCATACGCCTCATGATGAGTTGCCCCGTCGCGATCCACGCTCCAGCGTGAATCCCAAGAATGTGGCCACCACCTGCGGTCGCTGCCACCAGGGGATCTACGAGGCCTTCACCGCCAGCGTCCATTCGCCAGCGGTGACCAAGACGGCCAAGCCCCTGCCGGTGTGCAACGACTGCCACTCCGCGCACACCATCAAGCGGACCGATTTCTCGGACTTCCGCCTCCACATCATGGAGCAATGCGGTCGTTGTCATGAGGCCATCGCCACGACCTACTTCGAGACGTACCACGGCAAGGTCTCCAAGCTGGGTTACGTAAAAACCGCCAAGTGCTACGACTGTCACGGAGCTCATGACATCCGCCCGGTCACCGACCCCGCCTCCCGGCTCAGCCGCGCCAATGTCGTGAAGACCTGCGGCCAGTGCCATCCAGGGTCCAACCGCCGCTTTGCGGGATATCTGACGCACGCCACTCACCACGATCCCAAAAAGTATCCCTTCCTGTTTCTCACTTTCTGGGGAATGACCTCGCTGTTGATGGGCACACTGATCGTAGCCGGTATGCATACGGTGGCCTGGCTGCCGCGCTCGCTGAAGTACAGCCGGGAATTGAAGGCCAACGGCAATGCGAACGGCGTGGCCTACGTGCGCCGCTTCCGGCCGTTCGACCGCAACCTGCATCTCATGGTCATCGCCAGTTTCTTGGGCTTGGCCCTGACAGGCATGATGCTGAAGTTCTCTTATACGCGCTGGGCGCAGGTGCTGTCACACTTGCTGGGAGGGTTCGAGGCCGCCGGGGTCATCCACCGGTTCTGCGCTGTGCTCACCTTCGCCTATTTCGGCTTGCACTTCTGGGACGTGGCCCGCCAGCGCCGGGCGAGCGGTAAGAGCTGGCGGCAGTTCATCTTCAATCGTGAGAGTACCGTGTTCAATCGCACCGACTGGCGGGAGTTCGTCGCTTCGCTCAAATGGTTTGTGGGCAGAGGGCCGCGCCCCGAATACGGCCGCTGGACGTACTGGGAGAAATTTGATTACTTCGCGGTGCTTTGGGGCGTGGCGGTGATCGGCACCACTGGGTTATTCCTTTGGTTCCCGGAATTCTTCACGCGCCTGCTGCCCGGCCGGTTGATCAACGTGGCCACCATCATCCACAGTGACGAGGCGCTGCTGGCCGTGGGATTCATCTTCACCGTGCACTTCTTCAACACGCACTTCCGGCCGGAGAGATTTCCCATCGATACGGTGGTGTTTACCGGCGGTGAGCCGCTGGAAAAGTTCAAGCTCGACCGGCCGCGCGAGTACCGGGAACTGCTCGAGCAGGGTGAACTGGAAAAACGTCTGATGCCCGCTCCGCCGCCGGTCGTCGTTCAGTTTTGGCGCCGTTTCGGCTTCACGGCCCTGACGATCGGGCTCGGCATCATCGCCCTCATCCTCTATGCCGAGATCTTTGCTTACAAATAAGGCAGAGGATCTCGGTGCCCACTGCATTCGGTGAAGGGGTGCGATTTTCGGCGTAGGTCGTTTGGTCCAAGTCGGGGCTGTGGGCGCGCCAGGGGGCGACATTTCGGTCAACATGTCATTGTGATCATCCTTAGCGGGCAAATCCTGGACCGCCCCTCGTCGCTCCTGTACCCAAACCAAATCCGCGGGAAGCCGACTATGTGGCCAAGTGGCCTTTGGCTTCCCCGGCAGTGGCGTCATTTGCTAGACATGGGGGCTACAAGAGTCTGTGTGAAAACTTGATTTGTAGCGGCGGTCTATGACCGCCGCCTTGGAAATGAAGGGCTTCGGCGCTCATAGAGCGCCGCTACAGCGCGTCAGCCAAGGTTTTCACACAGACTCTACAAGGCCCCGTCATTGACGCGAAAGCGGGGATCCACTTCGCAAACCTTTCGCGGTCGTTCCCGCCGGCTGGAGCAGACCCCCTTTTTGGAGGTCTGCGACTTCCCGAGGGGAAGTTGTCGGGTCGTCAGTCAGGTCGAGATGGGTCCTATTTCTTGCGCATGGCTTTGGGCGTTCCTTCGGGAGATCGCAGACTGTGAAAACCACCGTCTGCGCCAGCCCGCCGAATTCGGGCTTGAGCTCTCTGGGCTGGAGGCCGACATCGAAGAAACGTCGCCGGTCTGGGGCAGGATCACACACAGTTGCTTATGAATAGGCGACCATTCGGGGCTTGATCGGTAAGGTCAACACTACAGCGTTACTCGCGGTCAATCCCAGCGAGTGCTGTGCCAGCACAATCTTCCTCGAAGGGGACTTCGGGGGAGTCAGGGGTTGCAGTTCTACGGGTAGTAATACGGCCAAGTGGATTGTTCGTAACCCACCGGCATGGCCCGGATAGTGTTAATCATCGTCAGCCGCGGCCTCGAAGCTGCCCTCCGCGCCACAGAAGGGACAGCGCAGACGCAACAAAGCTGCCAGGGTTGTGAATCCTCATGCAAGGTGTTATATTGAAATATAATCGAAAGGAATGGCTATGCACACAACCAATCTGCGCAAGGTAGGCGGCTCGGTCATGCTGGCGGTACCGCGCGCCG
>JBEKUR010000187.1:0-11803 GCA_049514855.1 Terriglobia bacterium
TGCTACCGGGTTGTGGCCATGAAATCTGAAGACCGGGAATTCACGCTGACCATCTCGAACCGGGCCTTTGAGGAAAGGCACTTCCCTTACCAGGATGGGGCCGCAATCTGCTATCAGAAGCTTCAGAAAGAACTCCTCGCGGAAACCGCTGAGTCTCCGCTGCAACACCATCTTACGATTTCAGATCAAGAGCTCAACGAATACCTCGCGAAGTATCGCCCCGCCAAAAGACGCTCCTGGTAGCTCCAGGAAGTCCCGCGCCTGCCGTCCAGGTACCTGCCATTTCCCGTTTGCTGTCATGCGTCGCAGCTTGTGCAGGGGTGTAGGCACTAAGCAGGCGGCAGCAAGCGGAAAGGGATTATGAATGGTGAATAGTGAATGGTGAATTATAAAGTGAGGAAATGCGCGTCCCTTTTGGGACTTGCAATTCACTATTTACTATTCAC
The DNA here is from genome assembly GCA_049514855.1 of Terriglobia bacterium. Lineage (GTDB taxonomy): Bacteria > Acidobacteriota > Terriglobia > UBA7540 > UBA7540 > CAVROP01. The sequence goes on from JBEKUR010000187.1 coordinate 447, forward strand.
TATTTACCATTGTCATTAATTCGAGGGACTTGGCTTCTGACTTCTGCACGTCTCTTCCCACGCCTCTCTGTTTTTGCGTGGTCCTTGCCAAAAGCACCAGAATGCGGCACAGTTGCGCCGAGCCTTTTTAGGCGGGGAGGAACGGCAATGCTTGCCGCAGTCTTAAGGGATTTTGACCAACTTAGGCTCGAAGACGTTCGCATGCCAGCACCTGGCCCGGGCGAGGTACTGGTGCGGATCAAGTCGTGTGGGTTCTGTGCAACGGACTACAAAGCCATAAAAGGAATTCGGCGGAATGTAAAGTTCCCGCTTATTCCCGGCCACGAGCCGGCAGGAATTGTGGCGGCGATGGGTGCTCAGGCCAAGAACTTCAAGGAAGGCGAGGAAGTCATCATTCAGCCCAGCGGCTATTGCGGACTGTGCCGGAATTGCCGGCTGGGCATGACGCACTACTGCGCGCGGGCCTACACCACCGGCGGCGACGGCCCCGAAGACGTGCGGCCAGGCAGTTTCGCCGAGTACGTGGTGACGGGCGAAAACACTCTATACCGTAAGCCTTCAAACCTCAGCTTTGATGCGGCCTGCCAAACGGAACCCCTGAGTGGAGCCTGGAAAGGATTGATCCACTACTCCCAAATGGCTGTGGGCGACGACGTGGTTGTGATCGGCACGGGCGGCATCGGCATGTATTGCCTGATGGTGGCGAAAGCCGCGGGAGCGGGGCGCTTGCTTGCCGTGGACATCAGTGAGTACGCGCTGGAAACGGCAAAACGATTGGGCGCGACCCATACGCTCAATCCCGCACAAGCCGATGCCAGGGCCGCCATTTACGAGATTCTGCCGGAGGGACCTGATCTGGTGATCGAGGCAGCCGGGCCGGTGCAAGCCGTAAAACTCATGGTCAGCCTATTGCGGCGCGGCACGCGCTGGAACATTTTCGGAATCACCACCCACGAGGAGTTGCAGCTTGATGGCGGCCTGATGCATTTTCTGGAGGCGCGTATGGACTCGAGCTTCGGCACCAATCCGCTCGCCATGGAGAAGGCCATCCGGCTGATGGAGCGGGGCCTGGTAAATCCCGAGCCGGTCATTTCTCACCGCTTCCCCCTTTCCCAGATCGAAAAGGCGGTCGAGGTGATGGGCTCGCCACAGCGCAACAAGGTGATTATCAATCCTTGATGAGTGTCAACATTTCCCCCCCGCCGGCCGAGGTCTTCCAGAGAAGGAAGCCGGTTTTCACACACTTTCTCGAGGTGGCATAACATTGTGGAACGAGGATGAGTTCAAAGGACGTGTAGCGGTGGTCACCGGCGGCAGCGAAGGGATCGGATACAGCTTCTGCCGGGCACTCTGCGAAGCTGGCTGCGAGGTGTATTTCTGCTCGCGCCACGCCGCGCGCGGGCAGGCTGCGTCCGAATCGCTCGGAGCGCTTGCCCATTACTTTCAGGCGGACTTGGCTTCACCCGAGCAAATCAGCGCCTTCGCCTCACATGTCCGCAACGCTGCGGACCACGTGGATTACCTGGTGAACAACGCCGCCAACGACGATCGCATCGCCTTCCACGACCTCACCGTGGATGCATGCGACCGCATGTGGGCGCTCAATCTGCGCTCCTATCTGCTGGTGGCGCGAGCTTTTCTGGACCTGCTTCGTGCAGGAAAGGGTAAGAGCGTGGTGAACATCGGGACCACCAATTACATGTTTGGCTTTGAACCTTTCACCCTCTACAACGCCACCAAGAGTGGCATCCTGGGTTTCACGCGCTCTCTGGCGCGCGAGTTGGGGCACGAGGGAATCCGCGTGAACATGCTCAGCCCAGGATGGATAATGACGGAAAAGCAGCTCCGTAAATACGTGACCGAGGACGATAAGAAAGCCCTGCTGCGGGATCAGGCGCTGGCATTCCTGCTCGAACCGCAGCACGTTTCCCCGCCTCTCCTGTTTCTGCTCAGTTCTGCCTCCTGCGCCATCACCGGGCAGAATCTGGTGGTCGATGGCGGGAAATACATGCAATAAGCCCTACTTCACCTTGATTAACACAGCGCCGTGTCTCGGCACCTCGGCAGTAAACTTTTCGGCAAAAGTGCCGAGGTCTTTCCGAGCCCATAGGTCGCGCACCAGAGCTGAATGGCCGGCTCCAATCGCTCCGAACCTGACTCCAATGGGCAGCCCTGACCCGCTCCGGTTAAAAAGCCCCACGGCCTTACTGCCATCCGCAAGCGGCTTCATCCAGACCTCCAGCGGACCCTCTTGCCACACTCGATGCCCCTGGACACCGAGGGGGTCCTGATCCACAGCGATCACCTCGGGATTGGTCAGAGTCTCGAGCGTTTCCTTGGTCATTTTGGTAAGGTCATTTCCGGCGAGCAGGGGGGCAGCCAGAATGCACCATAAGGTCATCTGGGCGCGCCCTTCATCGTTGTTCAGCTTGCTGATTCCGACTTGGAGAATGTCCGGATCGTTCCAATGTCCTGGTCCCACAAATTTCTCAAGCCCATCGTGCTGGAACCCGAAAAGCGAAACCCGGTCGTAGTCACCCCCAATGTCATCTGTGGTGCGCCACATATTGCCGCCAACTTCCGGCCCCCAGCGCCAGACGGCTTCCAGGCCGTACTGGCAGAGGCTGTAAACCATGGGGCGCCCGGTGCGTCGGATGGCGTCATACATCTTCCGATAGGCCGCCCGCATCTCCTCGGGTTTGTAAACCTCCCCCGCACTGCACCAATCGTACTTTACGAAGTCCACGCCCCACTCGGCGTAGCTTTGTGCGTCCTGCGCCTCGTGCCGATAGCTGCCCTCGTATTGTCCGCAGGTTTTCGGCCCGGGTGACGAATAGATGCCAAACTTCAGGCCTTTGCTGTGAATGTAGTCACCAAGGGCCTTCATATCAGGAAAACGCTCATTAGGGTGAATGGCTCCCTTATCATCGCGCTTGCCCTGCCAGCAATCATCAATATTTACGTATTCGTAACCGGCAGCCTTCATCCCAGTGTTCACAAGAGCATCGGCGTTTGCTCGCATGATGCTGTCGGTTACCCTGCATTCATATTGGTACCAATCGTTCCAGCCCATCGGCGGCGTTCGGGCGAGTTGGTTCTCTTGGGCGGCTGGGGCGTTGCTCGCCGCGCCAAGAATCAAGGCCGCGCACGCCGCTCCATACAGCCAGCGCGCAAAAGTTCGTTTCATAGAATCACCTCGAATGAATCCCGGCGCTTGCTTCCTATGTGCCACCTGGCTGGCGCACCCTTATAACCTTAGCCAGGATTCCGGTTTTGAACTCCCAGGCAGACGGCATGATGTAGCGGAACTCGAACCGCGAAGCCCCGACAACAGACACCAGCAAGCGGAACGTTGACCGGCGGAGGCTAGGCCTGCCAGGGGCGCGTTCGGTCCAAGGTTTCAGCCAGGATCTTCTTGGCAATCGCCACATCTTCGGCAACCTGGAAATCAAACATGCCCGCGCAGATGAAGTCGGCGCCACCCTGGAAGGCAAACCGGAAACCCTTTTCCGGGGGAATTGCTCCCGCCGCCATCACTTTGAAGGCAATCCAGGGCTTCTGGACGCCAGCCATCAGCTCACGGGTTGCTTCGGGCTTGATATCCCAGATGTTGTCGTGATTGTCGGGACTGCGCGCGTCTACGTTGAACTCAATGCGCTGCGCTCGGGGCGTGGCGGACCAGTAATCCTCCGCGTGGTATGTCTTCATAAAGAAATCGGGCTGCATACCCGCCTTCATGCAAGCCCTGGGGTTCTCCACAGAATGAGCCCCCAGACCGGATGGCAGTCCTGTCTGCTTCATCAGTTCCAGGGCTTCACCCAGCTCATCAAGCAAGCCCCGGTGGACGAAGGAATCGCAAACCCCGCCTTGGACGTAAAGAGCGTTGGGTTCATTGTCGATGACCTGCTTGAGGTGCTCCTTCATGTCGGCCAGGCGGATATCGTAGTAATACTTGTGGGGATGGACCTCCGAGATCCATTGAATTTTCCCGCCCCGTTCCTTGCGATAGCGCTTCATGAGCCGCACCGGTTTCTCGAAGGGGTCGGAAAGAATAGTGTTGATGCCTTGCTCTTCGCACAATTGCCAGGTGTTCAAGACTCGCTCGTCCGTTTGGTATTCCTCCATCAGGCGCCCCACATAATTCAAATCGCGGGAATGCGAGTAGCCGCTCACTTGGTTGCAGCCCAGGATCAGGCGTGTCACATTGAGAGTCCCGAGCTTGCCAGTGGGAAGACCCTTATTAAAGGTCTGGGGCATGGTTATGGCTAAGGCCCGAGCCGGCGTTGCCAAGAACTGCTTTTCTCCGGGATTCAGCGCTGCGGCGCTCCCCAGGGCGGCCAGCGCCGAGGTTTTCAGGAATTCGCGACGGTTATGAAGATTAGACATATTAAACCTCCAATGAGTCGGGGTGAATGAGAGGTGCAAAGAAAACCCGCACTACTCGCTAAGGCGAATTAATCGCCTCCGTTCCGCAATCAACTCCCGATCAGTCCCCGCCAGCCTATCAGGATTCTGTTCTCGCTTCAACGCTTTCCCGCAAACTCATTCAGCCGGGATGTGAGCCCCCCTACCAAACTCCCAGACCTTCTCCCCAGCCGGGGAACCTGTGAAGAGATTCATCGAGGCCGTTTCTACCGCAGCAAGCGTAGCGCGGACCTGTCTTGTAGGTCCGTGGCTTTCAGTTTCAAATCCTCGCGTTCTCATCGGCTGGGCGAGGCACGCGATCATTGGTCAGCCCCCACTGGCTCTCCTGTTCGGCAGAATCCACGCCACAGAGATGTAGCGCAACGCTCGCCTTCTAGTCCGTCAGCCGACGGACGGCTCTTCCATCGCGACGCGCTCTGGGCGGCGCGGAAAGGGCCACTGCTGCTGGAAAGGCCGCCCGCCATTAAGATCGGCGGGCTTGAGAGCGAGCCCTGCGCTACAGCAACTTACCAATCCACGGTCACGGAGATGGAGCGGTCCTAAGCGAACGGACGCCGCAACCTGGACATGCGATCCATCCCCCGCCATGCCGTGCGGAGGCAACACTGAACAGAACCGGCGAGCGCTGGCGAGTCGCTGCGCTTTGGTCCGGCGCACGGTTGCCGGCGCTCCAGCCCCCACCATATCGCTGGGCGGTGCATCGCAGACTCGATGCCATGATCGACTGGGAAAATGTGGGCCATGCAGGTCTGAATCGTAGCTTCAGAATCCTCCCGGTAAACAGGCCAATGGGAACTGGATGAAATGCGCAGCCCTGTCCATCGCTGCCAGGTGGGTCACCTTAATTGGCACTCAAGATGAGAAGGAATATGGCAACCGGAAGAAGCTCGTGGTCAAACAGCACCTCTGTGAGATCGTGCTGCAATCCATCCTGAGACTCGAGCGCAGCGCGTTGCCCAGGTTCGTCATCGCGACGGTCTTCGGTGGACTCGTGGTGACCTCCGGCTCTGCGCCGAAGCCGAGCGACGCTCCGGAGAGCCCAAGTCACATGCCCGTGCCGCTCAAGCTGGCGGTCTGCGGGCTGCTGGGATCGCTGTCACCGATAACAAGGGTAGCGGACCGCGCTCCCGCGGCGGTAGGCTTGAACGTCAGGTTGATCGTGCAGCTCCCCTCGCTGGCTACCGTACTGCCCACCGCACAGGTAGAGCTGGCTTGAATTGCGAAGTCTCCCGCATCCGTGCCCCCGAGGGTGAGACTCTCAATGCGCAGCGGCGTGTTGCCCAGGTTGGTCAGCGTGACCGTCTTTGGGGCGCTGGTGGTGCCGACGGGCTGTGGGCCGAAGTTGAGGGATGTCGCGGAGAGCCGTACCGCCGTCCCCGTGCCCCTCAAGTTGACGGTCTGCGGGCTGGTGGGATCGCTGTCAGCGATGACAAGTGTAGCGGACCGTACTCCGGCTGCGGTGGGTTTGAAGGCCAACTTGATCGTGCAGCTCCCTGGCCCAGGTACGCTACCGCCCGCCACACACGAGCTTGATTGAATCGCGAAGTCTCCGGCCTTCGTGCCCAAGGGAGTGAGGGGCGCAAAGCTCACCACGGTGAGGCCCGAAATGCTCAGCGGGGTGCTGCCCAGGTTCGTCAGGGTCACAGTCTTCAGAGAACCGCTGCCCACGAGCTGTGCGCCGAAGCTGAGGGACGTCGCCGAGACGGTCACCGCCGTCCCGGTTCCGCTCAAACTCACCGTCTGAGTGCTGCCCGCCACCCTATTGCTGTTGTCGGTGATGGTCAGTGTGCCGGTGAGCGGGCCGGTCGCCGTGGGTGAGAAGGTCACGCTGATCGTGCAGGAACCGCTGGCCGCGAGACTGCTCGCGCAGTTATTGGTCTGACCGAAGTTGGGGCTAATGGCTATGCTGGTGACGGTGAGCGCTACGTTGCCCGTGTTGCTGAGGGTGACCGGCTGCGACGAGCTCGTTGTTGCCACCAGTTGACGCGCAAACGTCAGGCTTGACACCGACAAGCTCGCGGTCGCTCCAAGCCCCGTACCGCTCAGGGTCACCGTTTGGGGGCTGTTAAGCGCGTTGTCTGTGAGCGTGAGCGCGCCCGTTCGATTCCCAGGCGCCGTGGGAGTGAAAGTGACGCTGATCTCGCAACCGGCGCCGGCGGCTACCGAGCCAGCGCAAGTGTTGGTCTGGGCGAAATCACCGCTCGTCGTGATCGTGAGGGGAGTTAGGGCTCCCGCCCCCGTGTTGGTCAGCAGAAGCGTCTGCGGAGGGCTGGGGGTTGAAACTGTTTGCCCGGCGAAGCTGAGGCTGGTGGTCGAAAGGCTGACCACTGGCGCAAGCCCCGTGCCGCTCAGACTCACTTTTTGGGGACTGTTGCTGGCGTTGTCCGTCAGCGTGAGAGTGCCCGTTCGATTCCCGGAGGCCGTCGGAGTGAAAGTGACGCTGATCGTGCAACTGCCGCTGGCAGCTACCGAGCCAGCGCAAGTGTTGGTCTGGGCGAAGTCACCGATGGTCGTAATCGTGAGGGGAGTCAGGACTCCGGCCCCCGTGTTGGTCAGCGTGAGCGTCTGCGGGGGGCTGGGGGTTGAAACTGTTTGCCCGGGGAAGCTCAGGCTGGTGGCCGAGAGACTGACCACAGGCACAACGCCCGTGCCGCTCAGACTCACCCTTTGGGGGCTGTTGAGGGCGTTGTCCGTCAGCGTGAGTGTGCCCGTTCGATTCCCAGGCGCCGTGGGAGTGAAAGTGACGCTGATCGTGCAACCGGCGCCGGCAGCTACCGAGCCAGCGCAGTTGTTGGTCTGGGCGAAGTCACCGCTCGTCGTGATCGTGAGGGGAGTCAGGGCTGCGGTGCCCGTGTTGGTGAGCGTGAGCGCCTGCGGGGCGCTGGGGGTTGAAACTGTTTGCGCGGGGAAGCTCAGGCTGGTGGCCGAAAGGCTGACCACTGGCACAACGCCCGTGCCGCTCAGACTCACCGTTTGGGGGCTGTCGAGGGCGAGGTCCGTCAGCGTGAGCGTGCCGGTTTGGAATCCGCCGGCAATTGGTTGGAAGCTGACATTGATCGTACAACTGGCGTCGGCAGGAATGGAAGGCAGACAATTATTGCTTTGCGTCCAGCCGCTCGAGATCCCTACTCTGGTGATGCTCAGCGCCAGCGTGCCGGTATTCGTGACGGTCACGGGTTGGGGGGTGCTCGTGGTCCCAACAAGCTGGTTGTTGAAGCTCAGGCTCGTGGGGGAAACATTAGGGGCGGGCAGGAGGACTCCCGTGCCACTCAGTGGGACGGTCTGGGGGCTGCTGGCAGCGCTGTCACTCACAGAAAGGCTGGCGGATTCGGAGCCGACAATCGTCGGGGTAAACGTCACATTGATGACACAGCTTGCTCCGGGCGCCAGTGCGGCTGACGTCGAACAAGTCGTCCCAGTCGCTGCGACGGCGAAGTCTCCGGTAACGCTTCCCGCAATGGCGATGCTCGAAATCGTCAGGTTCGCGTAGCCAAAATTCGAGACCGTCACCGGTTCGGCCGGGCTCGCGGTGCCGACCATCTCATTTGGAAACGACAGACTTGTCGGGGAGAGCATCGGGGGACCAATCATGGCCACAAAGGCGTCCATGCCGCCGCCGTAGCCGGCCTGGAGCGGGTCAGCGGTGGGGAAATCGGTCGATTCGGTGTAGCCCGTTACGTAGGCGTTGCCGGACGAGTCGGCGGCGATGCCCGTGGCCGCGTTTTCGTTGCTGCCGCCCAGGTAGGTGGAGTAGACCAGCACGCTGCCGGTGGGATTGAGCTCGGCCACAAAGGCGTCCACGCCGTAGCCGGGCTGGAGCGGGTTGGCGGTGGGGAAATCGGTCGAGTTGGTAAAGCCCGTGACGTAGGCGTTGCCGGAGGAGTCGACGGCGATGCCCGTGGCCGCCTCTTCGTTGCTGCCGCCCAGGTAGGTGGAGTAAACGAGCGCGGTACCGGTGGGATTCAGCTTGGCCACAAAGGCATCATCGTGGTAATTGGGGGAGCCACAGCCACCGCAGGTGCTTTGGAGCGGGTTGGCGGTGGGGAAATCGGTCGAATACGTGCGGCCCGCGACGTAGGCGTTGCCCGCAGCGTCCACCGCGATACCGGTGCCATCGTCGTAGCTGCTGCCGCCCAGGTACGTGGAGTAGACGAGTGCGCTCCCGGCGGGATTCAGCTTGGCCACAAAGGCGTCCCTCCTGTTGTTGTTGGCACAGCCATCGCAGTTGGCTTGGAGCGGGTTGGCAGTGGGGAAATTGGTCGAGTCAGTGGTGCCCGTGACGTAGGCGTTGCCGGCCGCATCCACGGCGATGCCGGAGGCCCCGTCACCCCCGCTGCCGCCCAAGTAAGTGGAGTACACGAGTGCACTCCCGGCGGGATTCAGCTTGGCCACAAAGGCGTCGCCGCAGTTTTGCCAGCTGCCACCGCAGGTGGCTTGAAACGGGTTGACGGTGGGGAAGTTGGTCGAGCTAGTCCCCCCCGTGACGTAAGCGTTGCCGGAGGAGTCAACGGCGATGCCCGAGGCCGCGTCTTCGTTGCTGCCGCCCAGGTAGGTGGAGTAGACGAGGGCCGAGCCGGTCGAGCTCAGTTTGGCGACAAACGCAGTATCGTGCCCCGGGTGTGCCGCTGCAGCTTTGTTGGTCGCCTGCAGCGGGTTAGCGGTGGGGAAGTCGGCCGAGTAAGTGGTGCCCGTCACGTAGGCGTTGCCCGCAGCGTCCACCGCAATGCCGCTGCCTTGGTCCCAGCCGCTGCCGCCCAGGTAGGTGGAATAGACGAGCGCCGAGCCCGAAGGATTCAGCTTGGTCACGAAAACATCGGGACAAGCATACGTGTTAGGGGCCGTACCGCAGGTGCCGCGCAACGTCGCCTGCAGCGGGTTAGCGGTGGGGAAGTCGGCCGATTCGGTGTAGCCCGTCACGTAGGCGTTGCCGGCCGCGTCCACCGCAATGCTGCTGCCTTGGTCCCAGCCGCTGCCGCCCAGGTAAGTGGAGTAGCTCAGCACCGGGTCAATCACCAATGCTCGCTTAGGGTCGTATCCCGCCACTCGGAAGGCTACCTCGTTGTTGCTCGCCAGCACGAAAGAGCAGTGACGAGTGGCGAGTGACGAGTGACGAGCATCAGGACCGGAGACCGCCGTTACAGGGTCTCGGTTGGTTGACGGTTGAAAACGGCGGTCATAGACCGCCGCTACAGCGGGCTGGTAGAGGGCGGGCTTTTGGAAGCGGACCTCCTCCTTGCCCACCTTCAGCACCAAGTCGCCGCTGGCCGCGTCTACGCGCATTCCCTCCGCGCCCGCAAAGCTCAGCTTGATCTGGTTCGGGTCGGCGCCGGGCGCAACGAAGAAGTCATACTCGAGTTGTCCGCCCTGGTTGCCGTAATAAACCAAGTCAACGCCGGAGCAGACGTCATGGAACCTCACCTTGGCATAGGTGGGCACGTTGGTGCGCCACTTCTTGGGGTCGTTGCCAATGAAATAGTTGCTGCGGCCGGGAAGCTCGTCGAGTCCGACCACTCGCGCCTTGGCGTTGCCGCCCACCAGTCTCATCCGCACCACCTGCAGCGGCTCAGATTCCAGTCCCCACGCCACGCCGGCTTTGCCTGCGCTCGGATCGGGAAGCAGTTGGCCGACGTCGGGGATCAGCGACCGCCACAGTGATTTCCAGTCGCCGGCATGGCTCGGCCAGCGTCCGCCGCGTTGGTCAAGCGGGCCAAACGGGTCAAGCCGGCCGGGAAGTCCGAACTTGCCAAACCGGCTCATGCGGGGCTGGGATTTCCGCAAGGTCAGGACGGCCTCGTCAGCGGTGAGAAAAATCGTGGAGCCGCGGCCGTGCGAGAGAAACTTGACGGGCCCACCCACCTGGCCCTGGTTGGCCTCAAAACCGAGAGGCAGCTTGCCGTAAGTCGCGACGAGCTTGGGATGAGTTTCGGTGGGCGCGGCAGAAACTTGGCGGTGAGGGAGAATATTCTCTGAGGCTTGTGACCTCTGAAGAAGACCAAACCCTACGATGGCGAGAAATGAAAGGCCAACAAATCCGCAGCAGAGCACAATGCGCTTTGTCGCGGTTCGCCGCTGGTCGGTAACACTGAAGCGCGGGGGCATGGGCAACCTCCCTTAGGGCGACGATCCTAATGAGTGAGCCTAATGTAACTCCCCGACAGAGTGAATGTCAAGTTTATGAACAGTACACAGACGCATTGTCCTCTGATGGAAAGGAAAGGGCTGGCACGAAGAAAATTGCGAAGGCCACAGACGAGCCCGCTCACTTTATAAGTTCACGCCGACGAAAGGAGGAGAGCCAAGATGTTCGGCCAAACGCAAGTCACTCGGATGTTTCAACTGAGCAAACTGGAAACCGTGGACGAAGCCGTTGCCAAGCTGTTGGAGTTTGCCGAGTACCCTAAGATCTTTCGCTGGTTCCAGTGGCCCACGGCCCTGGTGGTTTTTGTCGCGCACGCTGATTCGCCAGATTCGGGAGCCGTCTATGTGTATGACCGGTAGCCGTCAATACCGTCAAAGGGGCCGCCGAATTGCCTGGCAAAGTGGGGCTCGAATCTACTCACTCAGGCGCATTCTTCTGGAACAAGAGGGAGGCGAAGCTGGCAAGGTTGCGCCGCCAGACCATCCAGGTGTGGGCGCCCGGCGTCTCAATATCGGTGTGCTGGATTGCCTTCGACTTGAGCCAGTCACGGAACTTGCGGTTTATGTCGATGAGATGGTCGTCCGTGCCGCAAGCGATCCAAAGCAGTCGCAGTTGCGTGTTAGCTTTGGAGTCGAGCGTTGGGAACTCCGCCTTGAACTCCTCGGCAAGTCCACCCGAGCTGAAAGCGCCGATCCAGGCGAAGTGGTCCAGAGTGTTCAATCCGGTTAAGAGGGACTCGGCGCCGCCCATTGATAGCCCCGCGACAGCTCGGGACTTGCGGTCCTTTGAGACC
>JBEKUR010000188.1:0-11796 GCA_049514855.1 Terriglobia bacterium
CGTTCGGCGCCATCACCTCACTTGCACGCGCTAGGGCCTTCCCCAATGCCTCGTTCGGCGCCATCACCTCACTCGCACGCGCTAGAGCCTTCCCCAATGCCTCGTTCGGCGCCATCACCTCACTTGCACGCGCTAGGGCCTTCCCCAGTGCCTCGTTCGGCGCCATCACCTCACTTGCACGCGCTAGGGCCTTCCCCAATGCCTCGTTCGGCGCCATCGCCTCACTCGCACGCGCTAGAGCCTTCCCCAATGCCTCGTTCAGTCTCACCGCTTGTTCACTGGGTGCCATCGCTCTCAATAGGGCTTCGCTAGGTCCCGTAGCCGTAGTGAGTTTCTCTAGGGCCTTTACCGCTGGGTCACCCAATTCAGCGGCTTTATTCACTTCGTGAAGAGCTTCGCGGAGGGGTCGCAGCGGAATTTCTGAGCCCGTGGCTAAAACTACCGGAGCTACATCGAGTCGCTCCAAGCCTAACCGCGTCGTGTGCGCATACCTCTGTTCCTCAATCTTGATGGCCTTGGCGACGTGGTGAGCACTCTCGACCAATTCCGGGTAAGAGTCCTTCATCATTTGGACAACGTGGCCGGACATCTTGTAGAGGAACGGCTCGTTCAGGCCCAGCGTCTGGCCGTGGTAGAGCGCGCGGCGCATGATGAGGCGCAGGACATAGCCGCGGCCTTCGTTCGAGGGCAGCACGCCATCCGAAATCAGGAAAGTGGTGGCGCGGGCGTGGTCGGCGATGATGCGCAGGGAAACGTCGGTATCGTGGTTCGCGCCATACTCCACATTGGCCAGCCCCGCTGCTTCTTGGATCAGCGGCCGGAAGAGGTCGGTGTCAAAGTTCGAATTCTTGCCCTGCAAAACCGTCGCCAGGCGTTCAAGGCCTGCGCCGGTATCAATGCTGGGGCGGGGCAGCGGAGTCATGTTGCCCTGCTCGTCGCGGTTGAACTGCATGAAGACGAGGTTCCAGAGCTCGACGTAGCGGCCGCAATCCTGGGGACAAGGGAAGGGGCAATCCGGGTGTCCGAGCGTACTAGCAGCGGGACCAAGATCGTAGTGAATCTCGGAGCACGGCCCGCAGGGGCCGGTATCGCCCATGGCCCAGAAATTGTCATGCTCATCCATGCGAAAGATGCGGGCACGCGGCACGCCAACGTCCTTCGCCCAGATTTCCTCCGCCTCGTCGTCCTCGCGAAAAACCGTGACGTAAAGCTTTTCCGCCGGGATGGCGTAGTCCTTGGTGACCAACTCCCAAGCCCAGGGGATGGCTTCTTTCTTGAAGTAATCGCCAAAGGAAAAATTCCCCAGCATCTCGAAAAAGGTGTGATGGCGCGTGGTGCGGCCCACCTGCTCGAGATCATTATGCTTGCCGCCCGCCCGGACACATTTTTGGGAAGTCGCGGCGCGCGAATAATCGCGCTTTTCGCGGCCCAGAAATACATCCTTGAACTGGTTCATGCCCGCGTTCGAGAAGAGCAACGTGGGGTCATGGGCCGGGACAAGCGACGACGAGGGCAGCACGCGGTGGCCGCGTGCTTCGAAGAACTTCAAGAATCGGGTTCTGATTTCGCTGGATTTCATGCTCTAATCACTATTCACTATTCACTATTCAGAATTCTCCTTCTCCCCGCTCTCAAGGTCTACGGCCTCCACTTCCTCCGCGACGGGCTGAAGTTCAGGCCGAGCGCGCACTGCTTTAATGATATCACCCGAGTTGAATCCCCTGCGCAACAGACTCTGGCATAGCGAGTGGAACCGGGGGCGTGTAAGGGGTAAGCGAAGAGTGCGGAGCTTCTTTTCGAGAGTCCGCTCCAGCAATTCCCGCTCGCTGGTCTCCCCGAAGGCTTGTTGGAGGGCAGGTTCAATCTGGCGGTAATCAACGAGTTTGGCTTTCAGCTCGCGCCGGATGCGGTAGCGGCCGTAAGCGCGGTTGCGGGCCAGCGAGGAAGCATAGTGCTCGGCAAACTTCTTATCGTCCAGGTAGTGGAGCTCGCGGAGACGGGCAATCGCCTTGGGGACCTGGCTCGAGTCCGGATATTTCTTCGCCAGCGCCCGGCGCATTTCGGCCACGGAATAGGGGCGGCGAGCGAGCATCCGCAGGGCTGCGGTGAGCGGGTCTGGTGGCGCTTCTTTATCTCTCTGCAAACCTTTCCACCTCGCTGACCCTTTCCATCTCGTCGCGAGTGGCGTCCGCCATAGTTCGGATGCCGGCAATACGCAGCTTGAACTCGTCGGGGTTGGAGGAGTTGGTCAGAGCTTCTTCGAGCGTGATCAGGCCCTGCGAGTGGAGGTCGTAGAGCGACTGGTCGAAGGTTTGCATGCCGTACTGGGAACCGCCCGCAGCCAGGGCCTCCGTGATCAGCCGGGTTTTTTCGGGATTGACGATGCAATCCCGGATGTACTCGGTGGCGACCAGGACTTCCACCGCCGGCACTCGCCCGATGCCGTCGGATTTCCTGACCAGACGTTGGCAAATAACGGCCTTCAGCGTGCTCGCCAGTTGCAGGCGGGCCTGCTTTTGCTCAGATGGCTGGAACACAGTGATGATGCGCTGCACAGTCTCGGTGGCGTCTGTGGTGTGCAAGGTGGAAAGAACCAGGTGGCCGGTTTCGGCGGCCAGCATGGCAGTCTGGATGGTTTCCAGGTCGCGCATTTCGCCCACCTGAATGACGTTGGGGTCCTGGCGAAGGGCAGCGCGCAAGGCGGAGGCGAAGCTGGGCGTATCCACGTCCACTTCCCGCTGGTTCACAAATCCCTTCTTATCGCGGTGCAAATACTCGATGGGGTCTTCGATGGTGATGATGTGGTCGGTGCGAGTGGAGTTGATGCGGTCCACCATAGCCGCCAGCGTTGTGGACTTGCCGCAACTGGTGGTGCCGGCCACCAGCACCAACCCGCGCGTTTCCTCGCAAATCTTCTCCATCACCTTGGGAAGGGAAAGTTCCTCGAATGTCTGGATCTTGGTCGGAATCACGCGGAAGACCATGCCGACGTTTCCGCGCTGCTGGAAGACGTTGACGCGGAAGCGGGCCAGCCCGGGGACGCCATAGGCCATATCCAGTTCGCTGTTTTCCTTGAACTTCTGCTTCTCCCGGTCGGTCATAATGCTGAAAGCAAAGTCCAGCATGTCTTCGGGGGAGATGCGAGGATGTTGGGTGAGCGGCTGGAGCTTGCCGTCCACCCGGATGTAAGGAAAATTCCCCACCTTCAAGTGCAGGTCGGAAGCCTTATTCTCGCAGGCGGTCCGAAGCAAGGTATCGATGTTCACGCTTTGGCTGCTCATAGCTGACCCTCGTTGCCAAGTATTCCTGATTCTCCGTCAACTTAGCATGACGGTCGAAGCTCCTCAGAGAACAGGTTTCAGAAGAGCAGGAGTCAGAAGGCAGTCAGTAGGTGCTCGGTAGGCAGAGAACTCCGCTCCCCCGCCCCTGGTCCCAGTCGCGCAACACGTGGAACCTCCCTTTTTCCTTATCTACGGCCCACCTTCTGTCTTCTGACTCCTACTGATCAACGGCTTTTTCAGCAAGCTGTGAGAACTACCGCTCGACAGCCACGGGCTGCTGGCAGAGGGTAAGCCAGCCATACTTGTCCTCCACCTGGCCCTGCACGATGGAAAGGAAGCGTTCCTGCAAGCTCAGGGTAAGCGGACCCGGCTGGCCTTTGCCCACCACAATGCGGTCCACGGAGCGGATGGGGGTGATCTCCGCAGCCGTGCCGGTGAAGAAGACTTCGTCGGCGATATAAAGCATCTCGCGAGAGATGGCCTGCTCGCTGACCGGGTAACCAAGCTCACGGGCGAGGGTGATGACAGAATCGCGCGTGATGCCGGGAAGGATGGACGAGGAGAGCGGCGGTGTGATGATCTTGCCGTCGCGCACAATAAAGAGGTTCTCACCGCTCCCTTCGCTGACGTGGCCGGAGGCGTCCAGCGATATGCCTTCCACATAACCGTTGGTCAGCGCCTCCATCTTCACCAGTTGGGAGTTCATATAATTCGCGGCCGCCTTGGCCATCGCCGGCAGGGTGTTGGGCGCAATGCGCTGCCAGGAGGAAACGCACACATCCACGCCCTGCCGCAGAGCTTCCTCGCCGAGGTATTTCCCCCACTCCCAGGCCAGCAAGTAAATCTCAATCGGGTTCTTCAGCGGGTTCACCCCGGCCTCACCGAAGCCCCGGAAAATCACCGGGCGCAGGTAACAGTGCTTGACGTTATTCACCCGCACCAGCTCCACCATCGCCTGGGCCAGTTGATCGCGCGTGAACCGCAGTTCCATGCGATAAATCTTGCAGGAGTTCACCAATCGGTCGGTATGCTCTTTAAGGCGGAAGATGCCGGGCCCCTGCGGGGTGTCATAGCAGCGGATGCCTTCAAAAAGGCACGAAGCATAACTGACCACATGCGACGCCACGTGTATCGTGGCTTCGTTCCAGGGGATGAATTCCCCGTTGTGCCAAACTTTTTGGAAATGCTTTACCGCCATGCCTTCCTCCCTAGCCCGTATTCGTAAGCGCGCGAACTGCCGGACCCTGCGCGGTTATGTTTCACTGCTTCGATGGCGCAGTTGCTGGAATTATAGCACGAAGCTTGCGCGGCCTTCGCGGATTCACGTGGTTTTGCTTTCTCACCTGACGACGGACAACTGCCCAGCAGAAGTCGGGAGCAAGGACTCAGAAGACAGAAGGTGGACAGTAGGCAGAAGGCTGTCGGCAGTGGGCCCACCGCGGCGGGTCGCGCTTCCCCAACCCTGCTGCGCCCCTGACCCTGAAACCTGTTCTTGTGGCTCCTGACTTCGCTCAGGATGGCATCCAGAGGGGATTTTTCACCATCCCGCTAATCCTTTGCGGATCGAATTTGAGAAAAAGCTGTTATGCGGGCAACAAGAATTTTATCCTTGCATCCATGCGAATTGTGGTGGACAATTCTCCAGTATAGCGCTGTGGGGCGCTTGGAAGCTGACTTGGGGTAATCAGGAAGCGGGAATTGCGGCGGAAATTCGGCCGCAGGGTTTTGCAAGTTGGGATTGTGAGATGGCGTTCATACGCAAACGCGGCTGATCTTACCACCTTGAGTTTTGGCAAGGCACAGGAGGAGAAGCGATCCCCGAGCTCGGGGATCGCTTCTCTTCCCGCTCTCAACTCTGACCCTGGTCCAAACTCACCTGCTTACCCGATCGGCGGGAGGATTCAGCGTACTTGCCGCACCAAATCAGTGATATTCTCTCTCCATGGGCGGAAAGCAATGGGCTATTCTTGGGCAGTTTAGATCACCCACAAAACCCCTCCCGAGGGGTAGAGGCAGGCTCTATGGCTAACCCGGAACACTCCGGGATTCAGGAACAGCTCCAGCCGTTGCGCGGACGCTCCGATCCGCTCATCAGAGCCGTGGAGCAAACTGCGGACACCGTGATCATAACGAACAGACGGGGAGTCATCGAGTATGTCAACCCAGCCTTTGAAGAGACCACAGGTTATTCGGCAAACGAGGCCCTGGGCCGAACGCCGAGTCTCCTCAAGTCCGGACTACACGACGAGCAGTTCTACAAAGAGCTTTGGGCGCTGATCACGGCAGGCAAACCATTCCGTGGAATCGTGATCAACCGGAAGAAATCCGGCCAGCTCTACTGGTCTGCGCAGACGATCAGCTCAATAATAGATGAAAATGGAGAGATTACTCACTTTGTCTCCGTGCTGAAAGACGTGACCCTGCTGAGGAAACAGCAGGAGCAGGAGTTTTACCTGCAAATCGCCCATGAAGTTCAGCAGCGCCTCAACAACACGGTGGCATCGTTGCCGGGTTTTGATATTGCTGGAACCGTTTGCTCTGCAACGCTGACAGGGGGGGACTACTTCGACTTCATTGTGCAGCCGGACGGGTGTCTCTGTGTCGCCGTTGGCGATGTCAGCGGCCACGGATTCGGCGCTGCTTTGGTGATGGCTGAAACCCGGGCGTATGTGCGGTCCTATGCGACGTTGGAGTCGGACATGTGTGCTATTCTCAGCCGCGTCAATAATGCCCTTGTCCCGGACCTCGCCGGCGGACAGCACGTTACTTTGCTGTTGGCCCGCCTCGACCCGCGGAACCGCTTGGTCGAATACGCCAGTGCCGGGCATATACCGTGTTACTTACTGCGCTCTTCGGGAGAGATCGGGCACGTCATGGAGAGCACGGGTCCACCGTTAGGCCTCTTCGCCAGCAGTCAGTTTTGCTCCAGTCCGGCCATTCCCTTGGACTACGGTGAAACCCTCGTCTTGTTGACCGACGGGGTCACGGAGGCAGCCAACAACGGCGAGGCTCAGTTTGGTGCGGACAGAGCTCTTGAGTTCATAAAATGCCATCTGCAGAACAGCGCGGCTGAACTCGTCCAAGGCATCCACGAGGCGGTGCGGGCCTTCACTGGCGGCGGGCCTCCATCCGATGACATCACCTCGGTTATCTGTAAGATCAGCCTGGCCGCCATGCAGGCATCGGCCTAAGCTATTCAATGGATGTTCGTCCCCACCTACCGCCTACCAGCAGCGTGCGAAGCCTTACCTCCCTGATGTGGGGTCCGCCCAATCATCCGTGCGGAAGGGTGAGGCGGGCAAGCCGGCGCGGTTATACAGATTACACGACGGGTTCATGGCCCATGCATATCGCACGGCCACGGGGTGTGCCACCTTTTCACTGCGCGCGACAACCGTGTTGCCGTCAATCTTGGCTTCAGCAGCAACGAATTTATGATCGTCACCCGCGATCTCAAATCCGCTGAGGGTCGGCGACGGCCAGTTCTTCGCCACGAGTCCGCCGTAAACGTACTTGAAGCGCAAACGGACTTTCTCACCCTCGACGGCCATTGAATCATAGATGGGGCCTGAATAGATCACGTCCCGTCCGTAGGCGATGGCCTGCGCGGCAAGCGCCAGGCGATACCCCACGTCTTGCTTGTTCTTAGGATGAATATCGCTTGCGTCGCCAATGTCAATGGCCACCGCCATCCCGGTCTTCGGCAATGAGAGCGTCATCAGTTGGGCTTCACGGAGTTCTGACCAATTGGACCGGGGCTGGGGGATTGACCAGTTGGCGAGCTGAACGAAGAGGAAGGGGAAATCGCCTTCTTCCCAGGCGTGCCGCCAATCGCGGATCATCGCCGGTAAGAGCTTGCGATATTGAGCCGCGCGGTCGGCGTTGGATTCTCCTTGGTACCAGAGGGCGCCCCGGATTGCGTAGGGCGTCAGCGGCATGATCATGGCATTAAAGAGGCCGGCCGGACGCCAGGGATTCCGCCGCGGGTCATCGGGGGCAGTCGGTGCGGTGGGAACTGGCGTCCCGTCCGACTCGGCTTTGTCCGAATCCTGCCGCCACTGCCCCAGTTGCTGTTCAAAGTCCTGGAAGACCTTGGGGTAAGGTGAGAGTAACTTGGTTCCTGAATCCAGTATGGAATTAAACTCGGGATCGGATTCGAGCGTGCCGCGGCTCGTCCACGACTCCGCTGGAGTTCCGCCCCAGGAGCTGTGTATCATGCCAATCGGCACATTCAGCACCTTGAGTAATTCCCGCCCGAAGAAATACCCCACCGCAGAAAACTCGCCCACGGTCTGTGGGCGCGCAGCAACCCAATAGCCTTTCACCTCGCGCTGAGGTTTGCCGGCCACGGCCTTCTGAACCGTGAACAGCCGCAGCATGGGGTAGTCAGCACGGGCCATTTCATCCTGATAGTTGTTTACGTTTCCACTCCAGCCCTGGGGGTTTGTGCCCACGGGCATCTCCATATTGGACTGCCCGGAGCACACCCAGACTTCGCCCACCAGCACGTCGTGCAGCGTAATGGTGTTCTTCCCGGCAATGGTCATCGTGAATGGCCCTCCGGCGTTGAGCGGCCCTAATTTCACCTTCCACTGGCCCCCGCTCTCGGTGACTCCGCTCACTTGTTGCCCCCCAAAAGTGACAGTAACCCGTTCTCCCGGATCGGCGCTTCCCCAAATGTTCACTTTCATGCCTTGCTGAAGCACCAGGCCGTCAGAAAGGAGACTGGGCAGCTTTACCTCCGCCCGTAGACTGAGCGCGCCGAACGCAATTGCGATGCAGCCGAGTGTCATAGCTACTTTGATGTTGAAAGTTGAACGGAACACAGTAATCCTCCAGTTGAATGGCAGCGCTTCCTCGAAGAGGCGTTCTGCTCATAGATTAGGCAGGGGAGAATTCTATGCCAAAGTTGTCTTGCATGCCAACAGGACTGCGCAAGGGACCGCAAAACCGGGTGGCGCGAAGGAGCGGCGGGTTGTATACTGCTGTAGCCAAAAATCCCAAAAGGAGATCCCGGTCGAAAGGATGAGAGAACATGGACACGAGTGAAACAGTTGTGAGCGCGCAAAAAAAACCCGTTGAGCAGGCTGGAGTCGGTCCGGACCCGGGTTGGAAAGGAGTTTACAGTGTGGGCGGCGTGGGCATGATCGTGACGGGGGCTATTTTTCTCCTTGGCGCTGTTTTCGCCGTAATGATTGGGCCCCCGCCGAGTGGCAGCGAGCCATATCTAAAGGCCTTGGCCGAGCACGCGAAGCTGGCCCTAGCTAACTTTGGACTGTTCACCCTGACGGATTTCCTCCTCCTGCCTGCTGTGATGGCCCTCTATCTTTCACTAAAACATATCAGCAAAAACGCGATGCTTATAGCCGCTGGACTTATGCTGTTATACGTGTTTTTGGACCTGGCAGTTACCGAGCTTAACTCACTTACGCTAGTTGCCCTCGCTCAACGATACGCGACAACGACCAATGAGGTCCAACGATCGGCAGCCGTGGCGGCCGCCAGTTATGCCCTGGCAACACTGCCCATCGCCACGTTTTGCAGTTACGTCGTGTCCTCGATAGGTTTCCTGATTGTAAGCGTCGTCATGCTGAAGGGTGTCTTCAGCAAGCTGACGGCTTACGTGGGGATCGTCGCGTGCATTGAAGGGATCGTGGGTGGATTCTACGTAGTTCTTCCGCCTTTGGCTGTACTCCTGGTGCCTAGTCTCATCGCCTTCGGAATCTTCTCGAGCCTTGCCGGACTAAGACTGTACGCTCTCGGCAGGCACTGACCGCGCCTGAGACGTATGCCCCGAGGTTTATTCGAACATGTCGAGACTTAATCCGATGTCGGCAGTTCGGTAAATGGTTGGCCGATGTCACCCAAAGCGACACATTCAATCTAGTACCCAACCCCGCTTGCTGGCGTGCAAGCTGAGGTGTCCTCAGCTCGGACGGATGGTAAGCTCCTGCACGGACTTCCCTCGACTCTCGTTTCCTTTTGGCCAATCCCTGCATGCTCCAGTATCATGAGACCATGGCCACGGAAACCGAATCGACGCGGGGACGGTCTGCGAACCCCCTGCTGCAAAAAAATGAAAGAGCGCCGGGCGAGACAAAGAGCCGCGTTCCGGCGATGTTCCGGGCGCTCCGGTATCGGAATTATCGCCTGTTCTTCAGCGGCCAGATCATTTCCCTGGTCGGCACTTGGATGCAATCCGTAGCGCAGGCCTGGCTGGTTTACCGGCTTACGGGCTCGTCGCTGCTCCTCGGCTTGGTGGGCTTTGCCGGGCAAATCCCGGTTTTCCTCCTGGCCTCGATTGGCGGCATGGTGGCGGACCGAAGGAGCCGCTATCGCATTGTCATCGCCACCCAGACCTCTGCAATGTTGTTGGCGTTTATCCTGTCGGCGCTGACTCTGCTGGGCCACATTAAAGTGTGGGAAATCATGGTGGTGGCCTCCTCGCTGGGCTTGGTGAACGCTTTCGACATTCCCGCGCGCCAGGCATTTGTGGTCGAGATGGTGAGCCAGCAGGACATGGTTAACGCCATTGCTCTCAACTCCTCAATGGTGAACGGCGCGCGCATCCTGGGGCCTGCCGTGGCCGGCGTGACGGTGGCGGCAATCGGCGAAGGCTGGTGCTTCTTTGCCAATGGGGTGAGTTACATTGCGGTGATTGTCGGGCTCTTGCTGATGACCGTGACGCCACGGGCGCGAGGCAGCGGCCGTTCCGGATTCGCGAGCCTTGTGGAAGGCTTTCACTGGGTCGCGCGCACGGGGCCCATCCGCGCCCTGCTGCTCCTGCTGGGCCTTGTCAGCCTGACGGGGATGCCTTACATGGTGCTGATGCCGATTTTTGCTGACAGGGTTTTGCATCGCGGAGCGCAGGGTCTGGGTCTGCTGATGGGCGCTGCGGGAGTGGGGGCGATTATAGGGACACTGGCGTTGGCGGCGCGCCACGGCGTGCGCGGACTGGGAAGATGGGTGATGTTCGCCGCCATGGGATTCGGGGCCGCCCTGGTGCTTTTTTCCATGTCGCACTGGTTCTGGCTCTCCATACTCCTGGTTATGCCGGCCGGATTCGCGATGATTTTGCAAATGGCCTCCTCGAACACCCTGATCCAAACCATGGTCCCCGACGAACTGCGCGGCCGCGTCATGGCGGTCTACTCTATGATGTTTATGGGCATGGCGCCATTTGGCGCGTTGCTTTCAGGAGCGATTGCGCAGCATGTGGGAGCGCCGCTTACCGTCAGGCTGGGAGGGATCATCTGCTTGGCCGGAGGCGCGGTTTTCGCACTGACATGGCCGGCCCTGCGTGGCGAAGCGCGCCAGCTCATCCTGGCGCAGTCGATGGTAGGAGGTGAGCCGCCCGAGGAAATGAGCGGATAGGAATTGCTCCATTGAGTCATTGTCTCATTGAAGGGATGATAGCGCAGGCGCTGCCCGCCACGGCGGACCGCATTCCAAAGCTTCGCTCACTGCAAGGACGAAATTGGGAAACTGGGTTAGAATAATGGCGGGCTTCAAGTGCTCCACACAACAAAAGGAGGTAATTGCGCGCCATGCCGCACATTGACAAGCATCCACCCGGGGCATTTTGCTGGATCGAGCTTTCGACCACCGATCAGAATGCCGCCAAGAGCTTTTACAGTTCGTTGCTTGGTTGGGCCAGCCAGGATTTTCCCATGGGTCCCAACGACTTCTACACCATGTTTCAGCTCGAGGGGCGCGACACGGCTGCCGCCTATACGATGCGGCCCGAAGAGCGGTCGCAGGGTGTCCCGCCACACTGGATGATTTACATTGGCGTCGAAAGCGCGGACGACGCCGCAACCCGCGTTGCGCAGCTTGGAGGGAAGTTGCTTGCGCCGCCCTGCGACGTTTACGACATAGGCCGGATGGCCGTTGTGCAAGACCCGACGGGAGCTGTTTTTGCCCTCTGGCAGCCCAAAAGCCATACCGGGACGGGAATCGCCGGTGTGCCTGGAACCCTCTGCTGGGCGGATCTCATTACGCCCGACCCCGCGAGCGCCAAGGACTTTTACTCCAGCCTGTTCGGGTGGAGGATCACGACGAGCGAAAATGATCCCTCCGGCTACCTGCACATCGCCAACGGGGAAAAGTTCATCGGCGGAATTCCGCCTGCGAATTTTCGCGATCCGAACGTTCCCCCTCACTGGCTGGTGTATTTTTTGGTCTCGAATTGCGATGAGACGGTCGCCAAGGCCAAGGAACTGGGCGCCAAGACCCATTTGGCTCCCATCGCCATCGAGAAAGTGGGCCGCATGGCAATCCTGGCAGACCCTCAGGGCGCAGTGTTTGCCATCTTCCAGCCGTTGCCGCGCAATTGATGCTTTCTCGAAACGCCGGTCATCCCCACGAAAGCGGAAATCCAGTCCACGGGTGGCGGTAGAGTAGGAGAGGTGGCGGACAACGCTCCTCTCCCCTCGTCGAACCGGACGTGCGGATTTCCCGCATCCGGCTCTCGCAGAGACCTTCGCCGCGAGCATGCACAGGTGGTGCCCCCGTC